>NZ_JAUOSO010000013.1:0-178539 GCF_030548905.1 Shewanella sp. 2_MG-2023
TAGATAATAACAGTCACTTCTCTTGTCAATTTTACAGTGAGAATTTGAGCAAATGAGTGAGTGGTTTGTCTTAAAATGTCATTAGCGGTTCAGGCAAGAAAAGTGGCTTTAATATTCGTCCCCCAGCGAATATTAGGCAGTTATGATTAGCTGATAACAGTCACTCTTCTTGTCAATTTTATAATGTTTTATTGAACAACTAAGTTAAGCGAGTTACTCAATAATCATTAGCAGTTTCGGCAAGATAAGTTGTTTAGCTTTCGATCCCCAGCGAGAGTTAAAACTAGCAACATATCTTGTCAATTTATTATGCTGGATCTAGTGGTAATTAAGGTTAGGTTCACAGCGTAAAGTGCTACGACAAACTTGCTTGACTTCTCATCAGCGAAAGCGATTGGGAAGGGATAATAAAAATATAATGACAGGCAAGTTTGTCAGTTCATTCTTAATAATTGCTGTTGTGCCCCCATAAACAACAGCGGCTATTTTGAAGTACGTTACAGGGAATAAAAATAATAACATGTAACGATAAAATGTCGTAAGACAATGCAACAACAAAAGCCCTAATGAAATGGATTCATTAGGGCTTTTACCTTTCTATTCAATGGTACTTTTAATGACAGCTCGAATAACATCTGCATCTCACCATTTTTAAGTTAAAAACATACTGTCACAGGTACTGGTGATCATATTGTTCAGAATTAGCGGAATAAGAGTTTATTGACTCACTGCCAGATAACGCTCTGTAGACCAATCAAAATAGTACTCTTTACCATCCCATTGATAAAAAGTCTGACCATCGCGCTGAATTACTCGCGCATTTTCTGGTAGCTGAGTCAGTCCTTTGGCATATTCAATACTGGTTGTAGTACGTTTAGGCGCTTCGATCGGCGTCGCTTTTTGAACGTAATTACTGCGCGGTCTATTATTCATATATCGATCACGGTAATAACGATCATAATAATCGTATCGATATGGGGAACGCCAACCATTATAGCCCCAGCGGTTATGCCATCGATTATTCCAACCGCTACTCCAACCAATACCAACGCTCGGGCCCCAATAATTGTTATAACCTACACCCCATCTCACTGACGATCCTGAATGGCGAGAGTACCGATCGTTTACATGCTTACCTGTCGAATAACTTGTAGCGTGCCGCGAATGTTCATCAGCAGCCACTTTAGAGAGCTGATGATGAGTATATACTTCAGCATTAATAGCACTTGAATACACAGTTAGTAAAAGAGGCGTGAGTATTATTAAACCGTAAAGCCTACGGTGCAAAAGCTTTCGGTCATCATGTTTATCAGTCATACTATTACTCCTTAGTTTCTTCAGCTCATTCCCACTTACCTGACAATTGGGTTCAAACAAAAACTCACATGAAGAAACGGGCAAACTTTACTCATTTCAGTTTACCTCAAAATTCCGTCCTACTAATAATCTTGGCTTAACCCAATATTATAAAAATGCTATAGTGCGCCCCAAAGAGCGATTAACAATAGAGTGAATAAGCCATGAGTTTTAAGGATTTACGTAGCTTTATCGATCACCTAGAAACCAACGGTGAACTAAAACGTATTAGTTATCCTGTTGATCCCAATCTAGAAATGACAGAAATTGCCGATCGTGTATTACGATCTGGTGGTCCAGCCCTGCTTTTTGAAAACCCAACAGATAACAGCATGCCAGTGCTAGTTAACCTGTTTGGTACACCTAAACGTGTGGCCATGGCATTGGGTAAAGAAGATCCATTAGCGCTGCGTGAAGTCGGTGAATTGCTGGCGTTTTTAAAAGAGCCAGAACCACCTAGTGGCTTTAAAGACGCGATTGCTAAAATCCCTAAATTCAAGCAAGCCTTGAACATGCCGCCTAAAACCGTGCGTAACCCTCCATGTCAGGAAGTGGTTATTACCGGTGACGATGTGGATTTAACCAAATTACCAGTTCAACACTGCTGGCCTGGGGATATCGCTCCATTAGTAACATGGGGCCTGACCATCACTAAAGGGCCACGTCAGAAACGCCAAAACCTAGGTATTTATCGCCAGCAACTACTCGGTAAAAATAAGCTTATTATGCGCTGGCTTGACCATCGTGGTGGCGCGTTAGACTTTAAAGATTTTAAAGAAAAACACCCAGGTGAGCGCTACCCTGTTGTTGTAGCTCTAGGCGCAGATCCTGTGACCATTCTAGGCGCCGTTACTCCTGTACCAGATTCAATGAGTGAGTATGCCTTTGCCGGCCTATTGCGCGGTGAACGCACTGAAGTCTGTAAAGCATTAAGTTGCGACTTAGAAGTCCCCGCTACCAGCGAAATCATTTTAGAAGGTTATATTGACCCAGAAGAAATGGCTGAAGAAGGTCCTTATGGTGATCACACAGGCTACTATAACGAAACAGACAAGTTCCCAGTCTTTACTGTCACCCATATGACCCAACGTAAAGATGCTATTTATCACAGCACCTACACAGGTCGTCCACCTGATGAACCTGCAATGCTCGGGGTTGCACTGAACGAAGTATTCGTGCCAATTTTGCGTAAGCAATACCCTGAAATAATCGATTTCTACTTACCGCCAGAGGGCTGCTCGTACCGTATGGCAGTGATTTCGATTCGTAAGCAATATGCAGGTCATGCTAAACGCGTGATGATGGGCGCTTGGTCATTCTTACGTCAGTTTATGTACACTAAGTTCATCATCATTGTAGATGAAGACGTGAACTGCCGCGATTGGCAAGATGTCATTTGGGCTATTACTACCCGTATGGACCCAACCCGTGACACTGTGATGGTAGATAACACCCCAATCGATTACTTAGATTTCGCTTCACCAGTGGCTGGATTAGGCTCAAAAATGGGCTTAGATGCCACTAACAAATGGCCTGGCGAAACTGACAGAGAATGGGGTACGCCGATAGTGATGGACACCAAAGTGAAAGAAAAGATTGATCATATTTGGGAAGAATTAGGTATTGATGACACTCCAACGCTATAATGGTGATCTATATCACACTAGCTTGACCTAGAACCCACATATAAAAAGAAAATAACCCTTCTCAGAAAGGGTCATAAAGGACGTTAGATGAACACCATTCGCTGTAAAGTTGAAAAAGTCACCGCGTTTAATGACGCAGTTTTTCAGGTATTTCTTAAGCCTGAAGCGGCTTTTGAGTTCCAAGCTGGGCAATACTTATCGATCGTGATGGGAGAAAAAGACAAACGTCCTTTCTCAATAGCATCTGCACCAAATGCAGAACTGCTTGAGCTGCATATCGGCGCTGCTGTTTCTGAAAGCTACCCAATGCAAGTGGTAGAGCGTCTAAAAAATGATGAATACATAGACATTGAAGCCCCAGCAGGTAATGCTTTTTTACGCGTTGAAAGCCAACGTCCACGTATTATGGTAGCTGGTGGTACAGGTTTCTCTTACATCAAAAGCATCATTGAAAATCAAATCGCGTTAGGTCAAACAGTAGCAACTCAATTCTATTGGGGCTGCCGCACTGAAGATGCAATGTACTATCAAGCGATTGCCCGTCAATGGCACGCTGATCACAACTGGTTAGAGTTTGTGCCTGTTGTCGAAGAAGCACCTGCTAACTGGAATGGCAAACAAGCCAATTTGCTTGAGCAAATTAAGCAAGACTATGTCAGCTTAGTGGGTTACGACATCTACATTGCAGGCCGTTTTGATATGGTTGGTGCAGCACGTGAAGTCTTTCGTGAAATGGGCGTTGATGAAGCTCACCTTTATGGTGATGCCTTCGCATTTATCAAATAAGCCTAATTGATTTACCCATTAAAAAGCCGACTATTTTAGTCGGCTTTTTGTTTACCCCCATTATTTCTTCGCACTAAAACTCAATTATTCAGTACGCTAAACTAATGGCTAGAATTGTACTTTCTCATATTTAGACCAAGCTACAAGTCCATCCATAAAAGGGAATATCCATACAGCGGTATTCTCAGTGGAATGCACTCTAAAGAAAATCAATTCGGTTTCTTGAATATCCATTCGACGGATTTCACGGTAAAAGCGCATTGCTGACGGGGTAACGAAGTCTGGCTTAATAAACTCTTTTTGAGCTATTTTGCTATAGAAAACGTCAACCTCATAATCGCCAATGGTTTGTTCATATTGATTAAACGTACCACGGGTTTTCCATTTAATTGGCGTCGTGCTGCAATCTTCGTCAGTGATGCAGGTCGTAGTATAGATTTGGCCACTCTTTTCACCGTCGTAGACAAGTGAGAGACTAAAATCACCACGGATAAGCTTCTCACCTGCTGCGGGAAAATACACGTCAGCATGGTAATGATGCTCGATAATATTGCCAACGCTATCTTTTGGGATCAGCACTCGATTAAATCGAATACGTTCTTCCATTTTTTTAGTTAACGGTACAAATTCACGCATATTCAAGCCAGCAGGCTCTGGAGATAGCGCATTGATATTGATAATCCCAACGCCATTACAATCATCTAATGCATAACCAGGACAAGCAGCAAATGAGTAATTGTTTCCATTGGTCAATGCGAAAGCGCTAAAGCCCTTGAGTCCAAGCACAACATTACTTTCAGGCGCAATATGTTTTTGCCATTTCGACTCATGCAACTGATCTGTATCATCTTTATATAATAAGGTTGCGCTTTCTTTTACACCACCAATATTGAGTTCGACTTGCTTGTCGCTGCTCCAAAATGCGGTATTTTTTAGGACTTTATGGTACTCACATTGATACCAAGCAAGAATGATTAATCCAATAACAAATAACGCTCCAGCAATTTTGACCATAACGCTGACATCTAAAAAAGCAGCTCTAATCGTACCGGAGTCAGTTAAAGAAACCATTTTCACATGACTGCGTTCATCAATATGAAGCTGGTAGCCACGTCTTGCGACAGCTTTTAAATGAATTTCAGAAAAAGGCTCTAATTTACGGCGTAATGTACTAATACATTGAGTTAATGAGGTAGGCGCAACCACCCTATCAGGCCATCCTTCCGCCAATAGGTGCTCTTTTGTCCAGATTTCTTCGCTATTATCTAATAGTTTAATTAATACTGCATTTTCAGAAAAAGTCAGACTGGTTTTCTCATCATTAAGATGATTAATCAGCTGCTTGGCTGAAGTATCGAGTGTTAAATATGAAGTAATTTTTAGCACTGCCTGCACCTAAAGTTTTACTATTGAGTCAATTGAAATCACATGAATCATAATTCATATCTTATCAAAAATATGTGATTGCCGACTCAGTCTTAAAATATTTTAAAATCAGATAATACAAACACTTATATAGACATAGCTCAAAATATATTTTTGTTAATTACTGCTATTAATATTGTGAATGAATAACCATTTCATTCTCTAAAATTAAGCATTGCAGTTAAAATATTTTTCGATGAAATAAACTTTGTGAAATCAACATCATTACCCCAACCCATATTGTTAATGCGATATACAAGTTAGACAGAGGAAATTGAACTAACGACGATAAACTACTGCTAGTATCTTGTTGAGGGGCAGCAACTAACATCAGAGCGCGGAAAATGTCACTTGGATTAAGCAGTATCATTACCTGTAAAAGTTGACTAGAAAGCTCCACAGTTTCCGCTACCATAAGTGTGAGTAAAATAAGGTCGTAAACCAATACAACCGCTACCCAAATAAACAATAAAATAGCAATGGCTTTAGCTTTTTCAGCCACCTGCAAACTCACCACATAACCCACTAATACAAAGCACATACTCAGTAAAATACTGCTAAACACTAAATGACAGAACAACGGCAACAATAATGACAATTCAGTGCCAGTAAACACATGAATAAGTGCAGCTGTTAATCCAAAAGAAAATACAATAGTGCAAGCTAGCACAGTGATATGGCCAACAAACTTACCTAATAATATCTGACTGCGGCTTAAAGGGTATGACAATAACAACAGCAAGGTACCAGACTCTTCTTCACCAATAAAACTGTCATAACTCAACAAAATAGCCGTTAATGGTAAAATAAATACTCCAATGGAACTTAGACTGGCCATTAGCATTGGCAGCTCTGGAACAGCTAACTCACCCGTGACAACTGAACCTGAAAATGAAATTATTAATGATAAACTAGTTAATATCAGACCGATAAACACCACCCAACGATTACGAAAGTTGTCTTTAATTTCTTTACTGGCGATGGTTAAAATAGGTGTAAACATCATAATTCCTCAAGCAACGTTTTGCTGACGGTTATTCATGCAGTGATGATAAATATCACTTAAACCAGGTTCTTCAATAGAGAAGTTATAAACGCCACAATGCTGCGTGAGATACTGCATGACTCTTGGCTTATCTACCTGATGAATCAATAATTGATTATTCACAGCCAATGTATTTAAAAACTCATCCTCTGCTATCGCTTGATTAATTTCCTCTCCTTTAAACAACACTTTTAAGTCTGTTAATTGGCGCAACGTCTCTACACAGCCAGAGGCTAATTCCATGCCGTTAGCCATAATAAAAGCACGATCAATATTATCTTCAACAACTGCCAGCTCATGGGTACACACTACAATGGCGCAACCTTGGCGTTTGAGTTCATCAATCTTTTGATACATAAACAGTGAGGCCTGTGGATCAAGTCCAACTGTAGGTTCATCAAGTAATAAAATATCAGGAGATGACAATATTGCTTGGGCAAAACCTAGACGCTGCTTCATGCCTTTTGAATAGCTTTTAACCGGATTATCTTGCGCATGCTCAAGGCCAAACTCTTCCAGTACTTGTAGAACTTTTGATTTATCAATCCGCTTTAACGCGGCAAAATAATTCAACACCTCTTTGCCGGTGAGCTTTTCATATAAACTGATATTTTCAGGTAGGTAACCTAGATTGATCTGACGGCGATCTTTCTCATGAGTCACCGTTTTACCCATCATGGTAATTTGGCCCGATGTGGGTTTTACTATGCCTAACAGCATTTTTATCAGGCTAGATTTACCTGCACCATTGTGCCCTAGCAATGCTAACGTTTCCCCCGCATGTACCTGTAAACTGATATTGCCTACGGCAGTAAATTCACCGTACTGTTTAATGAGGTTCTGAACCTGAATAACTGAATTTCTTGGCATAAAAACCTACTTATTTAACGAATGCTCAGAAGACTGAATTGTTGAAACTATGTTTGAATTTACATATGGATAATCTGCTAGTTCAGCGGCATAACCAATACTGGATTTTGCAGCCGGACTCATCATTGGAAAGCTATCCATCACACCTGCTTCCGGCATAATTTGAAATTGCTGCTGAGTCCAGCGCAGCAAAGAAGCCACAGGACTTTTCAATAAAAAATGCGCTTCAGGATAAAGCCAATACAAACGATCTAAATGATCGCTTGGCTGATAAGCTTGCTCGCTAAACCCATCACCTGTTCGATCCCAACCGATAAAACCGCTCCAATAATTCCCTTGTTCTTTATGACTCCATTCAACAATCGTATCGCCGACATACTTCACATGAGCTTGATTATTAATAAACTGGTTACGATATATTTGATTGCCTTCGCCGCCCATCGCCATATAAATACCAATTTCGCTCTTAGCAAATTCATTGTTATAAACACGGTTATCACGGGCGCCATAAATGAACATGCTTTTACCTTCATCGCCCGTTGGCATTTTAGGGTTTGCATTAACGATATTATTCACATGATTGGCATGAACGTCTGAGTCATTGGTCATGTTTAGCAACACACCAAATATCGCAGCACCATTAACTTGATTATGATGTAGATTAATCCGCTTAGAGTTCATTAATGCGTAACCACCATCGACTTTTGTGGCTGCATTATTAAAGGCTTCGTCATCTTCGGTATACATGTAATGAATACCGTATTGCTGCTTAGAAAATTGATTATTGGTGACTAAACTGTGTTTACCTGATTCTAGATACACGCCATCTCTTACATCTTTAATAACATTGCCATTGATAACAGCATGATCCACACGTTTTAGATAAATACCATCGCCTCTATCCAATACAAAGCGTTCAGCGTCGCCGCTAATCAGGTTGTGAGAAATTTCAATATGCTGAGTATTATCGGCGCGTATGCCAAAACCATCGCCTGTGAGTACATTGTCTGTGATGACAATGTTAGTCATGCCATCATTAATCAATATGCCTGCATTCAGTTCATATTGATCGTCTCCCCAGTTGAGAATATTTAATTGCTTAATATTGACGTCATTGCTGGCGATCGTAATGGCACTACCTTGACCTTGAGCATCAATAATTGACCTGGGATGACCGATTAATGTGAGGGGCTTATTAATAATCGCATTACCAAGATAGGTTTGATTACTCAAAGCAATGCTGTCATGAGCACTCGCGTCGTCAATAATCTCTTGCAATAAAACAGATTTGACTAGTGGATTAACATTTATTTCCATTGAATCAGCAAGCGTAATAGGTGCAGTAAATACACCAATAATCCACCACCAAATCAATACAAATTTACCCATGGACTTTCTCACTTTCATCTAACCAATTATCTGAATTTGCTTAGCTAATGACTTTTAGTAAATTAAGAACATTAATACTTTACCAAGCTAACACCTTTGTTTTTATAGGCTTAATGATGGCTCATATTCTCGCCTAATAATTCAATAGTAATGTCGTCAAACTTCAATACAGCCCCACCAAACTCACGGGCAAAATCTTGCGCTGCTTGTTCAGTACTAAATGAGGCTACAGCTGGGCCCATCACCGCTTGTCGACTGGTGCCATAAACATATGTCGCAGTTTTACCGTCAATAAAGAATTCATCTTTGGGATTATCCCAGTCTGTTTTGGCCATATCATGCACCCAAACTTGGTTCACCTGACGGGTATTTTCTGGTTGTAATAAAAAGCTGAACATATCGCGTGTCGAACAAAAAGAAGGGTTTACTTCAACGTTTTTTAAGCTCAATTGCCCCTTAGGACCAGGGTACTTTGTGATCATCATGCCGCACATATGACAACGATCATGCTCATGTATGGCATGGCTGTGACCACTCGCCTCTGCGCCAACCTTGTCTGGAGTACAGGCAAATAACAATGGCACTAGTAGTAATAACGATAGGATTTTTTTCATTTAAATTTCCAACTCAACACGAGCTCTACAAAGTAAAAAGAATCACCCTTAAAAATGACTAAGGGAAGACATATGCGCTTAAGGGTGATTCTGGCAACACTAAATTGCGTATGTTTGTCCTGCATACAGGATAAACATGCGTAAACACATCATGCCGCTAATGGCACAAAATCCTGATAAGTAAAATGCTTTAGCTGAATGGCTAAAGGTTTTACCTGTGGCGAAGTTAAGCAAGATAGGCCCTAAGAACCCAACACCTACAACACCAATCCAGAATAGATTTGCCCATACACCAGCGGTAAATGCTTCAAAAGCTGATTGCGCACCAGCATTACCCGTTGCAAGCGACATTGCGATCATGCAGATAAACAAAATTTCAGCAATCATGATTGGCCATTCAGCCCCATGAAGGATTTTAAGTTCACTGCTGTGCATGTCTTCTTTGAACAAGAATACCGACAACATTTTTGATGCAGCCGCACCTGCTGAGACACCTGACGCTATAAATAGCGCTGGTAAAACTGCAGTATTAATCAGTGGGAAGCGGATCAACGCTGAAATCAAGAAACCGGTATAAGCACATACAGATGCCGCTAAAATTAATGCTGTCACTTCACAAGGTTTGCGAACTGGTTTAAGCATATTAATAATAGGTAGCAAGAAGCTTAATGCTGGAATCGATTTGATTTCATCTTCAAAGGCATAAAGACACAACACTGCCGTAAGTGGGATGTACACACATAAAGCGATAACCCCTACTGACATCACAGATGTGAAGTTGTAGAACACCAAGATACGCCAGAAGAACAATGGGTTGGTTAAGTCTAAAACCAGACATAACATACCCAGTGCAATCGTCACAAACGAGATTAAGCTGGCAGCTTTATACAGTGGGGTAGTTTCAGTTTGGCCTTTAAAAAAGCGAATTGCTAAAGCAACCACTAAAGAACCACCTGAAATACCGGCTAAGAAAAGGTAAACAGCAATTGGCCAAGGCCATGCAACCCCTTCAGATAGCCCCATGGTAAACTCCATTGAACCGTCCATCTTATACCCCCAACTTAACAACTGGAATGTAACGAAGGCTTGGTTCAGTACCAAATTGAGGCTTCATACGCACAGAGTCTTTCACCGCTAATAATTTATTAACGTATGAGGTTGGATCGTTTGCATCACCAAAGATCAACGCATCATATTTACACTGTTGTACACAAGCTGGTAACTCACCTTTTGATAATTTGCTGTTTAAACAGAAATCGCAATTATCAGCCACATCAGTTTCTTCATTAATAAAACGTGCATTGTATGGGCAGGCGCCAATACAGTATTTACAACCTGCACATTTACTTGCGTCCATGGTGACGATCCCTGTTTTAGGATCTTTATGTGCCGCACCTGTAGGACATACACTGACACATGGCGCGTTTTTACATTGCTGACAAGAAACACGAACAAACTTACGTTCGCAGTTACACTCTTCTTTGCCACAATGTGGACATGCTTGCCCTTCAACACCGCCAGATTGATGTTCCATCAACATTCTTGATTTGCCGTCAGGTAAGTTATTTGCGACATTACATACCTCTTTACACTCACCACAACCGACACATTTATTTTGATCAAACACCATAACGTAATGAGGTTTGTTAGCATCTTCGTTGTCATCTTTAACTGAAGTACAGCCCATAGGGCCCAGAATTAAAGAAGCAGCTCCAATACCTTTTAGAAACCTCCGTCTTTCTATATTTTCACTCACAACATCCTCCCTAGTGCAGCTATCGCTGACTGGTATTTATTGGTTCGCTGCAAATTCAAATGACGAATCATCGACTCAATTCATCTAATTTAAATTCGGCTTTCATAATTGCGTTATTAATAGATTGTCTATTAAAAGATTGAGTTTGATTGGTCAGTAAGATGCGCCAGTGATCTATTGCGTCAACATATTCACCCTTAAGGTAAGCATCTGTTGCGAGTAGCAATCTGGTATTAAGCTCATCACGTTGAAAACTCAACGCTGTATCAATGACCATTTTGGTTTCAGGTAAAAACTGACGACTATCTCGGTAATACATTGATGTCGCTTTTATGCCTAATAACTCAGCATCAGCACCCACTAGCTCAATTAACTGATCTAGCGTCGTCACAGAGTCAGCATATAAACCGCCTTCTGCATATGATTGTGCTAACGAAATAAGCGCTAATTCATTTTGTGGTTGTTGCTGAACTTGATCTCGCCCTTTAGTAATACTGGCTGCAATCAAGTAATCCACCGATTCATCTGCCTGACCTTTATCCCAACCTTGGAAATGTCCTCCACTGGCATATATAGATAATGAAAAAATCAATACAGCGACTGACATCCATAATGGACTTTGATAAGAACCAGCAAGCTTAAATTCATCATATTTAAGGCAATGCTCGCCATTGTTACCGTCAGCCACTTTATTGGCTTGTTTCATCACAGTGCTGCTCAAATTACGGTTATATACACTGTGATGAATCCAGAAGAGTCCGATAAATATACTCAGACATACTGCTATACCTAAGGCCAGAATATTCATAAGTGTTTCTTCTTTCTTGAATTTAATTAATGAGTTATCACCAAACGCTCAATGACAACTTGTTGTTAGTAAAAGCTTAGTGAGAGCCCATCATGCCGTTCATGCCCATACCTGTTAGGCCCATACCTTTTGCGTTTTCACTCGGTGCTTCAGACTTAACTAATTCCACTTCAAAAATTAATGCAGTATCTCCAGGAATATCACCAGCACCGTCTTTGCCATACGCTAGCTCAGATGGAATGGCAAAACGAAAGGTTGAGCCCTCAGGCATCAAGCGTAAACCTTCTTCCCAACCAGCAATGGCTGTCAGTAATGCAAAACGAACTGGATCTGTCGTTTCATCAAATACAGTCCCATCAACTAATGTGCCTTTGTACTTCACAGTGACCACATCTTCAGGGTTAGGTTTTTTGCCTTCACCCATTTTTATCACTTCATACTGCAAGCCAGAACCCGTCACCTTAACGCCATCTTTCGCTTTGTTTTCAACTAAGAAAGCATCACTGGCTTTTTTACTTTCAAGAGCAATTTGTTGCATTTTTTGGCTACTCAATAAATTAAGTAGTTCACTTCGATCGTTTAAGTAAGTCAGTACATCTTCATCAGACATTTTTTGTTCATTCTTAAGCGCATCAATCACACCATCAATCACCAATTGAACATTAATTTGAGCGCCAAGCTCCGTTTGGTTATAAATTTGGCTTGATAGGTAATTACCAATAGAAGCGCCCATGCTGTAAGACTGTTTTTCAACATCGCTTTCTACGTTTTGAGCAGCAAAACTGCCTGCTGATAAAACCAATGTCATACACGTTGCAATGGCTAAGGTACTTTTCTTTAATAATTTCATTTGGCACTCTCTCTTGGAAAATAGATTGACCCAGCGACAACACATCATCAGGTCTTAAATAGGTAATAAAATGGTTAAGGTAATTCTGTTACTCTTCCTGACAATCGCCAGCCGTAAATTCCATCGGCCATATGTCTAACCCCTGTGTAACCTAGTTTTACTGTTTCTCGTGCAGCCATCGCACTTGAAGTACATAAAGTGTTAGCACAGTAGAACACCATCACCGCATCCTTATTTTTTGGAAGTAACTTTTTCCAGTTCTTCACGTTGAAGTACACCGCACCAGGGATAAACCCTTCAGCCCATAACTCCAATGTGTTTACATCAAAAAAATAAACATCTTCATTGCCCACTAACGACTCAGCTTCACGCATTGAAATCGGATTAAGCTGAATGTCATTAATAGGAATTGGAATGAGATCCCCACCCGCACCAGCAAACACTTGTGCTTGCACTGCGACGAACAACGATACTGAAATCAAAATCTTGCTAAGTAGTTTTTTCATGGTTTTCTCTCAAAATATCTCGGCATCGGCTGACGCCGAGTTATTAAAAAAATGGCTACTCACATACGTGAGTAGCCATTAGGGTTTTACATTTTTTTACCATTAATAATGGCTTGAGCTTGAGTCACGTAAGTGAGTGCTGCATCAATACGTTTATGGGTATAACGCGCGCCATGGACACCCCAAGAACCATCTTTTTCAAGCAGCGTCACTGCATCTTGTGCTTTATCAGCCAATAGAAGAACTTGTGATTTATCTTCAACAGATAACTTAGTCACTTCTAATAATTGGTCGATAGTGTCAAGAGCGCCGACAACTTGAGCGTAAGTTTCTTTGATAGGCGTTTGGAACTTCATCACTTCGCCGTAGATCTCTTGTTGATCTTCGTAATGTAGGCTTGGGTCAAGTTCTGATTGGAACTGACTGTGACAACCTTTACCATTAACGACATTATCATCAGAGATAGCAGTACGAGCACAAGACCACATTAAATCTAAGTAGTTATTACCATTAGCATTCTTCGCAACAGTCCAACCTTTCACAGTAGATTCACGAGGTTTGCCTTCTGGTGGGTTCAATGTCTTCTGAGTTGGGTCGATTTCAATCTTCCACATGTGCGACTTACGAACCGCGTCGAAACCAGCTTGATCAGGGAACTGCATTGCGGTGAAGTTTTCACAACTGCCCATGTTAGGCATGTGACAACTTGTACAGCTTTGGTCGCTATGAGTCTTAGTGTTTGCTGCGATTTCAGCTTGCGCTGCGTGACAGTCAGAACACTCTTTCTTCATTTTCGGTTTGGTATAACCAGACTTCCAATCGTTGCTTGTAACTTCATGTGGATCATGACAAGTCGCACAACGCATGCCTTTTTCATAATGCATAGAAGCGAACATTTGCGAACCTTCAGTACCACATGATGGACATGCAGACTTCATTTTCACACCAAAAGCATACTCAAGTTTATCTTGGCCTTCTTCAGTATCAGCTAGCTCATCAACGAAGTTAAAACGTTGGTGACAACGTTCACAATTCGAAGGCATTCCGCCGCCATTACCGCCATCGAGATGACCACCAGCTCCGTGACATTCTTCACAAGCAATACCTTTAGAAATGGTATGTTCTTGTAGTTTTTTAGGGTCACCTAAAGCAGCTAAGTATTCATCTTTAGTTTCGAAGTCGAACTTGAAGCTATGACACACTTCACAGTAAGAGCTTGCAGGCTGGAACAACATTTCTTTTTCATACTTCGCACCGTATGAGCTCATGCCCACTTGGTGAGAACCACTTAGACCAAATGCTTTACCATCGTTAGTTTCAGGAAATTCTGGGATAACTGCGTTAATTTTGGCAGCCATTTCGGGTGTTAACCATTCAGCCCAACCACGTGAGAATTGGTTACCACCAGCGACCATTTTACCGCTGCCATCTCTCAATAAGCCGTCACGAATATGGTAAGTACCACGGACTAACCATGCATCAATGAAGCCGTATTTAGTACGTGGTGTACCCACAGTTGCGTAGATCATGTCAGGCGTAATACCATCAGCCAAAATAGAGGTATCTTTGGTGTTGTACATGGTCTTGTTCAAATCGTTATCCACTTCTGGATGTTCACCAGGGAAACGAATTGTTTTAGAGTGACGAGAACGATTCCATGCTTCGTATTGAACAGCATGACATTCACCACATTTTTCAGGTCCAACAAACTTGTTTGGGTAGTCAAGAATTGATTTAGCACCTAAACGATATTGAACAGCGCTTGGACGACCCACACGTTTGCTATATTTAGGGCTATTACCTGTATCTAAATACTCTTCACCACGATCACTAATGTGGTAATCACCCACTAAGTTACCTTCTTCATGGTATTTAAATACTGGATGGTTCTGGAATAAATAATCAAAAAGTTCTTGTTCTTGAACAATATAATCTTGTAGCGTTTTAACGCCTTTTGATTCTTCATCTCCATTTGGATTTGAAATAACTTTCTGTGCTGTCTTACCCATTTCTGGCAAACTATTATACTTGCCACCAGCAGCTGTTGCATTGCCAACAATGCCAAGACAAACTAGCACACTTAGTGCTGCTATCTTGTATTTAGCCTGTTTCATTGTCCCACTCCTAATCATCATTATTTTATATGTTGCAGTCGAACCTGGCAGTTCAGCTAGCGATATAATTAATTTGAGCAAGACTAAGTTTAAAGATAAAAACCAATGATTTGTTGAGCTAGATCACATCATAAAACGCCTCAGACCTAACAAAACCTAAAAACAATATTAACCAATAAAAACAACAGCATAATTATATTTTTATTTTATTTTTTATATAAAAATGCCATTTTTTTATCTATAAAAAATCATAAATATGTTTTTTACAAAATAAAAATATCTCAATATTAAAATTAGCAAAATTATTAAGATCAACCTCACAGAAAAATATCCTCAACATAGATAACCTTCAGTTGCTTCTTATTTAAGTGATGATATAAGTCACTAGAAACAAGTCGTTTAAAGACAACAAAACGTCTAATTAATATTGATATAACTTTCTCATTAACAAAATAGATTTAACTGATATTAATTATTAAACCCTCCACACAATATATAGGTAATAATATGATTCCAGAGATTGGGCATTTACTGTTAATAATAGCCGCTGCGTTATCATTATTATTAGCCGTTATTCCTATGGTGGGTTTATATAAGCGTAATGCTTATTTAATTAGCTATTATCGCCCTATCAGTAATATGATGATTAGTGCTTTTTTAGGTGCGATTATTTGTTTAGCTATTAGCTTTATTAGCAATGATTTTTCAGTAGCCTATGTCGCTGATCACTCTAATACTCAGTTAGCCACTTTCTATAAAGTCGCTGCTATCTGGGGCAGCCACGAAGGCTCAATGTTATTTTGGGTGAGTGCTATCGCGTTATGGACGGTTATTATTGCCAATACTCATAACAATGAAGCTGATCATGCTTTCTTTATCCGAACAATTTCAGTACTAGCAGCTGTGATCTGTGGCTTTAGTTTATTCATCATTTTCACCTCAAACCCATTTGTTAGGTTATTACCCAACTTCCCTATCGAAGGTCGAGACCTCAACCCTATCTTGCAAAACATCGGCTTAATTATTCATCCACCGTTATTATTTCTAGGTTACGTTGGTCTCACGGTGTGCTTCGCTGCGGCAGTTGCTGCACTCATGGGAAAACAATTCACACAACAGCATGCGCGCTATTTACGTCCTTGGGCTATTTTGGCGTGGGTTTTCTTAACAGGGGGTAATGCGTTTGGTTCTTGGTGGGCATATAACGAACTAGGCTGGGGTGGTTGGTGGTTTTGGGACCCGGTTGAAAATGCCTCTTTTATTCCTTGGCTAGTTGCCACTGCATTAGTCCACTCAGTGGTGATGACTGGACGCTTCGGACAATGTAAAAAGCTCACCTTGTTTCTGGCTATTTTAGCATTCTCATTAAGCTTACTGGGCACTTTTATCGTACGCTCAGGTGTGGTGCAATCTGTTCATGCATTTGCTGCGGATCCAACTCGTGGTATGTCAATACTGCTATTGTTGGTACTGTTTTCTGGTAGCGCCTTAGCACTTTTTGCCACTCGGGCTCAATATATACAATCTACCGATAAGTTTGCCTTAATTTCACGCAATAGTTTGATATTAATCGGCAACTTGTTACTGGTTATTGCTGCTTTATCGGTACTACTAGGTAGTTACTATCCGATTATTTACCGAGTTATTACTGGCGTCACCATCTCTGTAGGCGCTCCTTATTTCAACAGTATTTTTGTCCCTATCCTGGTACTACTCAGCTTATTAATGGGGCTAGCCCCTCTACTGCGTTGGCAACAAGATAGCGCTAATAACCTGAAAGTGCCGACGTTTTTGCTAGGTATCTCAATCGTATTAGCAGCAATCATCAACAACTCGTTTGAACAAGCCAATGCATGGTTTTTCATTGGATTAATGTCGGTAACTTGGTTAGTGCTCACATTGATCATTGCCATGATCCAGCATCAACTTCATACCAGTTCAATAACACAGACTCGTCGATTTTATGCTATGTGTGTCGCTCATCTTGGCGTCGCAGTGGCTATTTTTGCAGGCTCTGTTGTATCAAACCTTGAGCAAGAAGAAGTGTTGAGCATGGGCCCTAATCAAGGGCGAACACTAGCAGGTTATACCTTCGTATTTGAAAACACCCAACAAGTTTCAACCAACAGTTACGATGCGCTACAAGCCAACATTCGTATTATGGATGAGGAAGAAACGACGGTAGGTTATGCCTACCCGCAACGTCAAACCTTTAAAACTAACGGCATGCAGATGTCTGCTGCAGGAGTCTATTCAACCTTAGGTAAAGATTTATATGTCTCAATGGGCAACCAGCTCAACGACACAGAGTATTTAGTGCGTATCAGTTACAAACCTATGGTGAATTGGTTATGGATTGGCGCAATCTTGATGATGTTAGCAGGCGTATGGGTAGTCATAGCTTGCCGTGACAGCACTGCATCAAAACACTCACCATGTCGCACTAATGATCAGAAAACATCTCGACTAGAGGAAGCAACCTCATGACCCCATTCTATCGAATGCTCCACCGCATGTTCAGCCCTATTTCAGTGGCCATATTAACCGTGTTATTGATATTTAGCGTGCAAAATGTCACGGCTTCTGAGGCATTATCCCACCGAAATTATTCTGCTGATGAAAAACGTCAACTTGGTTTTGAAATTGCCCAAGAACTGCGCTGCCCAGCATCTGATAATCGCAGTTTATTTGATTCGGAAACCCAAATAGCAAACGAGCTTAAAGGGCACATATTTCAAAAACTCGATCAGGGTCAATCCAAACAAGAAATCATTGATTTTATGGTAGCCCGTTTCGGCGAACGAATCCGCTATCAACCTAGCCTGCACTCAGGCACGTTAGCTTTATGGCTCATCCCAACTGGGTTGTTTTTTTTCACAATAATCGGTGGTATCGCTTGGATTATTAAACAACCCCAAACGCCAATTAAACTCCATTTAAACGAGAATGAATATGAATAAATTAATGCCAATCACGTTACTGCTTTTAACTGGCTGCGTTACTTTTAATGCTGCTGCAAAGCCTGTGGATGTGAAAGTCTATGAAACGGGTGAACAAATAGAGAAACCTATGGTGATGTCGCGTTTTGTTGAGCTGCGAAATGCGCGCAAAATTCAAGACATTGACTTTAGCGATCAGCAACAAAACAAGGTCAACTTAGCACAACACCACGGCAAGCTAGTCATGGTGAACTTATGGGCAACTTGGTGTGCACCGTGTATCAAAGAAATCCCAGCGATGCAGGCAATTAAAGAGCGAAATCAAGATAAAGACTTTGCACTTGTGCCAATTTCTATTGATGAAAATCCAGATGATATAAAACCCTTTTTCGAACAACATGGTTTTGATAATTACGCGACTTGGATTGATCCTGACAAGAATGTTGATTACATCATGCCTGCAGATTTACTGCCTGCTAGCTTTATTTTAGACGGCAAAGGAAACCTAGTCGGCTTTGTTCGTGGATACATTGATTGGACAGATGAAGGTATCCAACCTTATTTAGATGGTCTGATTGAAAAATACGCCCATCGATAATTAATTTAAAAGTTTCATCATCACAAAAGGTTGTCTATTAACCTCCGCCTAACATCCCTGATTCATCCTAGGCGGTTTTTTTTATTCACAAACGGTGTCCCTGTGCAATTGGGCCGCCGTTTATCTTGAACAAGCCCTGTCAATTCATTACCATATTCGCCTATTTACTACTTTCTAGGCTTAATAAATAATGAAGTTATCTGTATTAGACCAACCCATTTATGACCATTTATATCGTGATATCAGAGAATTTCGTAGTACCTTTGATTTGCCCATTGAAAATGCAGCTAGCCTAGACGACAAAGCAGATACCCTACACACTTCATTGATTATTGAAGAGCTCACAGAGCTCGCAGAAGCAGATTGCCGTGTTGAACAAGCTGATGCCATTGTTGATTCTGTTTATGTGCTTATGGGCCGTTTAGTACACCTGGGCGCATCGAATATGACCGATCGTTTAGAGATCAGCTATTTGATAGATTTATTACTCGCCGTTGCTAAAAATCGTGAAGTTAACTTCATTGAATGCTGGGATGAAGTTCATTCAAGTAACATGAGTAAAGTGTGCCGCAACGAGCAAGAACTCACCGAAACTATTGCTCATTATGCCAAGCAAGGTGTTGAAATTGTCGGTAGCACTAAAGGTGAGTTTATCATTGCCAAGTGTGCCAAAGATGTGGAAATGGCAGGTAAGGTGGTTCGCCAAGGTAAGGTATTAAAATCCGTTTATTATCGCCCTGCAGATTTAGCTAAATTAGTTACGAACTGATCTCCCTTTGAGCTGAGCCCCAAGCCGAAAACAAAAAAGCGCTCTCATGAGCGCTTTTTTATGGCAAATAATCACTAAGTGAGCACTTATTATGACATTCTATTAAGCATTTCTTTAAGAAACCGCCCAGCGCTGAAAACGATTGCCAATAATTCCGCCTAAAATCAGCACAACCAAATACACCCAACCCGATAATGAAAAGTTAGCGATTGGCGTAAATAAAGCGCCCACATTACAACCATTGGCAAAGCGAGTGCCAAAGCCCATCAACAACCCGCCCAAAGCAAATAAGGCAAACTGTTTATAAGAATGATTTAAGCGTAATGAAAATCGGAACTTACCCATAAACAATACCGCAATTAACGCACCTAAAAATATCGCCATGTTCTGCACTGATATTTCATGGTCAAAAAATGCTGTAGTAAACATGCCTTCAGGGCGATCACTCATAGCTGAAATAGTCTCTAGCTCTACGCCAAACAACATCAGTCCTTTGGCAAACCAAATACCAAATGGCGTTGAAGCGCCCCAGCCTGACCCCGTACTAGCCATCATGACGCCAAATATAATTGCAATCACTAACGCTGTGGTGCGCATTTGCCATAAGCTAGCAAACCATGCTCGATATGTTTCCACACTCCACAACTTAAAGGGCTTGTCTTCTTGCTGAGCTAACTGTTGGCGGGCTAGCTCGCCATCGACGCCTAAATACGACCCATTCTGACGACGGTGGCTCTCATACTTTTTAGCAAGTACTACGACAATGAATGCCAATAAACAGGTAATCACCATCGCCATAAAGTAGCCATTCAAAGGCGTATTAGCGAATAAGTCAGGTAAAAATACTCCTTTACCGTCATAGCTTTGAGAAGAAACCCAAGTATCAGTTATCCACTCCTGTCCGCTTTGTAATGGAAAGCCAAAAAATACCCCAGCGCCAAAAAACACTAACGTGGTCGCAGCCCGTGGAATATCACTGACAAATTCAACCATCATGCCAGTGGCGCAACAGCTTGATAAACTCATCCCAGCACCAAACATCACCCCGCCTAGCAATAAGCCCAAGTTGATTGGATTAATCCACAGATCAAACTGACTGTATCCGGTATTCATCAACAGGCCTGCATTGATAAAGGCCGTAATAACAAACATAAACATCAAGGTTTGTAATAGTTGCGTTGAACCACGTCGATATGCACGATTAATACTTCCCGCAAAACCAATAGAGCCTTTCGCAAGGGCAAAACCTAAACTTAACCCTAGTAGTAACCGAAGAAACAACCCATCAGAGCTGAGCAAAGTGCTCCCAGCAACCAGAGTTAGCATGAGTATGATGAGACCAAACAGAGCTTGCTTGTTATTCATAGCTGTAACATTTACCAATATTATGAAACAATTTAGTTACAAAGCTATTGATTTAAATAGCTTTTAATCGTTGTGAGTTTTTCGGTAATTGTGGTGAATCATCATACTGATGTCTATTGAAACCCGCCTGATTGATATACCACTTTGGACTAGCTCATGCCTGAAACAAAAAAATGCCACTCTATGAGTGGCATAGTGAGTAGAATAATGAATAGGATAGTGAGTAAGGTAGAATTATAAGCAGTATTAACATTGCTTTTATAACGTTTACGACTCAGAGTCTGCCTTGTTGGATTGAGCAAGCTCGATGGTTTGTTGTAGCTTTTGTGGCTCATCCACCACCAGTAATAGCTGCTCAATTGGCTCTGGTAATTGCCCCATGGCGCCAAAATAACGTTGAGTTTGGTTAAAATCGACCGTCACATTGGCGACATCACCACGGCCAACAAACAAAATGTCTTCATCCTTGGTTTTGGTTGTTTCAGTGATGGTCACCGCTTTAATGTCAGCGATATTCACCATCAACAACCCCCAAATACTATTGTTAATCACCAGTTTGTCATCATGGACATACAATGAATAATGCCGAGATATTCTGTAGTTCGCGATAAAGGTCAAAAAGCCATAACCGACAATAGCCGACACCAGAATTGCCGCTATTTCACTCCAGTCCACTAACAATAAATACGCGATAGTCGAGCCAATAAAACATAAGCCAATCATTAACCACATGAACCAAGCTTTGGCACTCAGTAGCTTAATATTGGTCATTGCTTTGGGGTGATTAGCACTAAACTTAGGAATACTGTAAAACCAATTAGCCGCTTCCCCCGCCATGATCATGCCTACCATTTGGCTTTTCTCATCGTCACTAATATTCAGTGCTTTTATTCTTGGGTCGCCTTTTAATTTTCTTGCTTGCCATAAACCTTTAATCACACTAAATAATAAGTAAATTTCAAACAGTAGAATAACCGCAAGAATGGGATAGCGCACCCACATCACAAATTCAAAGTAGCTGGCAATGTCTTCAGGAAAGCTCAAACGTGCCATCAAGGCGCTTAAGCTGAGTATCGCCAATATTTTCCATGGTTTTTGCTTACCTATATTGATAATTGCAATCCAATAAAGTACCGGTAAAACCAGAAAATAAAGCACAGAAATACCACTCATAACCGTCATTTCATAAGTGCTATTAAGCTGCTCAGGCATCACCTGAAAACCGATGACATAACTGATAATGGCTAGGGCTAAAAAGCCCAAACGAAATTTAAGCGAACGTTTCACAATACACTCCTTGTAACGATAAACCGTGAGCTAGCGGATTAGTGCAAAGCCAACCTATTCTGCTGAGGCAAAAACCAACTTAAGCCCTGAATCGCAGCGGTTGGAAATGCCATGCTGTGATCTGCCTCGGCAATGACCTGTAATTTGACATTAACCCCTTGGGTCGCCGACAGCCTATTTTTTTGCTCTAAGATGGCTTTAAATTCCTTCGCATCTTTAACCATATCATGACCGAAATCAGTCAGCTCAGCCGTTTCAAACTCGCCAATGGCAATAAACACCTTGGCATTGATGCTTTTAAGCATAAAGTCACTGCCGCGAAACTGCTTCATCAGTTGTTTATCGTTAAACCACAGAGAAGGGCTACTCAATAAGTAATTATTAAATAAATCCGGCTGGGTCAGTAAACTATAGGCGCCAAATAACCCGCCTAATGAATGACCCACTAAGGTGTTTTGGCTAGGTAAAGTGCGGTAGGTTTTGTTGATATGGGGCATCAACTTATTCGCAATAAAATGCAAATGACGTTCGGCTTCGCCGGTTTTACGCTTCCAGCTTTCATCTGAGCTTGGGGTGTAATCACGAATACGACTTGCAGCTGGGCTCATACCCTCTTGCCAATCGATCCCCACTAAAATCGCTTGCTGCATATTGCGCATATTCATTGGTAATCGAGTAACACCTGAAACTACTTGAAAGTTGTACATGGCATCAGTCATATAGACCACAGGGTAATACTGAGCGGGATCGTTCTCTTGATAGCTATTAGGCAGCTTAATAAACACCTTATAGCTTCGGTCTGAGTCTTCTAGCGTAATGGAGCTTGTATTAGGAATGGAAAAGGCATCATTTGCCTTTGCTGGCGTCGGTAAGGTTGATAAACATAACCCCATTACCGCCACAACCAGCAATAAAAAAGTGTGCATCAGCTATCCTTGTTGATGTTGTTTTAGCGCTATTGATTAATGCTGAGCCTCTGATTGACCCAGCTATTATTCAGGCTATTGTACCGTTTTTACACTAAATTAGTAGGGCAACATATAATCAGCAGCGAGTGCAACGAACAAGGCAAATCCAGCCCAGTTATTATTCAAAAAAGCTTTGAAACAAGGTGCCCGTTCACGGCTGTAAATTAGCCATTGTTGGTAGCCACTAAAAACAATAAACGAGCTAATACCAATGCCATAAAATAAGCCGCGTTCAGCCGACCACCCTGCACAGATGAAACACACTAACGCAGCCAGTTGAAACAGTGCAATCCATTCTCTATCGTAGCGACCGAATAAAATTGCTGTCGATTTGATACCGACTTTTAAGTCATCATCTCTATCCACCATGGCATACATGGTGTCGTATGCGACTGTCCAGCACCAGTTAGCCGCAAATAGCCACCATGCTTCAATGGGGACATAACCCAGTTGGGCGGCATAGGCCATGGGGATTGACCAGCTCCAAACAATGCCTAAAAACATCTGTGGCATATTGGTGACCCGTTTCATAAACGGATACATGATGGTGAGAATGATCCCCACCACAGAAAGCTTAACCACCAGCGGGTTTAAAAACAGTACTAAGCTAAAGGCGATTAATGCCATCACCACAAATAGCAATAAGGCTTCTTTACTGCTGACTTCACCTGAAGCTAAAGGGCGGTGTTTAGTCCGCTCGACATGGGCATCGAGTTTTCGGTCGGCAAAGTCATTAATCACACAGCCACAAGCGCGCATGATAAACACCCCAAATACAAAGATAACCAGTACCTTTACATCCGGCATACCACCAGCCGCTAATATCAGTGCCATAAGGCATGGCCACATGAGCAACAAAGTCCCAATGGGTCTGTCTAAACGTGTTAAACGTTGGTAAATCGAAATTTTCTCTTTTAGCGTCCATGAGGATACTGCCATGGCTAACTTCACTCCCGCATTTGAAGTTTATTCACTTCTTATTAGTCACACTGTCATGACGTTCTTTATTATGTGTTGGCCAAAATAATAATCTAACACGCTGAAAATTGAATTAATCAGCAAAAGCCATTAAAGCTTATTCTAATGGCAATTGCTTGATCGATATCAACAAATGATATCAAACAGAAAACGGCTCACTTTCTCTATTAACACGCTTCCAATTTGGCTAAAGAGACTAATAACCATTTGCTGCCAAAATCAGTAAAATTAACTTGTACTCGGGCTTTATCGGCTGTGCCTTCAAAGTCAGTCACTATGCCTTGACCAAATTTAAAGTGTTTCACTTTTTGTCCCACTTTAAAGCCACTGTCATTGGCGATTGACTGGCGAGGCACGTTAAATCGGCTGCTCATCGCTGGTGCTGATACCGACGCTTTCATGCGAATTTCTTCCACATATTCCGATGGAATTTCACCAATAAAACGAGAAGGACTGGCGTAATCTTCACGGCCATAAATGCGACGAGATTCAGCGTAACTGATGTACAGTTTTTGCATTGCGCGGGTCATACCCACATAACATAAGCGGCGTTCTTCATCTAAACGATCGCCTTCATCCAATGCCATTTTACTTGGGAAGATCCCTTCTTCAACGCCCGCCATAAAGACCACTGGAAACTCAAGACCTTTAGCCGAATGCAAAGTCATAAGCTGCACCGCATCGGTAAACTTATCCGCTTGCCCTTCACCTGCCTCAAGTGCGGCATGAGATAAAAAGGCATTTAGCTCGCCCATATCTTCCAGCTCTTCTGGCATCTCAAAGCTGCGCGCAGCCGTGACTAATTCATTTAAGTTTTCTACGCGAGACTGGGCTTTTTCGCCCTTTTCAGCCTCATACATGGCGCGCAAACCAGAACGCTGGATCACAGTATCAGCCATGCTATATAAACTCATGTCACTGGTGTCGGTGCGCATACCAATCACTAAATCCATGAAGCCATTAACGGCATTCGCCGCACGGCCAGTTAATACTTTCTCTTCCATTAATCGCACACTGGCTTGCCACATGGTCATTTCTTGCTGGCGAGCCGTTGAGCGAATAATTTCTAAAGTACGATTACCGATACCACGGGTTGGTGTATTCACCACTCTTTCAAAGGCTGCGTCGTCATCTTTGTTATTAATGAGTCGCATATAGCCCATGGCATCTTTAATTTCTTGGCGTTCGAAGAAACGCAAACCACCATAGATTCGGTAAGCTAAGCCTTTATGTAACAGCGCTTCCTCAAGGACACGTGACTGTGCATTTGAGCGATATAAAATCGCACAATCAGCTAGATTGCCCCCTTTTGCATGCCATTCAGCCATTTTTCCGACAATAAAACGCGCTTCATCCATCTCATTAAAGGCGCAATAAATGGCGATGGGCTCACCGGCTTTATCTTCGGTCCACAGTTTTTTCCCTAGACGCTCAGGATTATTAGCAATGAGTTCATTCGAGGCATTCAAGATATTGGCTGTTGAGCGATAATTCTGCTCCAGTCTAACCGTATTTGAACCAGGAAAGTCAGTTAAGAAACGGTGTAAGTTCTCAACTTGAGCACCACGCCAACCGTAAATAGATTGATCGTCATCACCCACAATCATCACATTGGCTGACTTACCTGCTAACACTCTGATCCAGGCATACTGAATCGCATTGGTATCTTGGAATTCGTCCACCAAAATATGCTTAAAACGTTCTTGATAGTGCGCCAATACGTGTGGTTTATTGAGCCATAACTCATGGGCGCGCAATAAGATTTCAGCAAAATCCACCAAGCCTGCGCGATCGCATGACTCTTGGTAAATTTTGTAGATATTTAAAAGGTTTTTCTCAATGGGGAAATTGCCCGCATCGATATGCTTAGGACGTAATCCTTGGTCTTTTTTACCATTGATATAGCCTTGGCATTGACGAGGAGGATACTGTTTTTCGTCTAAATTTAGACTTTTAAGGATACGTTTTAGTAGACGTAATTGGTCGTCAGAATCAATGATCTGAAAGCTTTGCGGTAAATTCGCATCTTGATAATGGGTACGCAACAATCGATGCGCTAATCCATGGAAGGTACCGATCCACATGCGGCCCATGTTTGTGCCAACGACCTTTTCCACACGTTCGCGCATTTCTGCCGCCGCTTTATTGGTAAAGGTTACCGCTAGAATGGAGTATGGACTTTGTTGTTCAACCTGCATTAGCCAAGCAATACGATGGGTTAATACCCGCGTTTTACCACTGCCTGCGCCAGCCAAAACCAGCATGCTAGAAAGCGGTGCCCCTACGGCTTCGCGTTGCATTTCGTTTAAGCCATCTAATAATGATGATACGTCCATTGGTCCTCCCAAAAATCAAGCGGGCAGTATATCAGTTCAATGCCATCTGATCCTAGGATGCAAGGAGGCTTAATCGTATAAGCACGGATAACAAGCGATGAATATCTTAATTACAGTTCATTGATACTCAAATTAAGAAGGGGATAATGAGCTAATTGTGAGTTTATATTAACGTTTGGTAACTCTTAATAGTGTTTGATAATTTATAATATTATTTGATACTTTTTGGTGAGGAAGCCAGTTAAAAACTAACACATTCTGCCCCCCAAAAATTATTTCAAATTTTGAAGTTATCGTTTGAAAAAAATCAAAGTCGTGACGCTTCGCCCACACCTGACCAAAAGGGTATCAACAGCAATACCCTCTTGGATCACCCTGCCGCCCCAAACGAAAAATGCTGAAAAGCGCATATTTAAAACCGGGATTGATCCAGCTTTCAACCTCGCTTGTAGACTGCTTCGGCCTTATTCGAAAATGCTAACACTTCCGACGGGCCGTCCATGGCCCAACGAAAGCTAGCCTGACGTCCTGTCAGGCTCACGCTATTTTCTCTGCGTCCTCAATTCAAATGGTGCCTTTTAGATTTGTATCTTTTTTATTTTTAAGTTGACGCGAATAAAGTTAAATCGAAGAAATGAAAATTCCGGTGTAAGCGCGGCTGTGACCGTCCATGACATGGACGTCATGGCCGAGCTTACAGGGACGTACTTGCAGCGTGTCACAATAGTGCTTGCACAAGAGCCTGCGGCAGGCAATGGATTAGATTTAAGTGATGGTCTTAAGTAATTGAGCCAATATAGATGGAGTACAAAACAGAAACGGGTAACTCGTTTCTGCCCCAAAACTTGTTAGTAGCTTTACTTAGCTAATGATTTCTAGATTTGGATAAAAATCTAAATCAGGGTCGTGGCGTTTCGCCCACACCTGATTTAGAGCGTAAATTTCCAAACTCCGTTTGGATTAAGGTCGTGGGTTTTCCACCCACACCCGACCAAGAGGGTATCAACAGCAATACCCTCTTGGAACACCCTGCCGCCCCTATCGAAAAATGCAGAAAAGCGCATATTTTCAACGGGGATTGATCCAGCTATCAACCTCGCTTGTAGACTGCTTCGGCCTTATTCGAAAATGCTAACGCTTCCGATGGGCCGTCCATGGCCCGACGAAAGCTAGCCTGACGTCCTGTCAGGCTCACGCTATTTTCTTCAACGTCCTCAATTCAAATGGTGCCTTTTAGATTTGTATCTTTTTATTTTTAAGTTAACGCGAATAAAGTTAAATCGAAGAAATGAAAATTCCGGTGTAAGCGCGGCTGTGACCGTCCATGACATGGACGTCATGGCCGAGCATTCAGGGATGAACTTGTAGCGTGTCACAGTAGTGCTTGCACAAGAGCCTGCGGCAGGCAATGAATTAGATTGAAGTGATGGTCTTAAGTAATTTAGCCAATATAGATGAAGTACAAAACATAAACGGGTAACTCGTTTATGTCCAAAAGTTTGTTAGTGATGATTAATTTTTAATAATAAGTATTTTAAAACAGTAGCCATTGCCAAAAATTATCTCAGCGTCTTAATACATTATTTTGGTTAAGTGAATGAGATTGCTTTAGAAAGCTCTATTGGATAAACAGAGCTTTATAAACGTTTAAAAGTTAAATATTGATGATGGTTTAAAAACTAGCTTTAGGGTTATTTACAGCTGAAGCTTTCAGCACTGTCGATATCACCGCTGCCATCGTAGGTAGAAACTTGTGGGAAAGGACAAAGAGGGTGTGAGCGATCTTTAGCCCAGTTTTCAGGTAATTCACTATTAGCTTCACGCACATTAGCTATTATAGATTCTGGCGCAGTTCCAGTTTCAACCCAAGCAACAATATCATCAAGAATTGTATTTACTTGGTCTGTAGAAGGGCCACTCCCACAATGGTTCATACCAGGGATCAAAAACAACTTAGCAAATTCTTCAGCATTACCAGCATTCGCCTCATCAACAGATTTATACCAATCAATGGTTTGGTTAACAGAAAAGACAGGATCTGAAGTTCCATGAAGTACAATCATTTTTGCCCCGCGATCGCGAAGCGTATCATATTTTGTTTCGTCACCAGTTGACATAAATGACATAGACGACTCAGGAAATTCGCTCGTTGTTGCATGAATAAGTTCGTTGGCGTCATCCATGTCCAGTGCAACAGAATAATTATATGCTTCGATTAATCCTGCATCACCAAAAGTGTTATAGTCTTCAAACTCCACTGGTGGAGTAGAGAATACTGTCGCTACAGTGCCTGCATCACGACTAAAGGCATTTGTCATTTCCCAACTTGCCCAACCACTTGCACCGATACCGGTATCGTAAGGGAAGTTAATATAAATAGCTTCGCCTGCTGAAGTTTGTGGTCCTGCCATAATGTTACTTAACGCTAACTTTTGCGCTGCAGTCAAGCAGGTTCCATCTCGCTCTGATGAGCATAACGGCACATCACGTTCGATATCAAACGCTTCCTGGCAACCCATTAAATCACCAATAATACCGTCAGTCGCACCATCTAATGCATCACATTTTGCTGCAACACTAGATGCCAACAAGCTATATTCTTCCGCAGTTACAGTGCTTGTTACAGCTGTTGTAATTTCTGCTGCTGTCGTAAGCGGTGTATCAGCGTCGATTAAAGTTTCAAGCTGTTGCACACCATAGAGTTGAGATACTGCAGCTTTTGGCAGATTATGACCAGGGTTTCCCACCAAGAAGCCGTCGTACATTTCAGGGTAACGAGTGGCGGCAACCATTGTGTGACGACCACCGTTTGAACAACCTGCAAAGTATGATCGGTCAGGCTCTTTGCCATAGGCCTCTGAAATCAATGATTTTGCCATTGGCGTTAACTTTTCAACAGCTTCATAGCCGTAGTTAATGCGAGCTTGATTATCTAAGCCAAAATATTGCTCACCATAACCCTCATGCCCAGCATCTGAACTGATAACAGCAAAACCTTTATTTAACGCACTAGCGTCATAGGCATCTGTAACCAAAAACCGACCAACAGCTTTGTTCACACGACCGTCTAAACCACCATTTGCTTGATATAAAAAGCGACCATTCCAGTCGACTGGCAAACGTACTTCAAAACTGATTGCGTATTCTTGATTTTCGCTGCCTTTAAGTCCTTTACCTAAACGTTCTTCCATTTTGCCAGTAAGGATACAATGAGCTGGTGCTTTGAAAATTTGTCCGCGGCCATCATAATCAATGTCACCTGCTTCAACTAATTCGGCAGAATTAATAACGGTATCCGTAAACGAAAACTTGTCTACAAGTTCGCTGCAATCTAACAGCTCCGCTGGTTTCGCTTCTCCAAGTATGGGTAAACTTGTCGTATCGTTATCACTACTATTACAACCGCTGATAGAAAGCGACACCGCAATTGAAAGCGCAATAGTGCTTAGTTTCTTATTCATGAGAAACTCCTATTATTAGATTAAAAAAAGGGCCGCAGGGAGACGGCCCTTTGCTATGGGGATATATGATGATGAAATTGGGGTTTAGATTTCGAACTTGTAGTAAACGTAAAAACGTGTGTCCGTGAGGTCATCGCCAGTCGCATAATTAACAATGGCGTGACGAGCACGCAGGCTCAAACCTTCCACATATTCGTTCATATCGTAACGTACGGATATGTCAGTTTCGTCGATGTCTTTGCTTGCATCACCATCGACTTCGTAGCTAGCATAATTTAAGTATGCGCTTACTCCTTTGAGTGCAGAACTCGGTGCAAAGCGATACGCTAGTTGAGCAGCGTATGCATCTTCATTTGCTCTAGCTGACTGAACAACCTGTTGAATGATGACCTTCTCGTCACCAAAAGGAGCCACGATGTCGCCTTCACCCGTTGTGACATACTTTACAGTTGCATCAAAACCATTCCATTTCATCCCAAGATGAAAACCAGCTTGATATGTATCAAACTCTGCTTCTGTACTATTAAGGCTACCTTGTGAGTCTTGTTTTAAATAAGAAGGTTTGAAATACCAATTCGTCGCGCCTAAGTCACCACTCATATTGAGTTTAAAATAGGTTTGGTTATACACATCTTCCATGGTGTAGTGCCAAATGCTTGCTTTAGTTTTAACCTGTTCAAATGGCAAGGTATAGTCAAAGCCCAAAGCTAGCATTGGGTTATCTTCTACATCTACGACAACTCCCTTACGGGCAAATTCGCTTTTTACACCGTCTGCTACACTACCAAATTCTTCAGCAGTCCAGCCCATATAATCTGTTATATACAGTGCTGTAATTGCTAAGTTATCGATTGAGGTGTTTTTAACACTTGCGCCACGGTAAGTGAAAGGAATCGCTCTCAAAGGAAAGGGGTTCATCATTGGAGTCCGTAACTCTTGAGCACCAACTGTAATTTTTGTGTCGTACCAATTACCGCTGACAAAATACTCTTGTAAACGATTAACCGATTCTCTTTCTTTTGCACTACCAGGAGCGCCACCACCAACTAAACCGTAAATAGCGTCATCGGTGTCCCAAATAGGGTTCGCTGAGGCAAATGAGCCGCCGAAGCTAACACCATTAGTTTCACCTGATCGCAAGTAAAAAAGCCCGCCAAATGAAGTGTCACGTCTGTCGGCGCTTTCACCATCGAAGTCTCTCTGGAAATCAAACAGTTGTAGCTGGCCTTTAAAGGTCGCGTCATTAAATAGGTTAGCAATAGGCTCAGCTGAATGAGCAGAACTAGCCACTAAACATGCTGCGACTAATGGAAGTAATTTTGTGTTCATTTTTATCATCCTTGTATAACTTTGATTATTTTTGACTCAATGAGCTAAAACATTTCGTCGATTGATTACGGGGTCACAAAATCAAAACGTTGATGACAACCAACACAATAGTTTTCCGACTCTTTGTGTTGGTGATGACAGTAATTACAATTGGTTTCAGTATCGAAATGGCGATTCTTATGTGGGTTTGTTGGTTCAAAGTCAGCTGTTGTTTCTGCTAAATCAGCAGTGTCATGACATGCTAAACATTGAGTCATACGGACTTCTTCTTTTTTGTTTTTAGCGTGACAGTCATTGCACTCAAGACCTGCGTCTTTATGAGTAACTTCTAACAACGGGGCATCATTAGCCATTGCGTTACTTGCAAATATGCTCAATACAAGAGAAAACATCATGTTGTGGATTGTTAATTTTTTCATTTTTTAGTTCCGTTTTTCTATTTGGTAGACTGCCTAAAATCAGGCATCCACTTTGTTGTTCGTTAATGCACTAAAGCTTTGCCACATACTTTCCGGCTAAATAACCAAATGTGTAACAACGACCTAGAGACAAACCGAAAACGGTAAGTGGGTAATCAACACCACCGTAAAAACCGCCAGCCATGTTGCCAATGACAAATAGGCCGCCAATCTTATTGCCATCAGCATCAAGTGCTTGATGGTTCTTATCGACTAGCATTCCTGAACAAAGGGTTGAAACGCGCATGCGTCGGTGAATACCGTAAAAAGGAGGCTTAAGAACTGGCACCATTTTTGACGAAGGCTTACCAAAGTCGTCATCCATTCCTGTTTTGCACAGTTCGTTATAACGCTTAACATTGGCAACGAATGTTTTAGGATCGCATTCAAGTTTTACTGCTAGCTCTTCTAGTGTGTTAGCTGAGTAAGTATTAGTTAATGATGCATAAACACCTTTTTTCTCAGCAGGGTCTTCTGGCATGTACTTTTTCATTTGCTCAGGCGAGTAAAGCTTTCCTGGCCAATCTGCAGCTTGTTCCATGTAGTTAGAGTCAAATACCTGAGAGTAATGCCCCGCATTTTCTGCATCACGTAAATAGTTGTTCATCAATGACATTGCGACAGTTTCATTGACAAAACGATTTCCTTTACGGTTAACTGCAAGGAAAGGCATATCACACATTGACGCCGGACCAGCATCAAAATCATGCAACATTTTAGTGTGACCAATAGGTTCGATAACACCGCCAGCCCAGTAAACCATGGAGAAACCATCGCCATTACGGTCCATTTGCTTACGTTCAAAGTTCTTTAAATCTGGGATAAAGAAGTCGCACATGGCTTTATTGTTTTGGTAATCACCTGCTGAAAGAATGACGCCTTTTTTAGCCATGAACTTGTGGTAAGAACCATCGCGGTTTTGTGCAATTACACCAATGACTTTGCCAGAAGCATCTTGAATAAGTTGGTTAGCAGGCGTGTTAAAGAAGAACTCAACACCAGCTTTTTCTGCTGTTTTAGCAAGATCGCGCATACCATCACCAGTGGTATATGGTTTAGGTCCAAAATATGATGTGATGAAGTTAAGCTTATGCTCAGTAACACCATGAATTCCATGCTGTGGACCAGTACCTTGATCTACAACTTGTGCACCACCTTTTTTAGCTCGATCGATTACCCATGAAACCGCTTCGCCAGAATTGTAAGCCCACTCTCTTAAAAGGTCTGGGCTACAACGATGCGCGCTGTCACTCATAAGACGAGCTACCATTGCTTCGACAGCAGCTTTGTCACAATTAGGTAAATCTAGGCCTGAACCAGTGTTACCTTGGGAGACCACAATAGCTTGCTTTTGTAGTACAGCAACTTTAGCGCCATTTTCTGCAGCAGATAATGCAGCAGGTACGCCTGAAGCACCGGCACCGACAACCACGACATCAAAAGTTTGTGTAGAAGACATTTGACTGTCTTTGATCGGTTTTGGTTTTGGCATGAAGTCTAAAGTTGCGCCACCATCTGAGCTTTTAGCAACATATTCCATATTATTTGCCGTAGCAGCTTGCGCTCCGACACCTGTTAACCCTGTAAATGCAACAGCCCCTGTCCCCATTGCTGCGCGTGACAGAAAGCTTCGGCGTGAAATACCATTGTGCAATACATGGCTTGTATATTGATCCATGACTTTGCTTTCTGGTGTTTTGTTCTTACTCATTTTCATACTCCTTCCACCCTGCGATTACCTGTGGTTATCATCATTAACAACACATTAAATGCGCTTATAACCGCATTGGATTTTTGTTTACCAGCTTAAGAATTTAGGGCTTTGCGGTAGCTTGATATTGTTCAAACTTCATCTCCCTTCTAAAATATCAAATATATGACATTTGATTGGTGAAATGTATGACATTTAATTTTGTAAGTACACTTTGTTGATATGAAGTTGTAAAAAGGGTCACAGATTCAGCTGTTTTCAGTGTGAGCTCACTAAAATAAAGTTTTAGCAACAAAAACTGTCTAGTTAATGTTGTTTTTTTATACTTATCTCGCTAGGAAGTAGCAATTATTTAACATCTTGGTCAGAGAGATATGTTATCGATGGCTCTCCTCAATAAATATGGATGTGATATTATTGAGTTTGAATAATTTTTAAGGGTTTATCTTGAGCAACTTCACTCCAATCAAGCAAGTAAAGGCCTCTGATGAGGTTTTCAATCAATTAAAAGCAGCTATTTTCGATAGTCAGTACCTTGCTGGTGACAAGTTACCTTCAGAGCGTGAACTGATCGAAACATTTAGCGTTAGTCGCACGGTAGTAAGAGAATCAATTAAGGCTCTAGAGGCTCATGGATTAGTTGAAATAAAACAGGGGGCAACCGGTGGCGCTTTTGTAAAGCAAATGACCTTCGAGCGCCTAACTACCGCAACAAAAGATTTGTTTTTTCTAAATCAAATGTCGTTCAAAGAAATTTGTGAAGCAAGACTTGAAATAGAGCCTATGGTTGCTCGGTTAGCAGCAGAAAAATGCACAGATGAATTTAAAGATTTACTTTTAGAGGCTTGTGCTAGAGAAAATGATTCACTGGAGTATCCTGAAACGGTTTCTTTGAGGAGCCAAGTTCATTACATACTTGCAGATATGTGTGGAAATCGTTTTTTGACAGCAATAGATAAATCTTTAATTCAATTAGTCGCAAAAATTGCACATAGAATTAAACCTGATACAGATGAAATTCATCCTGCTGGCCTGCATGACGATTTAGTTCAAGCAGTGATCAATCAAGATGCTGTTGAAGCTGAGAAATTAATGCATCAACATTTGAAAGAATTCTTGGATATATTACAAAAAATTGAAGCTGATTACAGAGAGCAGCATAGTTAGTATATTTTTTAAATTGAGGTTTGATTATCACTTACTATATATGTAATTAATTGAAATCTAAAATTAAGTTCAACACATAAAATATTACAAGTGATTTTTATTCTGGACATTATAAGCTTATGAATCTTTCCCAAATAGATTTAAACCTACTTTTCGTATTAAAGCATTTACTAGAAGAGAAGCACGTTTCAAATACGGCGATGTCATTAAACATGAATCAATCGTCAGTTAGTCGTACACTCCAAAAAATGAGAATGCTGTTTGATGATGAGTTATTGGTTCGTAAGAAATATGGCTATGAATTAACGCCAAAAGCCGAATCAATTAAGGATGATATCAATACTATTACTATCAATCTTGAAAAACTTATTCATAAGCAATCTTTTGATCCTAAAACAGTAAGTAACACAGTAAAAATTTATGGTTTACTTCCACAAATCAATACTAAGCTAGGCTTTCGTGAGCCGATTCTTCACAGCTTAGTTAAGGATGGCCGTCATGAATGTTTGAGATACTTTTTCTAATCAACATCAGTCAACTTAGACTGAATACTCTAAGCGGTTTCTGTCCAAAAGTGAGTTTGGAAGTGATCAAACTTTACAATCAAAAAGTCACGTTCTTGCTCATATAAATTATCAAGCGGTTACCTTATCACCGCTCATGAAAGCGCGAGTTTTTTCAATCTTTATTATGGTCGCACAGTAATAGCCAAACGAATTAACCTACCGGTGGTTATTCCAGAAAGACTCAAGTAGCCTGAGGCTACTTGAGGGAATTGAATGCTAATGGGTAACAATGAATCTGAGATCTAAATCGATTCATTGCCCTATCGATATAAAACTATATTAAGCCTGAATTTCAGCAGCCACGACAGAAATTTCAACCAGTAGGGCATCACGGGCCATTTTAGCGGCAACGCAAGCGCGTGCTGGCGCATAACCTTCAATCACCCATGCATCCCAAACCGCATTCATTTCAGCAAAATAAGACATATCTTTGACGTAAATGGTCGCAGATAACATATGTTTTTTATCGCTGCCAGCTTGCAGCAATAATGCCTCCACTTTATCCAACATGGTTTGGGTTTGTTCGGTGATGTCTTTAGTGGCATCTTGGCAAACTTGGCCGCATAAATAGATGGTGCCGTTATGTTTCACAATGCGGCTCATACGGGTTTTAGTTTCTATTCTTTCAATGCTCATTGTTATAAATACCTTGATATGTAATCTATTAATTCAGTCGATATTGATAATGACTTCAATAAAGTCATTATCAATGAACTCGAGGCTAAATAACAACTGAGAAAAACTCACTAATTAACCATTAATACTTCAATGGTGTGAGCAATCTAGCGAAACAGAGGCCATTAATTGACAATTGATTTACCAAAAAACTACACTTATTTCAATTGCATCAAAAAAGGCTAAATAAATTGCATATCAATGATTTGGAATTATTCATTGCCGTAGCAAAGCTTGGCAGCTTTTCAAAAGCAGCAGAATCTTTAGATACAAGGCGCGCATTAGTCAGTCGCAGAATTGCTGATCTTGAAAAACACCTTGGCGCACCACTGTTTGTTAGAACGACCCGAGCGATGTCACTCACCCCAAACGGCGAACAATTTTTAGAGCAAGTTGAACCCTTAGTTGATCAGTTGCGAAATGCTGCTCACATAATGCGAAATAAACAAGCCGAGGTACAGGGCCGAGTCAGAATTGGGCTGATCCCTTTTACTGACAGATTACTGGATAAATATATTGCTGAGTTCGTCGTCCAGTATCCTCAAGTTCAGTTAGACATCTTTATGATCAATGGCGGTTATAAAGAGTTAACTCGATTGGGTTTAGATTTTGTGCTCGATACAGGAGCATTAAATGACAGTAGTTTTATCGCTAAAAAACTGGGTTCATTAAAATTAAAGCTATTTGCTTCACCATTATATTTAGAAAAATCCGCCAAAATTACCCATGTGGATGATCTTCTACAGCATTCATTTATTGGCACTCGGTCAATTAATGGCATGGTTGATACACAATTAAAAATGGGCAATCAAACCATTGATGTTAAGTATAATATTGTCACAAATGAATTTAACTCTTTATACAGCTTTTGCTTGGCTGGCGCAGGGATCGCAATGCTGCCATATAGCATTGCTAACGATGCGATTTCATCGGGGAAATTAGTCAGTATTTTACCTGAAATTGAATCGACTCCTATTGATACGTTTTTAGTTTATCCAAGCAGAAAACACATGACCACGGCAGCGAAACTCTTCGCCAATACCATTATTGATATGGCTGCAACGCTTATCGAAACGGAGTCTGATTATTATGCTAATGGCATAAAAAAGACATAACGCTTATTGCGTTATGCCTTTTTTATTAATTCTGAGATATCAGTCCTGAGCGATAAAGACTAAGAACCGAAAAGCAGTAAAGCCGTTAACAACTAATGCTAACCATTAGAATGTATAATCTAGGGTTAAGTACACTTGCTGACTGTTATCAATTGAAACGCCATTTTTATCGTAATCTTGCTCTAAATAGCGATAACCCAAGTCAGATGAAAAATGTTCATTCCACTGATAAGTCACACCAGCTTGCCCACCCCAAGTAAAATCAGCAGAGGCTTTACCCGCCACTTTATTGTCATTACCACCCGCAGTTACACCCATAAATAACTGGGTATTATTAGCCACTGGTATCATGTAGTCATAAGACACTAACCAAGAGTATTGTTCATGCTTGTAATCTTGTTCGCCAATTGAAAACTTATCATCCATGTAGCTAAAAGTGCCCGTCACACGGTGATGTTCATTAATTAATACACCCGCTCGAACCTGGATAGGCAAACCATCAGTATCTTTGTTTACATCACCTTTAATAGTATCAGTTTGATAACCTGTTCCTGCGCCAATAAAATATTCAATATCGGCTGCTTGAGCATTCGTTAACATCATAGAAGAGCACAGTGTAGCCATTAATATCGTTTTCATTTTCATCAAATTCACCTCATCAAACACAGTAATAAAATAGGTTCTAGATATCGTTTTCAATCCAGATTCCATCACTTTACGTGGCACTAAAACAATTGAGAAGATGACAAAAAGGAGAATCTTAGTCCCTTTTTAAGAGACAATCACAGAATGTTACTCATGTTGCCATATTGATACCAACAGGTGGTAAAACAATTAAATTTAAGATAAAACCTATTAAATATAGATAAATAATGAAAAATAAACATGCAACAGTTCAATTATTGATTCATTAAGTAGCCAATACTCTGATGCTTGATTGTCTCATTTTCTGAACAAGTCAAACTACTGATATACCGCTACCTAAATAATAAATATCTGAATAGAATCGCCTCAACAATTATGAGGTATTCCATGAAAATTAATAAATTCGCTAAATTGACTCAAATCGCACTTGTTGTTGCACTTGCAAGCGGCTGCAGTAATGAAGCAAAGATTGAAACTAAGCCAATACAACCTGTTTCAGTTATCACTTTAGGTGAAAGCAATATTAGCCACGACTTACGATTCTCTGGCGTGCTAGAAGCACAAGAAAAAGCACGCCTCGCTTTTCGCGTGACTGGTACTCTCATCGAAATTAATGTAGCGCAGGGTGAGCGTGTCAATAAAGGACAAGTTATCGCAAGACTTGATCCACATGACTATCAAGTCAGAGTAGCTGAATTAGAAGGCCGCTTAACTGAAGCCAACGCCAGTTATGACCAAGCTAAAAATGAATTTGACCGAACCCAAATTGCCATTAATGGTAATGCTATGTCAGATATTAGCTTAGATCGCGCTAAAACAGGCATGACTCGCGCTAAAGCTGCCGTAACGGTTGTCGAGCAAAATCTAGAGCAAGCAAAAGATGCATTAGCTTATACCGAATTAGTCGCGCCATTCAGCGGTATTATCGGCCAGCGTTCATTTGATAATTTTGAACAGGTTTCTCCGGGCATCTCGTTTGTGACATTGCATCAACCAGAAAAGCTTCAGGCGATTGTCGATATCCCTGAAACCATGCTTCAAGCATTTTCACAAGGTCAGGCAGCACTTGTTTTCACCGATAGTGCAGGCAATCTAGATAAGCAAGCAGCTATTAAAGGGACAGTGACTGAAATTGCCACTATTCCAGATCGCATTAAACGTACTTTTTCCGCAACAATTGCCCTTGATGAAAAGCAAGCAAACTTATACCCGGGCAAAGTCGTGAATGTTCGTATTGCCGATCAAACCATCGATCCAAATAGCATATGTTTACCTGCAGGAGCCTTAGTCAGCAGTCAAAACACTCCTCAAATAACCAAGATTGTTGATAACATCGCAAAGCGCGTTGATGTAGAAGTGATTAAGCAAGGTCGTAACGATATTTGTGTCACTGGTGACATCGCTAAAAATGATGTGGTTGTTGTCGCTGGTGGCGCATTTATTTATGACGGTAAGGCTGTTGAGAAAACCCTTCCAATGGGAGGCGTATTATGAACTTTGCCGAATTTGCCATAAAACAGCGCGTTTTTGTGTGCTTTTTTACGGTACTTTGCGTTATCGCAGGGATTTATTCTTACTTTGACTTAGGTAAATTAGAAGATCCTTCTTTTACCATTAAGACAGCTGTAGTCGTCACCATGTATCCAGGCGCATCTGCTGCTGAAGTCGAGAATTTAGTCACCGATAAAATTGAAACCAAGCTACAAGAAATGAGCTCGTTAAAAACATTACGTTCATTATCTCGTCCGGGTGTTTCGATGATTTTTGTCGATCTTAAAGACATTGTGGCTTCTGAAACATTACCACAAGAGTGGGATTTGCTCAGACGTAAAGTCGACGACGTTAAATTAATGCTGCCTTTAGAAGCACAGATTAACATCGTTCAAGATGAATTCTCTGAAGTCTATGGAATGCTATTTGCTATCAATAGTGAAGATGCTTCAGTACAACAACTTAAAGATTATTCAAAAGAGTTGCAGCGCCGCCTAAAAGAAGTTGATGGTATTAAAAAGATTGAATTACATGGTGTACGAGACCGTGTCGTCAACGTTGATATCAGTGATGAACGCATTGCTGAATCAGGCTTATCTGCTGCTCAAGTCTACAACCAATTGTCAAGCCAAAACTTACCCATTGATGCGGGTAGTTTTGACATGGGTATTGAACAAATACGCGTTGCGCAAACTGGCAGTTTCACTGATATTGAAGACTTAAAAAACCTCACTATTAAGTCAGGCGTAGGCTCACTATCAAGTGGACTCATACGCTTAGGTGATGTGGCAGATATTTATTACGATTATAAAACGCCTTCACTAACAGAAAGTCGTTTTAATGGTATTCCTGCTATTACCTTAGCAGTAAGCCCAGTTAACGGTATTAACGTGGTGTCTTTAGGCGATACCCTTAAAGAAGTCATCGCTCAGTACCAATCAGAATTACCACTCGGTGTGGACATTAGCACCATTGCCTTTCAACCTGATGAAGTCCATAAATCCATTACAGGTTTTATCAGCAACTTACTAGAAAGTATTGCCATCGTTGTCATTATCCTGATGATTTTCATGGGCTGGCGCAGCGCATCGATTGTCGGTGCAAGCTTATTAATGACGATTCTATTTACTCTCATTTACATGAACCTGGTTGGCGTAGACTTACAACGGGTATCAGTCGGTTCATTCATTCTTGCTTTAGGTATGCTTGTGGATAACGCCATTGTTATCACCGACATGTTTAGCAGTAAATTGAAAGCAGGCAGAGAACGCTTTATCGCCGCTAAAGAATGTATTAATGAAACGTCAATGCCACTATTAGCCGCGACTGTGATTGCAATCATGGGGGCGACTCCGGTTGTATTCTCGACCACTGATGCTGCAGAGTTTGCGTTGTCAGTAGTGCAAATTCTTGCCAGTTCATTATTGCTGTCATGGGTTGTTGCCATGACGATTACACCATTGATGTGCTGGGCATTCATTAAAGCACCTGTTGAAACTGAAGAGAAAAAAGAAACGACAGCAGCTAAAAAGTTTAAAGCAGCTATCACCTGGACCGTTGCCAACCCTAAGTACACTATTGCGATTATCATTCCAGCGTTAATCATCACGTTAGTGGCTACGCCAATGGTTAAAGTGAACTTTATTCCGACATCGGATCGCGCCATGGTCTTTGTGGATTATTGGCTACCAAACGGCAGTCGTATTCAAGATGTTTCTGAAGACATGAAACAAATTGAGCAATGGTTATTAGCTCGCCCTGAAGTCGATAGTATTTCGACTTCTATCGGTGCCAGTGCACCGCGATTTTCTGTCACTGTTGAGCCAGAACCGCTTGATGGCAGTTACGGTCAAATCCTGATCAATACCCATTCATTTGAAGATATTGAAACCTTAGTAGAAGAAGGTGACATTTGGTTATCAGAAACCTTTCCGCAAGCTCAGCCACGTTTTCGTGACTTAAAGCTGGCGACCTCTGATAAGTTTAGTATCGAAGCGCGTTTTTCAGGTAAAGATCCTTTAGTGCTTAAGCAGTTATCTGATCAAGCACAAATTATTCTCGACCAGCATCCACATACCCGTTATGTCCGTGATGATTGGCGTCAAGAAAGTAAGGTCATTCACCCAATCATTAACCAAGAGCAAGCCCGCCTTGCAGGAATCAACCGCACTGATATCGCGTTAGCAATCAAGCGTGCCAGTGACGGACTTCCTATTGGTCAGATACGAGAATATGACACGTTAGTGCCTATTATGCTGAAGTCATCAAATGCGAGCTTAGATGATTTAGGCGACGTTCCAGTGAGATCGCTTCTAGGTCTTCATAGTGTGCCTCTATCTCATGTTGTAGATGGTTTTGAAGTTCGCGGTGAGCAAAGCATGCTTTGGCGTCGAGATCGTGTACCGACGATTACCGTTCAAGCGGGTGTATTTGGTGACACTATCGGTAATGTTCGCAATGAAGTAGCAACACAAATTGAAGCTATTGCACTGCCAGCCGGTTACAACATGGAATGGGGTGGAGAGTATGCTGATGAGCGTGAAGCGATTGATGACATTATGCTTCAAACACCTAAAGCCTTCTTAATTATGGTGATTATCCTAGTACTGTTGTTTAACGCGTTCAAACAACCAGCCATTATTTTGATCACCTTACCACTGGCCTTTATCGGCGTATGTTGGAGCTTAATCCTATTTGATAAGCCATTTGGTTTCATGGCGTTAGTGGGTGCAATTGCCCTATCAGGCATGATCATTAAAAACGGTATTGTACTGCTCGATCAAATCGAACTTGAGCGCAAAAATGGTGCCGCGCTAGATGATGCCATCATTAACTCGACACTCAACAGAACCATGGCGATTTCGATGGGTGCGCTGACTACTGCTTTAGGTATGGTGCCATTATTGAAAGATTTATTATTCGACCAAATGGCTGCAACCATTATTGGTGGTCTAGCCGTGGCCACAGTATTATCGCTCTTTATTATGCCAGCCTTATATAAATTGCTTTTCAAGCGCCAAGCACAACAGGAGTTAACTCATGAAAATGCGTAATATCTCATTAGTCATCGCCTTATTACTGGGCGGTTGTAGCATGACACCCGATTACAATGCGCCTGAATCTGTGGGATTAGATCAAGTGTATTTACATGCAGAAAATGCTAATAAAGCCGTCATTGAAAATGATTTGTGGTGGCAGAGCTTTAACGACCCACAACTTGATAGCTTGATTGCAGAAGTTCAGCAGCAAAACATTAGCATTCAAATTGCGGCGCAGCGGATTCAATCGGCGCAATCTTACGAAACTATGGTGTCGTCACTTAAGATCCCAACCGTCAGTCTTGGCGCAGGTGCATTTGATTATCGTTTATCTGAAAACGACTCATTGGCAGGCCCTGCCATTGGCGCTGAAATGATCGGCAAAGATCATAATGGCCTGATGGCTGGCGCTAATGTCAGCTGGGAAGTTGACTTGTTTGGTCGCCTTGATGCACTGAGTGATGCAGCAAGTATTCGCGTCCAACAAGCAGAAATACTCTCTCAAGGTGTAAACACCTTGATTACGGCTGATGTGGTACACAATTACTTGCAGTATCGTGGTGCTCAAGCGCGTTTAGCCATTGCTAAACGTAATATAAATGAGCAACAACAAACCTTAGAAATGGTGCAAACTTTGGTGAATAGTGGATTTGGTTCAGAGCTAGATTTAGCCAGTGCTCGTGCAGCACTCGCTAGCGTAACAGCAAGCCAAACATTATTTGAAACAGCTGAAAAGGTGCATTTATATCGAATGGCCACATTATTGGGTCAGCATCCTCGTGACATAATCAGTCGTTTTGAAGCGGCGCCACTACCTACAGTAACAGGTCAAATTCCAACAGGGATGCCATCTGACATCCTTAAACGTCGCACAGATATAGCCTTAGCTGAACGAGAAATGGCGGCGATTAATGCAGAACTTGGTGCCAGTATTGCCAATCAGTACCCACAGTTTTACCTCACAGCAAGTCCAGGGGTGGTAGCAGAAAGCGCCGATGACTTATTCAGTTCTGACTCTGTAGGCTGGGCTGCGGTTTTTGGCGCAAAGTGGACCATATTTGATGGCGGCCGTAGCAGCGCAATGGTGGATATGCAGCAGTCGCGCTTCAAACAAGCCAGTCTTCGATATGAACATGCAGTGAATGCCGCGTTCAATGAGGTCGAGACCACGCTAATGAGTTACGGCAACAGCTTGCGTTTTTATCAGCAACTCAACATCGCAGCCGCTCAAACGGAAACGGCTGTTGAAAAAGCCAATAACTTATATAAAGCTGGCTTAATTGATTACATCCAAGTGCTTGATGCACAAAGACAAGATAACACGATGCAAGATGCTGTGGTGGTTGCACAGCTCAATATTGCCAGCAATGTCATTATGGTGAATAAAGCACTCGGCGGCGATTGGAACGTGGTAAACCAAGAGTCAGTGACGTCAGATAAGGACAAAGACAAAGATAAGGATAAGGAGTCTAGCCAAGTTAACCCAAGCGCTGATTAATTTTAGTCTGGGCAAGAAAAAATCCCCTAATGCATCATATTAATGTGATGCTCAGGGGATTTTAACGCGCTCAAACTGTCTTTTGGGGTCATGCGCGCAACGATTCATTTCATTCTTAACTCATCACTGTTAGTTAATCGACTTAGCTAATCAACTTAGCTAATCAACTTAGCTAATCGACTTAGTTAATCAACTTAGTTAATCAACTTAGTCGATCATGCTTTAATCAATAGTAAGAGACTGTTCCTCAGCTTCCATATCATATGACCACATCTGATAAACAGGATCTGAACCATCATAAAACCACACCACAGCGACTAAGTTTTGTTGATGGTTTGCCACCAATAGTGCTTCAGATAAACTGCCTTCATCTAATGCACCACGTAATAAACACGATTCAAAGTTCACCGTAACCTCAGCACCATTTTGCTCAAATTGGTCACACAATGAGAAGTAACCTCGCTGGGTTGAATCAAGCGCTACATCAATCGCTAGCGTGAATGCCGCTTGTAAGTCAAAGTCTGCATCCACAACTAAGTCATCAATCGAAGTTGCTGGAGGCGTTGGCTCCGTTGGCGGTGTTTCAGGATCTGGGTCAACTGGCGTCTCCGGTGTTGTCGGGGTGGTAGGCGTCGTTGGTGTAGTCGGCGTCGTTGGTGTAGTCGTAGTCGTAGTCGTTGGTGTTGACGCTACTGGTTCTGGAGAACTATCGTCTCCCCCACCACCGCCACAAGCGGTTAATTGTGTCAGTAACATTGCCATTGCTATGCTAGTGCTGTTAATACCGAAACCTTGATTTTTCAGGTTTTTAGCTTGTTGAGTTAATGTTTTCATCGTATTCACCTTAAATTCCGTTAACTGCTTAATTGAGTTAAATTGATTTGCTGCAATAGCGTCATTAGTCTTTGAAAATTAACGAGTCAGTTGCATTTAAATACCAATATGGCTTGGTTTCACCTGACTCATCTGCTGCAAACTCAATAAACTCAATATAAGCACTATCAACACGTTGGTTTTCTGCAGGATGCTGCCATGTATCTGGTACTTCTATTGCCCAGCTCATGCCATTTTCATCTTGGAAATAATGCCCTTGCGAAGCGGCAGAAGCATCGTCGTGCATGCCTAAAAAGCGCGTATCGAATAAGTCTGTTGGAGCTTTGTTTTTTAGATGAATTTCTAATTTACGACCCGGGTTTTGACCATCAGTAATATTTTTAGCCGCTAAACTATGGTCAGTTCCTGGGGTTGCAAAAATAAATGGGTCATAGGGAAACTCTGGCATATCATCAACATGAACAGAGTCAACAAAGGGTACGGTCATCTGCCAAGTTGCGCGGTACTGGGTGCCGCAACCTGGTTCGGTTCTGAAGTATAAACAGTCATTACCGGGTGTGGCGTGTTGCCATAAATCTTCACTGAATAACAACACTGCGTTAGTTTGGCCTGCTTCTAACGGCGAGGTGGTTTGTTTAACCCCTTGCATACTCCAGTCAATCGCAGACTCTTGCACATTACCGCGGCCAATATCAGGTAACTGCACCGCAAAACCATTGTGGTAGGCTGCACCCATTGCCACTAGCTGTGCATCAAACGCCACTCGGCGAACCATATCATTTTTACTAAACTGGCTAATACGTAGCTGCATGACCACATCGTTCATATCAAAATCGCCTTGATATGGGTATAAATCCTCATAAGCTAACGTGGTGTATTCAGAAGACGATGGGTAGTAGCTGATAGTGATACCGGTTTCGGTAACAGTAATTGGATAATCCTCTACCTCACCATCGCTCACACCACCTGTTGGCAGAATGTCCGCCACCGAACTGAGACGGAAGCGAGCCCATGTATCACCTGTTGTAGCCCAGTTTGGAACATCTATTGATAACGTAGTGGTACCCGCATTGACTGAACGCGCTGCAATAACTTTTTCATCAGTATCGAATTCGCCATTTTGGTTCCAATCAATCCAGCCATTTAAAAAGGCAGCATCGCCTTGGGTGGTGACAATCAACATGGCACTTTCACCAATCTCAAAACCTGTAGGCATGCTGATACCGTCATCATCATCAATGCCATCACTTTCATCATCAGAAAGTGGCGCTGGGTACCCATCGGATTCGTTGTCCACTAAGCTACCTAACGACATGCCGGCAACAATACCGTGGCGAGCACCATTTGAGTCAATCAAGGTGCCGTAGCTGTCAGGTGCGTCACCAAAGTCGACACTGTCACCCACTGGGACTTCAGCAAGTGCACAACGAGCACCATCATTAGAGGTTGATGACGGACCATAAGAGAAGAGTTCAGCAGCGGGGTTGTCACTATCAACGTTGACTTTATACACGTTACCGTCGCCGTTGTTACTTAAATAAAGGTTACCGTCAGGGTCAAAAAATTGTGCGCCAAAAGTAAAGCTACCACTGCTTTTAGTAATAACCGTTGCAATGGTTTCAGCTGCACCTGTGCTAGGGTCAATTTTGATTAATTTACCTGTACTCCCGTTAGTCACGGCATACAAAAAACCGTTGCTTGGATGAAAGGCAAAATCTGTTACGTTGTAGGTGGCATTGGCTTTACTACCTGGGACAATGTTCATTGGGTGATCGTTACCATCAAGCGGAACAGTAAATAAGCCTTTATTTTTACGGTAGCCGTACCACACGTTTTCGTTAATGGCGACGTCACCAACATAGAAATCTCCAGCTGCAGCAGCTGAACTGTCTTTTACGATAGTTAGTGGTTCAACTTGATAATCCTCACCCACTTTACCCACAGTGCCATGTTCATAATCCCAGCCATATAGATAATTATCTAGATAACTGAAACCCACACCATTAAGTGACTTAGTAAGCCCCATATCAGGTGACAACACGGTGTAACTACCTGTGCCTAATTCAACCCCGAAGGTTTTTGGCACACCCGATGGTGTTTGTACAATAAAGGCTTCAGTTGGACACGCTTCAAAAGCTTCGGCAGCATAGGTATTGGCACTAAACAATGCCATGCTAGTACCAATAGCAATGCTACTGAAGCTTAAAATTTTGATCATCTTAGCGTTCAAAGCATTGGCGTTTACGGTTTGTTGTGTCGGTATTTTCATATTGCATCTCGCTATTCATTATCAGGATGTAACTTGATAATGCACAGTGAGTGCCAACTTTTATTACCTAATAAATACAACAGCTTAGTTAGTTGTTGAAATTATTTATTGTTTTATAAATGCATTCTGCAACGCATTCTGAATGTGAGAGTTTGTAATTTTTAAGGTTGAGAATGGTTTGAATTAGTTCGACATGTATTGTTCCAAACTTTGTTTGGATTAAGGTCGAGGTGTTCCTATATTTCCAAACTCCGTTTGGATTAACATCGTGGGTTTTCCACCCACACCCGACCAAAAGGGTATCAACAGCAATACCCTCTTGGAACACCCCGCCGCCCCTACGAAATTTTCTGAAAAGCGAAATATTTCAATGGGGGCTTTCATATCGTTTAAATTTATCTGTACCCGCTTCGGCAAGCTGCAAAAATCACTAGCGCTTACGAAGGGCGTCCCTTCCCCTCGAAAGCTAGCCAGACATCCCTGTCTGGACTCACGCGATTTTCTTACTTACCTCAATTCAAATTGAACATCAAAGAAGATCAAAAGCATCAAGAAGCAAATAAAATTAACTTCAAAAAAATTTGGAACTACAAGCGAAGTTGCAGGCTTGATATTCCCCATTGAAATTGCTGAAATGCGTTGAAGAAAATAGCTTAAGCCTGACAGGATGTCAGGCTAGCTTTAGTTGGCCATGGATGGCCTTTCTAAAGCGTTAGCTATTTTCGAATAAGCATGAGGCTTGCTCGCTTTTAAGAGCAATTTCGTAGGGGCGGCAAGGGATGTCGAGAAGGGAAATGCTGTTGTTTCCCTTTCGTCGGGTGTGGGCGAAGCGCCACGACTTTTATAGATGCAAAACACTACGAGTAAATGAAATTAATAAGAATATTAACGATAAATATGCAAATTAAACTTTATAATATAAATAACATTGCCATCACAATATGATTAAAATATATGATGATAGAGCCATCAACTTAAGCCACCAGCTATATACTGCAAACCGTTCAATAAGTTATTAGGCAACTAAGCGTGGTATCAAGTTATGAAAGTCGCCGTTGAGGCGATCTTATCTATCTTTGGAAGGTCATTACTCTTTTATCCAACCTTGCTGAATAGCATGTAGCTTCGCTTTGCTAGTTAATTTAAAACCTTCAATAGCCTCCCGAAACTCGATATGGACATAATCTGTTTTGATAAAGTCTTTTTCTAATAACTCACCGATATAAACTTCAGCAAATATCTTAGAACAGCCCAACTTTCTATGAAGATCATCAAAAGTGAAGAAGCCGCCACCTTGGTTGTAGCTGTCTATCCAACTCTTTAAGAGCTCAGTTTTCTTATCGATTACACTTTCTGCTGGCTTCTCTATCACAGACTCAAAAGGGTTATTCCCTACTGGCGGCTCTTTAAATAATGGAGCTTCATGAATTTCACGAAGTAAATTATCAAACTGTAATTCGAACTCATCCTCACGAGAAAAATTTATGTGAAGGCGGCTCTTTAGAAAAGTAGGTACACTATGAGTACCATGTTGACGAATTAAAGGAATAACTTTGTTGCTGTCAACTTGGCTCATATAGTCAGCAGTCATAATCATCTTTTCATAGCCAACGCCACCAAGTCCATCGTTGGCTTTTGTCACATAAGTGTCAGTGCAAACCATTATGATACGGTTTGACTCTGAAACACTCTTCTCCATGAAACTACCCAAATCATCACCAAGCCCCAAGCGGAATTGATCTAAAATAGCGTCAACGCCAGAGTTTCTAAGGCGCTGAGCTAACTCGAGAACCCACTTTTTATGAGCTTGGTCATCATGAGAATAAGAGATGAATACTTTAGGTACAGTCATGTTCAAGAGTTACTCCTTATCATATATGTCGTATCATATATTGTATTAATGCTATGAAATTTCAAGTACAAGTAATTGTAAAATATGAAACTATAGTCATTTCTAAATTATTCGCCTAATACAATAAATCGGGTCGGTGTAAACGTTAAAAAATTAAAAAACTTCCCCTAATTCAACCCTTACTTATCTCCCAACAATTGCTTAAACAAGCTTTTCCATGCTTGTTGTAATTCAAGCCATTGTTGCTGTTTCCAGTGATTGATATAGCCAATATTTGAGTCTGTGTTTGATGAAATCCCGTGAGATAGAAATTGGTTAATGGCATCTGCAATCGAATCAACTGAAATAGGTCCTGCAATAGCTGTGATCGCAGATTGATGGCCATCATCAATAAGGTGATGTTCTGCATGCTGGTTAATTTGATCGCCTAAGCCATCCACTTGGCTTGAAATAATCGGTTTATTCATTGCTAGTGATTCAATGAATATCAGCCCAAATGGCTCCCATCTTGACGGGATAATGACGGCATCACATGCTTGTAAAAAACTGGGCACATCATCTATTTTACCGACAATTTCAACATTAGTTACCTTTGCTGCTAACGCATTAAGCTCATCGAGTTGCTCACCTTCTCCAGCTAACAATAATCGACACGGTGACTTCACCTGCTGCATGGCTTTAATTAATAAATCAAAGCCTTTTTGAGGGTGAAATCGGCCATAAGCGGCTAACACCGGAGCCTCATTAGCGTTTAGCTTATCTTGGCTTTTGTTAGGGCTTTTACTGGCGATATCACTAGCGGTAAAACGAGTTAAGTCCCGTCCCTGCCCTAGTAAAGCGATTTTTTGCTGAGAAATAAGCTTATGTTCTAGCATCCATTGTTGCTGTGAAGGGGCGATGGCGATGACTTTATCCATCAGCCAATAATTCAACTTCAGCATTAAATAAAAACGCTTGGGAGATCTAATTTGTTCACTGACAAAAGCGGCGCTGTAATGATGCTCTTGCAGCACAAATGTGGCATTAGGATGACGCCATTTAAACTGAATAATGTTGAGCAGGTTTCGCCAGTTTGATGCCCCATGAAGGCAGATAATGTCGGCATCGCTATTGATATTCACAGGCGTTGAAAAATCGATATATTGAATATCGAATGCAAAGTCATCTTGCAACGTGGAGCCACACAGGCTTTGCAGCGCAAAATTAACGCCGCCCATGTTGGGGTCATCGACACAATGCAAAATCTTAGGTTTCATCAAATTCCATCATTGATAAGTTAAAACAGAACAAGGCAAGCAGCCAGTTAATTAAACATAACGTTATCTCATTGATTTCGCAAAGGCTTCATTTGATAGTAAAGGTTAATCGTAATACCCGCTTTAACGATCAAAAAAAGAGGCTAGCGTAGTGCTAACCTCTTTTAGTTTTTTTTATCTAGGTTAACTTAATACTCAGCGTTTTGAGTTAACCAAAGCAGCTGAAAGCTACTTCTTCTTTTCGTCTTCAAGACCCATGCTATTTAACCAGTAGTCGAAGTTAATCATACTGCCGGGTAAGACCACACGATTGTCTTTGTCGCTTAAGCCACCCAGTTGTTTAAAGTACTGCTCACCGAGTTGCAGGCGCAGCGCACTTTGACCACCGGGTTTTGAAATCACTACAGCCAACTTTTCAATCGACTCTGCTGTTGCTTTAGCCAGAGTTAAAATCTCTTCAGCTTTACCTTCAGCTTCGTTGACAATACGCTGCATTTCACCTTCTGAGCGGTTAATGGTTTCAGTCATGATACCTTCAGAACGGTTGATTTTACTTTGCTTATCACCTTCACTTCTTGCCAGTAATGCACGGCGCTCACGCTCGGCGTTCACTTGCATTTCCATGGCATTTTTAACGGTTTCTGGTGGAGTAATATTCTTGATTTCATAGCGATGAACTCGAATGCCCCACATAGCGCCCGCTTCATCGAGTACTTCAACCACTTTAGCCGAAATGACGTCACGTTCTTCAAAGGTGCGGTCTAAATCAAGCGTACCAATCACTGAACGTGTGGTGGTTTGTGCTAGCTGAATCGCCGCGTAACGGTAATCAGTAATACCATAGCTCGCTTTAACTGGATCAGTGACTGAAATATAAATCACTCCATCCACTTCAACATTCACTTCATCACTTGAGAAACATTCTTGTGGTGGCACATCAATGGTTTCTTCTTTCAAGTCATGTATATAAGCCACTTTATCGATAAACGGCACCAGTGCGTGAAAGCCTGCATCTAAGGTGCTGTGATACTTACCTAAACGCTCAACAATATAGGCCGATTTAGTCGGTACTAAGCGAATAGATTGAAACAGCTTTAACACGAAAATGAGAAATATCGCGCCCCAAATAATCATCACAACAAAATCGGTATCAATTCCATTTAACATATTAACGTGCTCCTTTTGTTGCTGCCGGTGCTTTAGCTACCGCGTGAGTCACTTGCTCCATGCCCTCAAAGAAGCCTTCAAGCTTGGCCATTTCAGCCGGGACAATCGACACTTGAGATTCAGATAAGATATTACCGACTTGGCTGATGAACTGCTCTTTAAGCATCATATTCATTGCATCATTACCGCCTTCATTATCAAGGGCGGTACAAATCATATTCATGCCTTCAGATTTAGCTTGAGCAATAATCGTTATCTGCTGACCCGAGCCTACTGCTTCATTAATTCGTTTCTGTTTTTGCCCTTCGGACAAGTTAATTGCCTCTTGGCGTTCACCTTGCGAAATATTAATCATTGCGTCTTTTTCAGCATTGGCTAAGGTAATCTCAGCACGTTTACGACGCTCGGCTTCCATTTGCTTTTCAAGCGTATGGATAACGTGAATTGAAGGGGTAATGTTTTTGATCTCGTAACGCAGTACTTTTATCCCCCAAGGATCGGATGCCTTGTCAATCTCACGAACGATAGATTCGTTTAAGCTGTCACGCTCTGAAAAGGTTTGCGACAAGGTCAATTTACCAATCTCTGAACGCATGGTGGTTTGTGCAAGGTTAACGGCAGCGCGGCGGTAATTCTCAATACCATAACTGGCTAACTTACCGTCCATGACTTTTAAATACACTAAGCCATCAACTTCTAGCTGGGTGTTATCTTTTGAAATACAGCTTTGTGGCGGGACATCTAATACTTCTTCACGGGTATCGTGACGGTAAGCAACGCGATCCACAAATGGCACTAAGAAATGAAATCCAGGTTTTAGTACGGTTCTAAATTTTCCTAAACGTTCGATCACATTGACCTCACGCATAGGCACTATCAACATCAGTTTATAAAGAATAAACATGATAAATAAAAATGCGATGGTTAGTTCAAACATACTTCCCCTTCCTTTTGTAAATATGGTTTTTACTTAAATTCGATGAGTGTTAAAGCGCAATAACACTTTAATTCGGTGTTTCGGGTTCTGATTCAACGTAAGGCTCAACAATCAATCCGATATTCTCACGACATATAATACGCACTTTGCTGCCTGATTTGATCTCGGTGCCATCACCTAAAGCAGGCCATTCAGTGCCAGAGAACGTCACGCGTCCTTCATGTTCACCGGGGCCAATATCCGCTTTTACCGTGACAACTTGATTATATAAATCCATTTCTTCATCGGTATTATCCACATGAGCATCACCACCAATCATTTTTTGAGTGATATGGCGAAAACTCAGTAACAACACGATTGACGTAATAAACCATAAGGTAAAGCTTTGTGTTGCGCCGTCAACAATCCCTGCAAACAATGCAGCAGCGACGATAACACATGCAGCGCCGAGTAAGATTACGATGCCGCCCGGAACGATAATTTCCGCGACCATTAAGATAAGACCAACAATTAACCAAATGCTGGTTGGATTTGAAAACTCCATATACCCCCCTGTAAAAACGTTATCATAAAATCCTTTAAGCTATAAAACCCTGTTCGGCATCCTCTTTAGTTGGGATAGCGTGAATTGTATAGACTTGATAACTGTTGGAATGCCTAAGGCATAGTAGTAAAAATATTAATGAAAATAGTAGTAACAATGACGACAGATAATCGTTATCGATAATGCCTGCTAAATGCGACATATTATGTCAACAATACAGTAAAACGATGAAATTGCAATCACATTCCCTCGTTGAAGGGTTAGGTTTACATTAAAATCACTTCATCATTCGTATAAAAAAGGCAACAAAAAAGGTGCCGAAGCACCTTTAATTACAATAAGTTAACTAGGGCCTGTTGAACTTTGCCGGTTAAGTTTTGTTCGAAATAAAAGCGTTTTAATTGAGGCGGATGGATTGATGCCTAGTCATCTAAGCAAGATTCATCCAACAAAGAGTAAAACGCTTTTAGTCGAACCCTTTGGGCAGCGTTTGTTGGCGATTTTTACTGCGTTATCGACTTTTTATGTAGAATAACTACACCACAAAGTCTCTGCCTTGTATAAATGGCCAACAATTCGCTGCAAAAACAACCTTGAAAGATCAACAGGCCCTAATTAGACTTAACAATATTAAGCCAATAACTTACGAGCAGCATCAACCACGATGGTAATTGCGCTGACTTCGGTTTTCTTCATCATCGCTTCATCAGGGATCTCTTGCTGAGTACGGTTTACGATAACACCCGCTACACACGCTGCGCGCCAGCCTTGAGAAGCACACATAGTGAATAAGGTTGCTGATTCCATTTCATAGTTAAGCACGCCCATTGACTGCCACTCTTTCATAGAACCTACAAAGCGACTTGTCACGCGACCAGAAACGGTATCATAACGTTCTTGACCTGGGTAGAAAGTATCTGAAGAAGCGGTAATACCAATATGAGGCTCTAAACCATAATCGCGACATGCTGCAACCATAGCAGTCGTACAATTAAAATCAGCTGCTGCTGGGAATTCAAGCGGCGCAAAGTGCAAGCTTGCACCGTCTAAACGCACTGATGCTTGAGTCACAATCACATCACCCACATTGACTTCAGGTTGAATCGCACCCGTTGTGCCCACTCGCAAGAAAGTCGTCACACCTAATTGTGCTAACTCTTCTACTGCAATTGAAGTCGATGGACCACCAATACCCGTTGAGCAAACCACAACAGCTTTGCCATCAATGTAAGCAAGATACGTTGTATATTCACGGTGACTTGCTAAGAAAGTCGCGTTGTCCATTAATTCAGCAATTCGCTTAACTCTTTCTGGATCGCCAGGCACAATTGCCAAAGTTGCGCCATCAAGCATTTGCTTGGTTAAACCTAAGTGAAATACGTCGGCCATGTTGAAAACCCCTTTCATTATTGAATATAAAATCCTAATTGTGTCGACTTTAACCCACTATCCACTCAGTTAAGGTTAACTCGATCACATAAATCTTGATATTTATAAAACGATTGCCGTGGCAAATTTACAAGCGCAAACATCGTTAGCTAATTTAGCGCACCATAAACCACCTAAAAAATAATAGCTAATTTTAGTTCATTTAGGGCAATTTAACCCAATCAAGCAATAGTTGATCTTAGTCACGTTACCTAGGCAAAAGAGGGAGTAATTTTAAGTTAACAGTAACGAAAAGGAGTTGTTCTATGTTTCCAGAGTACCGTGATTTAATCAGTAAATTAAAAACATCAAATGCACATTTTTCTAGGATTTTTGATGAGCACAATCAGTTAGATGAAAAAATTAAGCATCATGAAAAGCACTATAATAGTGACACCACACCTGAACTTAAAATCCTTAAGTCGAAGAAGCTACATTTAAAAGAAGAAATTTATACCATGCTTAAAAAACAGTAAGCGGTAATTTCGCTTATTTACTGTAAGCATTTACGAGTTAACCTTGTAACGCAAGCAACAAAAAAGGACGCATAGGCGTCCTTTAGTTTTAGGCTAGATTAAGTCGCCTTTTTGAATTGAATTACTGCTTACTGATAGCTTCAACAATAGCGTCACTTGAGTCAAAGTTCTCAATGCTGACTACGGTAAATTTATCTAATACAATAACTGTTGCCATATCTTTTTCCGCAGGCCAAGAAGCTGTCACTTCACCTTCACGATCAAGCCCCATTGAAAAAGGTAAATCTTTCATTTTTGGGATTGCAACAAAACGAGCAATTAGTGAAGGCATGCCGCTGATATCAGCAATATAAGCCAAGTTTTCAGGCTTTTTCTCTGCTGGAATTGCTTCTAAGGCTTCTTGGATGAATTCGCCACCTTTCATACCACGGCTAAATAGTACAACTTGGGTTTGCTCGTTAATAACTAGCGGTTGTTCAAATTGATCTTCTAACGTCACAGGTTCAATTTTATCGTTCACAGCAAACACATTCGCTTGTGCCGTCGTCATAAAAAATAAACTTACTACAAATAAAATTGCTTTCATCTTGTTATTCCTGAAGTAGGGTTTAAAGCCTTAATCATAGAAAAAGTCTTCAAATAGAGGGTGCAATGCACTATACCTTAATGAGATTCCCTACCTATTAACTAGCCTGAAAAACTTGAGGTATCTCACGTATTAACGACATTAAAATTAATGAAATAGGATTAATGAATATTTTGTGAGTCTAATTATGTAAAAACGTTAAAAAACAACCCAAGACAACACTTAATTACAACACTATAATCAGTGATTATCTGTTTATTCATCTAATAAAAAGACCATCATTATGAATGAGACCCCAGCAGGCTTAGATCAAGAATTAGCTCAACTGCAAAATGTTTATGAGTTGCTGACAGAGTTTATTGTCCAATATAGCTTCCAAATCATTGGCGCTATTATCATTTTGCTCATTGGTATCTGGATAGCTAACAAGATGTCTGATGTGGTGACCAATCAATTTGAAAAACATAATATTGATGTCACTTTAGGTAACTTTGTTTCAAACCTTGTCAGAATTACCATCATCGTCATGGTATCGATTATTTGTTTAGGCAAACTCGGGATCAGTGTGACGCCAATGGTCGCCGCTATTGGTGCAGCCTCATTGGGCGCTGGTTTAGCGTTACAAGGCATGCTTGCCAATTACGCTGCAGGCGTGACGATTATTGTCACTAGACCTTTTGTTATTGGTAACACTATCGAGATCCAAGGCGTGTCAGGCGTCGTACAAAAAATTCAACTAGGACTCACGATTCTGACTAACGAAGAAGGCGAGTTAATTCATATTCCTAATAAGCACATTGTTGGTGAAATCTTACATAACTCTCAAGAATACAAATTGGTCGAAACCAAGTTCAACATTGATTATGAAACCGATCCTCAAATTGTGACTACGTTAATTACTGACGCATTATTGTCTCAAGAGAAAGTGAATCAGTCTCGTCCGCCACAGGTTGGTATTAATGACTTTAATAGCATAGGAATGGAAATTGGTGTGCGCTATTGGGTACCAACTAAAAGTTATTATGAAGATAAATATCAAAGTAATTTAGCCATTTTTAGCGCATTAAGAACCGCTAGCATTACCATTCCTTGTCCGGTGAGAGAGATACACCTACAACATTAATCTACCGTTAGTCGATCACTCCCTTACGCTCACTGAGCGAGTTATGGTTATAACTCGCTCAGTGATTTATAGCTTATAGATTAGCAGCTTAATAACTCCCCACCCTTTCAAAAATGCCAAATAGTTCCCTCTAGCGCCTATAGCTATGTCATGCCAACTTGATAAAATGTCGCTAAAACTTGACATTTTAATTTTAAAAGCACATATTTAAGTCAAGCTTACTTTACATAAAGACAAGTTAAGTTTAATTTTAAATCAAAATGGATAACAGGGTGTTCTATGAATGATTCAATGGATAATGATTGGAAAAAGTGCAACAGCATCAACACAATACGATTAGCTAAATGGACTGCAGCATGGGTGATAACGCTCGCAATAACGACTTTTGGGCCTATCTTTTTGTGGCCTGAAAATGACATCATCACGGTGGCTACAATTGGAGGAAACTTCTTGGTGGGTATCGGTATGATCTGGGCCAATAAACAACACCTCGCTTCTCTCGATGAGCTACAACAAAAAATTCAGTTAAATGCCATGGGCTTGAGCCTTGGAGTCGGATTAATTGTGGGTATTAGTTACTCAACCCTAGCTACAACAGGGATAATCAACGCTCATGCCGAAATTTCTCATCTTGTCATCGTCATGAGTTTGACCTACATGGTCGGCATTATATTGGGTAATAGGAAATATCGATGAATAACAGATTAAAAGTGCTACGGGCAGAGCACAATTTAACTCAGGCGCAACTGGCTGACTTATTGAATGTATCCAGACAGACTGTTAATGCGATTGAAAAAGGTAAATTCGATCCGAGTCTGCCTTTAGCCTTTAAAGCAGCAAGATTATTTAAGCTCACAATTGAAGATATCTTCCAAGATGAAGAGGTCGTATCTTGAATAATAAAAGCAGCTAATAGTGCGTTTATTTCGCTTATAAACTCAGGGTCATAAACACACTATTAGCGTCTGCTTTATAATCTGCAAAGGGGCCGCATTCACTAAAACCATGGCGAGCATATAACGTTCTTGCAGGGATAAAGAAATCCATGGAACCCGTTTCTAAGTTAACTGTTTTAGCCCCGCTAGCTTTAGCCTCATTGAGCATAAAGGTCAATAAAGTAGCTGCAACACCACGGCGGCGAAATGCATTCGATACCCGCATAGATTTTATTTCAACATCGTCTACTGAATATCGATTAATTGCACCACAACCTGCTAGTTGGTTGTTTTCCCAAATAGTCCAAAAGTCGATATGAGGTTGGCGCAGCTTGGATAAATCTAATGCATGCACACTGTCGGCAGGTGAAGTCGCATACATATCTTGTAAATGCTCACTCAATAACTTTGCCACATCATCGCCTGTGAGGTCGTCGAGTCTAATATCCATATTTATCATTCCTTTTGCTACTCATTCTCTTTTTACCAAGCTTACTTGGCTATTACAACTACCACTTTAATGACGCTATAACCTTGTATCTCAACGATAAAATAGTTAACCATAATATCTTAGCTTAACAGAGACTAATGCATTGATTGACGCTGTGATTGACTCTTTTGATTAAGCTGCCATATTTACTAACAGTATTATTTAAGGGATTAATCATATGCGCAATCGTCAGTTTTACCCAGCTATTCTAGTGACCAGTATATTGTTCAGCCTTATTGGCTGCGCCTCTGGACCCGCGACACTGCAACAAGGCCCTGATGCTGAAACCACTAAAGATGGTTTAGTTAAAGTCGATAATTCAAAGCTCGCACTTTCATATGCAAGACCCAATGTTAATTGGCAGCAATACAGTAAACTGTATTTTAAACCGACAAAGGTCACCAACGATCACCCTGATGATTATCGCGCGCCGAAAATTGATAGGCAAAGTGACGGTTTAAACGCAACCTACGACCTACCTCAAGAGTCATTAGATAAAATGGCGCTACAATTTTCAAAGACCGTTGCCGATGTGTTTAATAGCGAGCAGCCTTTTGAGTTAGTCACTCAAGCTGGGCCAAATACATTAATCATTGAAACTGCAGTCACCGATATTCGCTTAACTGCTCCGATTGAAAAGTCTCGCAGAAGCTTTAACTCATCAGGTAAAACATACACCCAAAGCTCAGGCTCGATGGTGTTATTAGCCGTGCTTAAAGATGCTGAAAGTGGCGAAGTGTTAGCGAAAGCTGCCGATCGTGCGATGGGATTTGATCAATGGCGTCAAAACACTCAAGTATTTAATTGGGGAGATGTCAAAACGGTTTATCGTCGCTGGGCAAACGACTTCAAAAATGCCTTAATTGAAGCCAATGCTCAAACTGAAAACTAACATTATACATTCATTAGTTTGAATCAAGCGCCTTAGGTAAATAGCTTAAGGCGCTTGTTGCTTATAAGCCTCGTTGCCATTCTTGGCGAAGTGGAATTGTCCCTGTAATGGCATCAGAAACTTGATTCAATAATTGTTGTTTATCCTTGCCAAGTACACCTTTTAGCACTAAATAATTAGAAGCGTGATCGGATCTAAAAATGGTCTTGGTGAGATCAAGCTCTGATAATAATGTCTGCATCTCATTCAACAGCCCAAGTTGATCAGGTAATTCAAATTTACCATCAAACACGCTATCCATTTTCTCAGTGCCTAAGGGTAAGGTGACCACTAAAGTCGAAAGATAATCAGGCTGGGCAGCATTCATTAATTTCGCTGAAGCTTTAGCATGTTGTTGTGATAATTGTTTACCGCCAAGTCCCATTAAAATCATTACCGACGACTTCATGCCCGCTTGCTTGATTTTTTCAAGCGCCATTAAGGAACTTGCGTAATCCTCACCTTTTTTAATCCTAGTGAGTACTTCGTCATCGCCGCTTTCACAACCGACATAAAGCAATGAAAGCCCCATACCACGTAGTTCAGACAACTGTTCGACCGTTTTATTGGTCAAATTTCGTGGTAAGCAATAACTACTGATACGCGTCACGGAAGGTAAGTGAGTATTAATTAATTGGCATATTTCTTTTAATCGCTTAAAAGGCAACGTCATCGCATCACCATCTGCCAAGAACACCCTAGAAATGGGATGACCAGATGCGGCAGCAGCTAATATATCCTGCTCAATCTGCTCAATTTTAGTTGCTCTAAACTTTTTTTGCTCTTGGGTGTACATGTCGCAAAAACTGCAGTGATTCCAGCTACAACCATTGGTTACTTGAAGGATAAGCGACTTCCATTCTGATGGAGGTCGAAACACGGGTTCAATATAATTAATCACACTTTTCCCTTTTTAGTGCTCTGTTTTAAATACGCCCTGTACGAATTACGAGCATAGCGATTGTTTTTTATTCTATTTTTTGATCCAAAACGTTTGAATTGCTCGTATTGGTTGTTTATAGTCGTTTTGTTAACTAAATAATTATTCAGGCTAATTGATTATGAATCAAGTCGCATATGCACTCAGTGAACGTAGAGGCGAAGCCCTCGATCAAGAGCACCATTGGGAACTCATGACAGCAGATCAAAAAATGGCGCTGTATGATCTCAACCGATTTGGTTACCGATTGCTTTTTGTGAGAATGATGCCAGAAGGCCCTCTGGCAGTCATTGCTCAACAAAAAGAGTTGGCGACAATTGATTTTGAAGGCGAACTTAACCTACGCCCAGAGATCAAGTTACGTGATGAGTCTCAATCATAGTCTCAATCATAGTCACAAAGACTGTCTTAGTCTCAATGACAGCATTAATCACAATCATCCTCATGGTTAGTTAAGTACTTTATTGCCCGATAAAAAGAGTGCCTTGGCACTCTTTTTTTATGGCTTACTTTCTAATCAAATTGCTACAAGTTAAGCAGCATATCAATGTGCGGGATCCCATCTTCTAAATACATTTCAGAGTTAACAGTAAACCCCTGCTGCTGATAAAAGTCACTGAGATGCTGTTGCGCGCCTATTTGGATACTGGTTTGTGGCCACTGAGTTTTGACCACATCGATTGATCGCTGCATTAATGCATGAGCAATCCCTTTGCCACGACCTTGTTCTGCAATAATCACTCGACCAATACTGGCTTGGGGATAACTGACTCCTGCCGCTAAAATTCGAGTGTAAGCGATTAATTCACCTTGCTGATTGATGCCTAGTAAATGTAAGGTTTCAGCTAAACGATCTTTATTATCAAGCTCTGGATAAGGACAATTTTGCTCGACAACAAACACATCTACCCGCAGCTTTAATACCTCGTAAAGCTCATCAAGACTAAGCTGGTTAAAGTGCACAAGTTTCCATTGCATTGAATCTAAAGCAGACATATTGGTCCATTATCATTGGAGTGTATTTTGGCAGTCTAGCATGAAAAAAATACCTGATTAACATGCTTATTTGTGCATTTATTTCAGCCAAAAAAATACCGAGCCAAAGCTCGGTATTTTATCGGTTAAATTAGCTCAATTTAGAACTTGTATTTAACGCCAACTTTTAACTGCCAAGTAGACTTGTTTACGTCATAGCTATTGTAATTGTCAGTCTCTAACCCATCTTGCCCGTAAGGCACTGAGTAAGAGTAAACACCCGTTTCTGGGTTATAATTATGGTCTACCAACTTCTTACTACCATAGCTTTGTGTTTCTACACGGCCCCAATCATCATTCATCAGGTTAAGTACGTTTTTCACGTCAAAGTATAAAATACCTTTATGCCCATCCATAAATCCTGGTAGTTCCTGAGTGAAACGGAAATCTAATTGATGTACCCATGGTTGGTTACTAGTACCCTTACCTGCAATACCACCTGCGTACTTACTCAGACCGATTTCATCAATCGCCTTCTTGAACTCTTCGTACGTTAAACCGTTATATTCTACTAACGGATCATCCGCGTCCGTTGGTATATAAGGTAGATAGTATGAAGAACCATAAAACGCACTTTGATCCCCGAAACCACCGTCTTTATAAGAGCCAAGCACCCAAGTTAACGGGTTACCTTCACGGGCTTCGTAGAACATATTGAAGCTAGATGCATAACCAGCAACAAACTCAGTTTCATAACCTAGGCTAACAGTGAAACGGTGTGGCGTTTCATAGTAACCAGGACCCATAGAGGTACCATTGCGATCAGATTGAACAGGTGTGTATTGGTAGTTAGAAGTGGCTGTTGAAGATGAGCCTTGGTTACCTTCATCTACTGAGTTATATGCATAACTAGCACGCATATTCAGGCCCATATCCCAACTCTTAGCTAAGGTAAAAGATAACGTTTTACTGGTGCCATCTTCTTCGGCATTGGTCAGCATCAAGTCATAACGGTCAGTGTTTCCACCAACACCATTGTTAGCTAATGGGTCCCATGTTTCATAAATGACACGACCACTATCATCTGTTTTCACTTCACGACGAGCAAGGTCAACCCAAGCTACATCATTTTCTTTTTGGATATATAAGAATTCACCACCGAAGAACCAGTCTTGACCTAGAGCACCGAAGTCCCAGGTGCTATCAAAGCCAATGCTTGCACGCCAATCAGAAGGTAAATCGAAATCAGGATCTAATGAGTTAGTGTTACCATCGCCGCCCACTAAACCATCTTGTGCGTCACTTGGTACATCACCAAAGTCCGGCGTGCCCCATGCGTTATCCCAGCCACCATCATATGTTAGTAAGCTATTACCATCATTTGAGAAACTGTTAGACATCCATACCGTTGGTGAACCACCGCTATAACGACCCACCCCACCGCGCAACTTCACGTCATCTGATAGGATATAAGTTAAACCGATACGTGGTAGCCAGATATCCTTGCCATCAAAAGTAGCATTGTTGGCAAAACCATAGCGTTCAACAAAGTTATCATTCAATGCAGGTGAGTCTGACATGCTGATGGTTTCGTAGCGTAAGCCAAAGGTCATTTCTAAGTCGTCATTAATATTCCAAGTATCCTCAGCAAACAACGCTAAAGTACTCATATTAAATTCTGCAGCTACGTCTGTTGGATTGCCTGACTTTGCATTTGAATAAAAGAAGTCATCAACAATGGCCTGCTCAAAGTCTTCAATTGATTTGAAACTCCAATTACCCGATACGTTTTGTGCGAACAAATTGAATACTTCAATTTTATTGTATTGCACACCAAAGCCTATTTCATGATCACCTAAGTAGTAATCACCAACAAAACGCATTTCTAAATTTTGGTTATTTAGCTCATTAGCTTGGCGTGATTTATCAGTACCAAAGGTAACTTTGTCGCCTGAACCAAAGCTTTTCCATGGTTCATCAGCATTTGGGAACCAGTAAGTTTGTACTTCAACTTGGCCAATACCTAGGTCATCAATGGTGTTTGAGTTTGAAGTGGTATCTTTGTATGCCACTTTAATTTCAGTACTGAAATCTTCAGTCCAGTCGCTGTATAAATTAGCAGCGTACGTCTCTAAGATTTCTTCTTTGTTATACCAAGTGCTTGATAACTTAATGCTGCTTGAGTTGCTTGCTAAGTTGTTAGTTAAGTTACCTTTGGTATTTTGATAAGTAAAACTGGCACGGTGATCGTCGTTAATATTCCAGTCAATTTTAGCCAGAATTTTCTTATCTTCTTCTTGAGGGGTTTTATCGTAAGCACCAATATTTTCTAGACCGTAAATGCTTGCTGCAGCATCTCTCACACGCTGCAATTCGGCTTCTGTAATGTCAGAGTTGTTGCCAAAACCAGCTCCTTCAGGTCCCCATTCAGCAGATTTTGGCGCATCAAAGCTTTCATAAGAACCAAAGAAAAACAGTTTATCTTTGATGATTGGGAAGCCAATGGTGCCTCCAAAGGTTTTTTCTTCGAATTTTTGTTCTACCTTTTCACGAACACCATCTTCATCTGCGCGAGTAAGACCTTCACCAGCCATGCTGTCATTGGTCATTTCGTAAAAAACGGTACCAGAAACTTCGTTAGTACCAGACTTAGTTACCGCATTAATCTGCGCGCCAGTAAAGCCACCTAATCGTGCAGTATAAGGAGAAACATTTAACGCAACACTTTCTACTGCATCAATTGAGATAGGTGAACGCTGAGTTGGATAACCATTTGAGTTAAGGCCGAAATCATCATTTTGAGAAATACCATCGACAACGAAGGTGTTAAAGCGAGGGTTCATACCCGCTACGCTCATGGAAATACCATCGGTACCCACTACAGCCATTGGGTTTTGACGCAATACATCTTTAAGATCACGACTAATTCCTGGTGCGTTAGCAATTTCTTTTGCACCAAACTCGCTGTTAGCCCCAGCACTGCGGTAGTAACTAGCATTACCGACAACACCGATACGTTCCATATCAGCTGCAGATTGCAGAGTACGGTTAAAACGTAATGTTTCACCTACGTTTAGATATAAATCTTGCTCTATATCATCAGCAAATTTACCTGAATCAACTTTGATGATATATGGACCACCAACACGAAGACCACGAGCAAGGAATTGACCCTCAGCGCCTACTGACACTTCTGTTACAGTCCCTGTTGGTTCATGGATGATAGTAATTGTTGCATCTGTAACAGCATTTCCTTGAGGGCCAACAATCTGGCCTCGGATGTTTGATGCAGTATCGGCTGCCATGGCTGGTAGAGAAACACCCATAGCAAAGCAAGTCGCTAGTGCTAAGCGACTGATTTTATTGTTTAACATTTTCAGACCCCTGAAATATTTTTATATTTTAATTTGTTTGCTAGTTAATCTAGCTTTTAATATGAAGCTGTAGAGTAAAAACTTCAGGGCGGATTTTATAACCAATTTGTTTCAAAATCATGTCATTCTTGAACTATTTCTCAACAAAACCTAAACTATTCGCGCTCAATTTACTTTACAAATGCAACCAAAGCCATACAGACCAAGGTTTCTCGGCTTTTTCGTCACAAAAAATTAATAAATAAAAGATAATATACAAACCTTCTAAACCATCGATTTGGTCACATTACTAGGGTCAAAGTGGCTAAATCGTTAAAGGAATAATAATAATGAAACCTGCAGTACTTCTATTAAGCGCAACAATTACGTTAGCTAGCGCAATCAGCCAACCCGTTCATGCTTTTGGTCAAATAGGTCATAGAATTATTGGCGAGCTCGCTCAAAATAATCTATCACCAACAGCACAAAGTAATATCAATGCATTAACAAAAGGTGAATCACTGGCACAAATGTCGACTTGGCCTGATGAAATCCGTTCAGATAAAAATTGGTACCACTCTTCACCTTGGCACTATGTGTCTATTGAAGATGATGAAACGTGGGAGACAGTAACAAGAAATCCTAAAGGCGACATTATTGAAAGCCTTGAGCGATATGAAAAAATCTTAATCGATCCAAAAACAACAAAAAAAGATAAATGGGAAGCACTCGCTTTTTATGTTCATTTTGTCGGCGACATTCATCAGCCATTGCATGTAGGTCATAGTCATGACCGTGGTGGTAATTCGGTAAAACTGAAGTGGTTTGGAGACGATACAAATCTGCACTCTGTGTGGGACAGTAAAATTATTGAGCATCAAAAATTAAGCTACACCGAATACACAGGGTTTATTGAACGTATCTCAGATAAAGACATCAAAAACTGGCAAGGCAAAAGCTATTATGACTGGGCTGATGAATCTAAAGCATTACGTGCAGGAACATACGAGCTAGAAAAGAATCGTGATGATCAACCCGATCTTCGATTCCAGTACATATTCAACCATACCCCAACAGTTGAATTAAGACTGCAACAAGCTGGCATTCGTTTAGCTGAAAAGCTTAACGTCATATTTGGTCAGTAAATTAAAGCGCAAAATCTGCATGATTATCAAAATTTTATGAATCATGAACATAAGCCCACTTGTTTAATGATAGGTGGGTTTAATTTTTAGGAAACAATTCGTTAATCAATACGCCGTATATTCGTCATTTTTTCATCATTTATTTCGCATAAAACTATCTTAAATACGTAGCAATAGAGACTTATTAGTTCTTTATTACATTAATAATCACGAATGAGATCACTAGTGCGAATTACAGTCAACTTTATTAAGCCGTCTCGACAGATGATCGTTATAAAGTAAAAATGAGCAAGGTGAAACTTGAGCAGGAATAACGAGAAGTGAGCCTAACCAGCAGAAAATAAGAGCCTGTAAATAATGTTGCCTTATAAGATATCAAATAAAAAAAGCCACTATTGTTACCAATAGTGGCTTCCTGTTATTACAGCGCCAACAAGGTGGAGCTGTAATACACTTTTAACGTCTAGATTAACCTAATGTGATTAACGTTCGAAGTTATGGTAAACATCAATACCAAACGACTTACCAGTGTCATGACACGTTGCACATGACTCAGCAGTTCCTTCAGTAAACCATTTATCGGTAGTTGGAACGTTAAATTCGCCACCATTTTGTTCCATATGGCTCAATGCTGAATCTGAATCATGACATGCAAAACAGTTTGCTGTAATTGGGCTAGTCATTACGCCAGCAGTACCTTCGTTAAACGCTTTTGAAAGCATATATTGATTAGGCACATCAGCTAGGCTTACACCGTCAGCATGACAAGACACACAGTTGTCAGCATTCAAGCTTGCTGCAGAGTTAACTACATTCTCACCAGTCTCTTCATCAGTCTTAGCACCTGAAAGTGCATTACCGATACCCCAGTGCATGCTATGAACCATAGGTCCGAAACCAGGAGCTGATAAAGCGCCTTTACGATCTTGGCCGTTGTTATGACACGCAACACAATCTAAGCCGCCATCACGGTATCCACCATTTTTATGATAGTTAGTATCGTTGTTGTGACAAGTCGTACAGCTATCTTCAGTTACTGCGTGACGACGTCCCCAATCTTGTACTTTTTCAAAGTTAATTGGGTCAACGACTTCACTGTAACCAGTGAAAGATACACCGAACTCACCATCACTATCTTCCCAGTTAGTATCTGCGATAGTGATACGTGAACTTGCTGACAAGTTAGCATCTTCAAAGCCATCTGTTAGCTCGCCGTAACACACTGAACGAGAACCATCTTCGTTTTCAATGTAACCTTCTGCGCCATGAGAAATCACACGAGCCACAATAGAATCATTATGGTAGTTGTTGATGTAAGCACCGCCATAAGTCACTTCATGGGCTTCATACATTTCACCAATATTTAATTGCACAGGTGTTTCACCTGAGTTATCAAATAATGCGATATCAACACAGTAACCTGAAGTCCATGCTACGTCTTTGTGGTCAATCCACTCATCCATAGTTGGATTAAAGTATGGGTTACTTGTTGTGGTGTAATGGTTAGCACGAATTTCTTCACGCTCAACTAAACCAATAGAAGATGATTCAGCATGGAAAGCACGCGCATCGAATCCGTCAGCAGGTACAATAACGCCTGACTCGCCATTACCATGACAGTCACTACAACCATTGCCAGCAATACTAGTATTAACTACAGGTTCTGCGTGACAGGTGTAACAATTAGTTGGGGTGAAATCTTTTTCAAATTTCTGATGGTTAATATGACCCAATTTCTGCATGCTATTTTTAGCATAACCACCAGTGTCTAAAGAGTTTCCTTCAGCGTCGATATCACGAGGTACGTTGTTATGACACACCATACAGCCGCCAACAAAATCAACTTCTCCTTCTGTATTTAAGGCAACATACTTACTGTGCTTAATATCTGATGTTGCATAATCTACGTGGCACGAGTAACAAGTTTCAGTTGTGCTGGTATGAGTATTTTCAGGCTTGTTGACAATAATGTAAGGTGAAGATGCAATGTTATCCCCGCCACCCACTTGTAAACGAATCAAGCCTTCTGTATCCGCTTGAACAGCTGCCATCGGCGCAACAAATTCGTAGCGACCATCATCTAACATGGTTAACGTTGCACCTTCTGTGGCACTATCACCACCCGCGCTAGCACTGCCACCAACAGAGCCATCACGTGCACGCTGAATTCCATGGTCAGTTTTTGCAGCTAAATATACAGCGGCATTTTCAAGACCATTAATTAACGTGCCATCTTCATCTGTAATTTCAAACTCAAGGGTAACTTGACCTTCTCCTACAAGATGTGAAATATATTCGACATTAGTCACTGTTGAAACTTCTGTCACTGGGGTACTTGGTTCTCCAGGTGCACCTGGTTCGCCTGGCGCACCATCTTCTCCATCACTTCCGTCACTTCCACAGCCTGCTATCCCCATAGCGGCTGCAATAACGAACGCTAATTTACGTTTGGTTAAATGCTTCATCATCACTCCTAATTATTTTTGTTACTACTTTATAGGTATAAAGTTAATTTAATATAACCTTATGCAGATCAAAGAAGAGTGATGACTGTCACAACCGTCTGTATCATATGTTTTAAAACGAGGTGTTTATGTTAAAAAGTTGAGCCAGATCAATATCACTAGCCACTAATGCAATAACAAAGCTTTAACAGCATTATCTTTACATTACTTTACAATGACTTAAGCAACACCATTGAGAAATAAATAATACTAACAGCTAAAAGATGAAGAAAAGTTTAAAAATCTTATCGTTGAATTATGACGTATATCTTGAGGTTATAAGAGAGCTTTTAGATTTTTCATACCACTTTAAGCCTGAGAGGATTAAAAGTGTAGATCAACTCATACCGTAAACACTAAGATATTGAAAAATAGAAATATACTCAAAAAAATTTGCTCAATTTATAGCCTGGAATGTTTTTTAGCCATAAAAAAACCACTATGGTAAATAGTGGTTTTTTTTCAATACTTATATAGATTTAGCAAAAACTAGTTAATAATCTTGCCGTCTATATCATCTCGCGACACTAATGCTTTGCATTAGCTAACGACATTAACGCTCGAAGTTATGGAACTTGTCGATACCGAATGATTTACCAGTATCATGACATGTTGCACAAGATTCTGATGTACCTTCTGTGTACCAAGTACCATCAGCAGCTTCAACGTTTAACTCACCACCATTCTGCTCCATGTGGCTTAACGCTGATGCACTGTCGTGACAAGCATAACAGTTAGCTGTTACTGGACTAGTCATCACACCAGAAGTTCCGCCATTAAATGCTTTAGAAAGCATGTACTGGTTAGGGATTTCTGCTAGTGAGATACCTTCAGCGTGACAAGATACACAATTGTCAGCATTCAAGCTTGCTGCAGAGTTAACTACATTCTCACCAGTCTCTTCATCAGTCTTAGCACCTGAAAGGGTATTACCGATACCCCAGTGCATGCTGTGAACCATAGGGCCAAAGCCTGGTGCTGAGTTTTTAGCGCTACGATCTTGGCCATTGTTATGACAAGCAACACAATCTAGGCCGCCTTCAGCATAACTGCCGTTTTTGTGATAGTTAGTTTCATCGTTATGACAAGTTGTACAGCTTTCAGTTGTTACTGCATGACGACGATCGTAGTCAAACTCTTCAGTACCTAGTTCAGTACCGCTCCAAGTAACATTGGTTGAGTATGAAGTGAAAGACACACCATTTTTACCATCATCATCAGACCACGTGCTATCAGCAAAAGTTAGACGAGAGCTGGCCATTAAGTTATTGGCTCCAGCATCTGAGTCAATAACCGCGAAACAAAGACTGCGAGTACCGTCTTCACGATCAACTTTCCCATAACTGCTTGCAGGGCGACCAACCAAAGACTCATTATAATATCCATGCAAGTACGCACTGGTATAAACTAATTTTCCGTCATCATACAAATCTTTTATAATTTGCTTAACTGGTGTTTCATCAGTGGTAAACAACTCTAAATCAGTACAGAAACCTTCAGTCTCTTCACTTTCAATTTCACCGTAGCGATCGTAAATGGTGAAATCAACTTCTTCATAGTAAGGCTCCGATAACGTAGTGAAGTAGCCTTCACGAATAGTTTGACGCTCATCAATACCGATCTTGTCAGATTTAGTGTGGAATTCACGTGCATCGAAGTCACTGTTTGCAGATAGTAAAGCCATGTTATCTGACATATCAGTGCTGTGACAATCACTACAACCATTACCTGCAATACTTGTATTCATCACTGGTTCAGCGTGACAGGTATAACAGTTAGTCGGTGTGAAGTCTTTTTCAAACTTCTGGTGATTGATGTGACCAATCTTTTGCAAAGTGTTAGTAGCGTAACCACCGTCTTCTTCAGCACGAGACACGTTGTTATGACATACTAAACAACCTGCAACAAAATCAACGTCACCTTCTACGTTAATTGCTGTATAGCTTGCATGTCTTTGGCTAGATGTCGCGTAATCAACGTGACAGCTATAGCATGTTTCAGTAGTTGAAGTGTGGATCATTTCAGGTTTGTCAACAACGAGTGGTTGTGAACGAGCGATTTGAGTTGAGTCATCACCGCCAACACGTAACCAAACGATACCTTCAGATGCTACTGTTACTGCTGGCATGGCAGCAACTAACTCATAGCGACCTTCACCTAATCCAGTAAGCACGGTACCTTCTTTAGTGGTATCAGTGTAACCACCAATTGCGCCATCGCGATTTAATACCACGCCACGTTCAGTTTTTTCAGCAAATTTAGCTTCAGCTTTAACTAGGCCTTCAACTAACTCATCTTCTTCGTTAGTTACTTCAAATTCGTAACGAATTTGACCTTCTTCAATAGCATGAGAAATCATAGTGATATGAGTCACTTCAGACATCTCTGTAACAGGTGGAGTCGGTCCTGGACCTGGTTCACCTGGTGCGCCATCTTCGCCGTCTTTACCATCGCTACCACAGCCTGCAATCCCCATTGCTGCTGCAACAACGAAAGCTAATCTGCTTTTCGTTAAGTTTTTCATCATCACTCCGAATGTATTTGATACTACTTTGTAGGTATAACCCGTTTTTAATATTAGACTTTTCTGTATTGTTAAATAGTGACTAGAATCACATGCGCCATGACAAGACGTATATTTTATCGCCTTTATGGTAGAACTTTGAACCAGATCTTAATCAACACATTCTTATATAATCAAAGACGAATTTAACAAATACTTAAGCTGTTGTTTTTAAATGACTTTTAAAACCTTAAAAATGATTAATATTTTAAAAACCTTTATTTTCAAGCCTTTATATTAAAATTTAAGGTTCGCATTACGGTTAAACATACGAAGTATAGACAGGATTAATAATGAGTTAAGGTTATTTTAAGGTTGGAACACTAAAAACCATCAATTAATAGTGTAACCATATGTATCAAATGGTTTTAAATTATATTTGAATGCAATATATAATCTTGTGTCAATCATCCCAAATTCAGAATATAAAAAAGCCACTATGACTAGTGGCTTTTTTTATTCAAACATCAAACCTAAGAGTTAGTCTTGATTTAAGCTAACTCTACCAGTTTATATTGATAACTATTTAACGCTCAAAAACATGGAATTTTTCGATACCAAAAGATTTACCTTCAGCATGACAAGTGGCACAAGATTCTGATGTAGGTTGAGTATGCCAATCAGCAGTAACTGGTACGTTTAGCTCACCACCATTTTGTTCCATGTGGCTTTGTGCTTTCTCATCATTATGACAAGCAAAACAGTTTGCCATAACAGGAGAAGTCATCACACCAGCTTCACCACCATTGAATGCTTTAGACTTAATGTACGCATTTGGCACTTCGTATAAATCGATACCATCAGCATGACAAGCAACACAGTTTTCAGCATTTAGCTTAGTTGCTGAGTTCGGCTCACCAGTCACTGCATCGCTACCTTCACCCCAGTGCATGCTATGAACCATTGGTCCAAAACCAGGTGCTGAGCTTTTAGCATTACGATCTTGGCCATTGTTATGACATGCTATACAACCAATACCACCTTCATCAAAAGTGCCACCTTTATGGTAATCACCTTCAGAGTTATGACATGAAGTACAACTGTCAGCAGTAACGCTATGACGACGATCAAACTCATGAATGAACGCACCTTCAGCACTGACGATATCTGAATGAGCAGTCATGCTCACTAAGCCATCAAACGTAATACGTGCTGAAGCAAATAACTCAGAACCCACGAAGCTTTCATCTAAAGTGCCACATAAAGCCATGCTCTCACCAGATGTAGAAACGCTCATAGACGCAGCGCGACCAGTGATTGACGCTTCGTAGTACCCATGTAAGTAGCTAGATACAGAAACAGTACCAGCATCCACTAGTTCACCTAAGTTAAGTTGATTTTCTTCAACATCGTGAAGAGAAATATCGCTACACCACTCTCCTGACTCTTCGCCTTGAACAAAGTAAGGAGCTGATGCTGAAACAACATGCTCTTCCTTCAATTCTTTACGTTCAGTCATTACAGTGTGGAATTGACGCCAGTCATCACCAGTTTGGTTAAAGCTATTAAATGTTGCTTCAACTTCAGTGTTTGCAACACCTGCTGCATCATGACAATCAATACAAGTCTGTTGGTTATAAACAGTCGTGATTGGATCTACGTGACAAGTTGTACAGTTAGATACTTCAAAACCAGTTTCAAAACCTTGGTGATTGATATGACCAATTTTTTGCATATGGGTGTTTGAGCCATTGTCGTCACGAGTAACGTGACCGTGACAAGTCATACAACCAGCAACAAAATCAGTTTCACCTTCTAAATCAACCGCTACACGCGATGGATGTCTGAAACTTGAAGTTGAGTAATCAACGTGACAGGTATAACAAGCTTCTGTTGACGTTGTCATCGCTGCTTCTGGCTTATCAATTACGATGTAGTCAGATGTTGCGATGTCACCGCCGCCCACTTGAAAGCGAATAATACCTTCAGTGCCAGCAGTTACTGCTGCCATTGGTGCAATAAACTCATAATTGCCATTTTCAAGCTCAGTTAACGAAGCACCTTCGTCACTCGCTTTTGCTGCGCCGCCGACAGGATTTTCATCACTGCTGTTACTACGCTTAATACCATGCTCAGTTAACGCGGCAAGATATAACTCGGCATCTTCTAAGCCAATAATGCGAATATCATCTTCATTGGTAATGCCAAACTCAACCGTTACTTGTCCATCTTCAACCGCATGATGGATAACATCTACATTTGTAATTTCTGATGTTTCTGTTGTTGGTGGGGTTGGTCCTGGACCTGGTTCCCCTGGGTTGCCATCTTTACCATCACTACCACAACCTGCAATCCCCACTGCCGCTGCGATAACAAATGCTAATTTGCATTTCGTTAAATGTTTCATCATCACTCCGTTATTTTTAATACCTAATAGGCACTTGCGCGCATATTAGGTATTCCATTTAGTGAAATGAGTGACGCTGATCACATGAGATCTGAAATTTAACAAATATGATATTGTTTAAATTAAAAACTTGAGCTGTGTCTTGTTTAGGTAAAGCTGATATTAACAAGTATGACCTGAATGCTAACTTGAGGTTTATAAATCAATAAACTAGGTGACAAAATGTATCATTAACTAAAAGATTTAACCCATGGCTTTTAAACACAAAAAAGACCCTTTCGGGCCTTTATTGGTGGGCATATTTTCAGTAATTAAAGTTCAACCTATACAAGCATTAAGAACAGCAATCTCTTCGCATACTCTTTTTAGGTAACTTATCGTAAATCACTTTTGCCATTAATAGTGCCAACACAATACCCGAGCCCATGGTGACATACGAAGGAAGCAGTTCATGCTCGTGACCAATTTGCGGCATCACCACAAAACCAAACTCTGCCACAAGATAGTTAACCAATACACCAAACGCTAATGCGACACCCAGTACGCCGCCTAGATAGCCAAACAAGGCGCGCTTACCTAACTCTTTAGTGACAACGCCTAAAGTCGCGATATTAGTAGCAGGACCTGCCATCATGAACACCAATACCGCACCAGGTGAAACACCAGCCAATAACAAACCAGCCGCAATCGGCGTGGATGCTGTAGCGCAGATGTACATAGGCACAGAAATCAATACCATCACTAACATAGCCAGTATGCCATCCCCCCACTTGGCAAGAAAATCACCAGGCACAAACGTCTGTACTAATGCTGCAAAGAATAACCCCACCAACAACCATAACGTGGTATCTCTGACTAAATCAGTGGCGGCATAAACCAACCCTGATTTCACTCTTGATAATATTGACTCATTTTTAAGCTCTGTCGCCATGTCTTTAGTGGATTCACAGCAGCTTTCAGACGATTCAGCAGCGAGATCCGGCTTACTTGAACAACAACTGGTCTCCTCTGCCATAAGGTTAGCTTTATCCGCTTTGCTTGCACAACAGCTAGCTTTGTCTGACTTAACCTCAGCTTTATCCACTTTACTAGAACAACAGCTGGTTTTTTCAGGCTGTACCGCCTTACTTGAGCAACAGCTTTTAGTCTCAGTTGTACTAGCCATCATAGGCGCTGTATCAGGTGTAAATTTAGGCGCTGCGCTGGCTTTATTTTTACTGCAGCAAGAAGAAGTCACTTCACCTTTATCGCCAAGCTCGCGGGCTAATTTTTCACCCTTATCTAACTTAGTTTCAACGATTTCAGGCTTATCATCTCGTCCGACTAATAGCCCAGCCACAACAGCACTGGTGATAGCAGCAATAGGGCGAATGATGGCCATAAATGGCCCTAATAAAACATAAGACACCGTTACTGAATCGACACCCGTTTCAGGCGTCGACACTAAAAATGATGTCGTTGCAGCTTTTGAAGCACCCGAGCGACGAAGTCCCACTGCCGCCGGAATAACCCCGCATGAACACAGCGGCAAAGGTGCGCCAATAACAGCAGCCTTAACAACAGTTTTTAAACCGTGACCACCCAGCTGTTTTTGCATCCACGCCATCGGCACAAACACTTTTAACAAGCCAGCCAACACTAGGCCTAATAACAGCCACGGCGCTGACTCTAAAAATAACTCAATAAAATTACTTAATAACATAATATGTCCTACCCCTGCTTTTCTGCATGAAGGTGATGTTCAACTTTTGGGCTTAACTCTTTATCGGTTGATTCTAGCGCCTCTAAAATAGAGCAGTGCTCAGCACTATCAGGTCCGCCGCAACACGCCTGTGATAATTTATTTAATGAACTGGCAAAAAATTCAAGCTCTGCGATCTTCGCCTGTACTTGTTCTAACTTGGTATCCACCAAGCCTTTCACATCGGCGCAGGCCCAATTAGCTTTGTCCAACTCAATCGATAACAGCTCTGCAATATCATTTAAACTAAAGCCGACCGCTTTCGCACGAATAATAAAACGTAATTTTTGCGCATCATCTTGGCTATATAGTCGATACCCTGCCTCTGAACGAGTTGAAGATGTCAATAAACCATGCTTTTCATAAAATCGCAGCGTATCTGTTTTAACATCAAATAAAGTCGCGAGTTCGCCAATTCGATACATATATTTACCTGCCCAGTGAAAACTTAAATTCAAACCTTTACCAGCTTAATAAGCCAATTATAAACCTTGGAGTTAAATCCAAGGTCAAGGGTTTTATAGAACAAAGTTCACCCCCTTACTTTGTTCTTATTTCAATATTGTGAAATCGCGCATAAATTTCCCGAAATAACACTGATTACGTTAAAATACGCGCGTTTCATTACGGCCCACCTAAAAACAATAAGATGAAGGGCGTAGGAACTTTGGCAAAACAGATTTCACGCAACTGTGTTCGAGTAATTCTGTTTTGCCAAACTTCCTTAAAATAAATAGTGGACACTGTACCTACATGAATACTGTCAGACCTATTCGTCGCGCGCTGTTAAGCGTATCTGATAAAACTGGAATGCTTGAGTTTGCTAAAGCATTACATGAGCAAGGCGTAGAATTACTTTCTACTGGTGGCACCGCTAAATTACTTGCTGATAATAATATTCCAGTGACCGAAGTCTCTGACTACACGGGTCATCCTGAGATCATGGATGGTCGTGTTAAAACTCTGCATCCAAAAGTACACGGTGGCATTCTAGCCCGTCGTGGTATTGATGAAATCGTGATGGAACAAAACGCCATCAAACCAATCGATTTAGTTGCCGTTAACCTATACCCATTTGCTTCTACTGTAGCAAAAGAAGGTTGTACCCTTGCCGATGCTGTTGAAAACATCGATATCGGTGGCCCAACAATGGTGCGTTCTACCGCTAAAAACCATAAAGACACCACGATTGTTGTTAATGCTAGCGACTACGGCCGCGTCATTGCAGAAATGCAAGCAAACGAAGGTAGCACCACACTTGAAACCCGTTTTGATCTAGCGATTGCAGCGTTCGAGCACACTGCAGCTTATGACGGCATGATTGCTAACTACTTTGGCACTATGGTTCCTGCCCACAGTAAAGATGAGTGTCACGAAGATTCAAGCTTCCCACGTACATTCAACACTCAGCTAATCAAAAAACAAGATTTACGCTACGGTGAAAACAGCCATCAAAAAGCGGCTTTCTATGTTGATAGCAACATTGATGAAGCCTCAGTTGCAAGTGCAACACAATTGCAAGGTAAAGCGCTGTCATACAACAACATCGCCGATACTGATTCAGCACTAGAATGTGTTAAAGAATTTGACGGCCCAGCTTGTGTCATCGTAAAACATGCTAACCCTTGTGGTGTGGCATTAGGCAACACGATTCTTGAAGCTTACGATCGCGCATTCAAAACTGACCCAACGTCAGCATTTGGTGGCATCATCGCCTTTAACCAAGAGTTAGATGCTGATACCGCAAAAGCCATTGTTGACCGTCAATTTGTTGAAGTGATTATTGCGCCAACAATAAGCCAAGCAGCACGTGATATCGTGGCAGCAAAAGCTAACGTACGTTTATTAGAGTGCGGCCAGTGGAATACTAAAACCACGACTCAAGACTTCAAACGTGTTAACGGCGGCTTATTAGTTCAAGACCGCGACCAAGGCATGGTTGATGTGGCTGACGTTAAAGTGGTATCAAAAATACAACCAACAGCCGAGCAGCTAACTGACTTAATGTTCTGCTGGAAAGTGGCTAAATTCGTTAAATCTAACGCGATTGTTTACGCAAAAGATGGCATGACTATCGGTGTCGGCGCTGGCCAAATGAGCCGTGTTTACTCAGCTAAAGTGGCTGGCATTAAAGCGGCTGACGAAGGTTTAGTGGTTGAAGGTTCAGTGATGGCATCGGATGCCTTCTTCCCATTCCGTGACGGTATCGATGCAGCAGCGGCTGCAGGTATTAGCTGTATCATCCAACCGGGTGGCTCAATCCGTGATGAAGAAATCATCGCAGCGGCAGATGAGCACGGCATTGCCATGGTATTTACTGGCATGCGTCACTTCCGTCACTAAATAGCATTTGAATAGAGCAGCCTCATTTGGCTGCTTTTTTCGTTTTTAAAAGATTATATTTTTAATTGTTTGAGGGTGAATCAATGAGAGTCTTAGTAATAGGCGGCGGCGGACGCGAGCACGCACTGGCTTGGAAAGCAGCACAATCACCACAAGTTGACACTGTATTTGTCGCGCCAGGCAATGCGGGCACGTCTTTAGAGCCAAAACTAGAAAACGTCGACATTAACGTTGAAGCGATTTCAGAGTTAGTTAAGTTTGCTCAAGACAACAAAATTGAATTGACGATTGTGGGTCCAGAAGTGCCATTAGCACTGGGCGTAGTCGATGCTTTTAACGAAGCAAAATTACCGATTTTCGGCCCTACCCAAGGCGCTGCGCAGCTTGAGTCTTCAAAAGCCTTTACCAAAGACTTTTTAGCACGTCATAACATCCCAACAGCTGACTACTCAAACTTCACTGAAATTGAAGCAGCAAAAGCGTACTCAGCAGAGTTAACCTCAAAAACAGGTTTCCCTGTTGTGATTAAAGCTGACGGCTTAGCAGCAGGCAAAGGCGTGATTATCGCTGCTGACCAAGCTGAAGCTGATGCGGCAATCGAAGACATGCTAGCTGGCAACAAGTTCGGTGAAGCCGGTTCTCGCGTCGTTATCGAAGAATTTTTAAAAGGTGAAGAAGCCAGCTTTATCGTGATGGTAGACGGCAAAAACATCTTAGCAATGGCCACCAGCCAAGACCATAAAGCCCGTGATAACGGCGATTATGGCCCTAACACTGGCGGCATGGGTGCATACTCACCAGCCCCTGTTGTCACCCAAGCCGTTCACGATTGGACGATTGCAAATGTTATCCGCCCAACGGTTGATGGCATGGCAGCAGAAGGCAATGTATACACAGGCTTCTTATATGCAGGATTAATGATTTCTCCAGATGGCAGCGCAAAAGTACTTGAGTACAACTGCCGCTTTGGCGACCCAGAAACACAACCAATCATGATGCGTCTACAATCAGACTTAGTTGAGCTTTGTCTAGCAGCCACCCGTGGTGAGTTAGATACTGTGACTGCAGAATTTGATTCACGCGCAGCAGTCGGTGTTGTACTTGCAGCAGGCGGTTACCCAGATGCATACCGCAAAGCTGACGTGATTGACGGTTTATCTTTAGGTGATAACAACGCCAAAGTATTCCACGCTGGCACAGCAATGAAAGACGGCCACGTTGTCACTGCAGGCGGCCGCGTATTGTGTGCTACTGCGTTAGGTAATACAGTTACAGAAGCACAAGCAAGCGCATACAAGTTAGTCGATGCCATCCACTGGGATGACGTCTACTTCCGCACTGATATTGCCTACCGTGCAATTGCACGTGAGCAAGGGAAAGCATAAACTTTTGGTTTGAGGTTAGTAGTTGTTAACCCACTAACCTCAAATCAGCTAAGAGCAAATCCCTGTGATGGTAGCTAATACCCAAAATCACAGGGATTTTTGTTTAAATTAGTTTCTGAAAATAACTATTCAATTAGATCAAATTTAATTGAGAAAGTTTCTTGGCTTCTTTTTCCTTTCCATAACTTTGCATTTGGATGTTGTTCTCGAATTATCAAGCAAATAATATCTAAAACATCTTTACTTATCTCTGGTCCAAAATATATTCCGGTCAAAGCATTTAGTTCATATTTGCAACAAGTCCCGGCAACTGGATGGATACATCGCCACTCTTTCTCATATTCCCAAGATTCTGATTTTATGTATAAATGATCTATACACGTTCCATATTTCTGATGTACCAATAAATTAACTGCATTTATTTCTGGATAGGTATCTGGATATTCAACTTTTCTTACTTGCGAAAACATTTTCTGTGAAGTATCAAACTCTAAACAAAACCCTGTTTGCTTATCGGCATAATGAGACCACATTAAGTGATCATCATTACATTCAGAAAAACACGTAACACCAATATTTTTCATATTACGGTTTATGTAAGAACGCACACGATGATCCGAAAGATTCTTAATCAAGGTGTTAAAGTTATCATTATTAGAATTTTTTAATGCTCCAAGAGTTATATCTGGAGTCTCTGCATCTTTATATAGAAACTCTTGTAATACTTTTATTTCCGAACTTGTTGGCTCAGAAATTTTTGCTCTAATTGCGCAATCATAAGGATCATTAAAATTTAACGGGGAGCCGAAATACAGGGTTCGAGACTGTAAGTTTTTCAAGCTCTGTACGCTAAATGCTTCATATTTATATAGCTTCTTTGGTTTACTCATAGGTTCTTATTTGCCTAGTTTTTAAGTTATATACCTGAACGACTATTATCACTATATATCAAAAGCCTTTCGTAAAATAACCTCAATCTAACCAATTGCCTGCCGCAGGCTTTTGCACAGATGCATCTAAGACACGCAGCAAGTACATCCCTGTAAGCTCTGCCAAAACATCCATGTTTTGGAAGGTCTTAGACGCATCTGTACTGGGTATTTCACCTCTTCGATTTAACTTCATTTGTATTCAGTAATAGAACAAAGCCGCAGTATCCATTTAACTTGAGGCCATCAAGAAAATTGCGTGAGTCCAGACATGGATGTCTGGCTAGCTTTCGAGGGGAAGGGACGCCCCATCGAAAGCGTTAGTCATTTTCGAAGATGGTCGAAGTAGAATCAAAACGAGGCCAAAAGATAAACAATACTCCGTTGGAAATTTTGCTTTTTAAATTTCGCCGGAGCGCTGAGGGATTATCAAGGGGGACAAGCGCTTTCCCCCTTGATTTTGGTGTGGGCGAAGCGCCACGATCTTAATTTAGATGCAGAAGTAGAAGTGGATTTAGATGTAGATTTATAAAATAAAAATCACTTCGGCATTTCTGCCGAAACCCAATTACCAGTATGACTGCTCATTCAGTGCATCCACACAAAAACTATCCCCTTCAATCGGCTCAATCTCGGTGCCAACTAATGACTGTGCTAACCATCCTTCAGGGTAAGTCAGGATAAGAGGTGCTTTGATGCAGTCTTCGCTGATAGGGTTAAAGCCAACCTTAACGTAGTAGTTAGGGTCACCGTAAGTAAATACTAACTCAACACCATTGTCTTTAAGCTGCTTTAAGCCAAAGTTAATTAGCCTTTGGCCAATCCCTTTTGCTTGAAAAGCAGTGCTCACCGCAACAGGAGATAAAATAAATGCATTGGCTTTATTCGCTAATGTTAAACGGCTAAAGAAGATAGCCCCTACAATCTTGTTTTCTATGGTTGCAACAAAGCCCAACAAGTCAGTCTCAGGTGTTGTCACAATCAATTCAGAAACTAAGTGACCAATCACCTTGCCTTCAGCCTCGCCCTCAGCATCCCCAAACGATTGAGTAAATAACTCAATAACATCGTCTGTTGCGTTAGTAGTGAAAGTCGATAACTTTATAGTGTCATCTGTCATATTTTGCAATTAAGCCTCTGAAACGGAATTTATTGATGTCATATAACATTATTATCGACGGTTATTTCACTACAAGCCAGTTTGCTAAAATCAAATTGCGACCCTAAAACAAAAAAGCCGAGCATGGGCTCGGCAAAGGGGTGATTCAAATGAAAAATGGGTTAATCACGGTTATCGGTATCTTCGTACTCAGTAATTTTGGCACCAAACTGATAGCCACCATTATTACGGTTGTATTCGCGAAATAAGCTTACTGAGAAATAGGTCGGTGCATCAGTATCAATCACACCTGAAACCACCTGTGCCAATGTTTCTACGTCATGCTCTGCAGAAAAATAGAAATGCTTGGTTTTCTGCAACGATAACTGCTTAGCTTGCTCTTTTGTGATAAGGATTTCACTAAACTGCGTCGCTACAATTCTCGTAAACTCAGTATGGTACGCATCACCTTCTTCTAGCAACAGCATAGATGTTTCAGCCACCACCATTTCACTCATAGCTTGCTCTAATTGAGCTTGTTCAGATGCTTCATTGGCATTTGCCGTCGCTGAAACACCCAATGCGCTAAATGATAGCGACATAAGCACTGCGCCAATTTGTTTTTTATTCATGTAATACCTATATATCGTGGCGGTTTATTGAGGTGCGAAAGCCTCTCAATAAAGGAAAATCTCAATAACCGCAGTCTACCCTTTACAGATCTAAGCAATTAATCGCTTTTGAAGGACTCAACCCTCATATAGCTTGTTTAAGGCCTAAACTTAACCGCTTAATGCCTTCGAACAAGCAGTTCAAATCACATCAACATTTTTCGGTAATATTTTAAATGGGTATTTATGCACGCTAAATAACTATTATGAATAGCTATGCTTAATAAATGTCTGAATTGTTAAAACCAGCTAAATCCAATCCAATTAACGCCTATAACAACGACCCACAAACATCGACTTGAGCTACTGCTTTATGGCAGGATGTCGCACCGTCACAATTTAATAACAATAGTAACCAAGGCTAAAAATAACTTATACCTAGCACGACCTATAATAAAAATAACATTAGGGATAGCTTTATGTCTGACTCTCAAATCAAGCAGCCGAGTTTGCTTGATGCACTCTTACCCGTCTTTGCATTAATCACTATGCTTGGCGCTGCGGTATACCTTTTTTCATCTGACAGCTCTTCAGGTGCTAACCAAATAGCGCTGATCCTTGCTGCGTGTATTGCCATCGTGATTGGTTATAAAAATGGTTACAGCTGGAACCAAATGGAGCGCGGAATAGTCAACAGTATTGGTATCGCCACAGGCGCATTACTGATTCTATTTACTGTAGGATCGCTCATTGGTACTTGGATTTTGTCAGGTACTGTACCGACAATGATTTATTACGGTATGCAAATCCTCAACCCCAAATATTTCTACGCTGCAAGTTGTATCTTGTGCGCAATAGTCGCTATCAGTATCGGCAGTTCATGGACGGTGGCCGGTACAATAGGTATTGCACTGGTGGGCATTGCCTCGGCAATGGGCTTAGATATTAATATCACCGCTGGCGCTATTATTAGTGGTGCTTATTTCGGCGATAAAATGTCGCCATTATCTGATACCACCAACCTTGCGCCCGCTGTTGCAGGTTCTGATATTTTCAGTCATATCAAGCATATGACTTGGACAACCGTGCCAAGCATCATTATTGCGCTCATTGTGTTTACGATTATTGGCTTGTCTGCGGATGTGTTGAGTTTTGACTCGCAACTAGGCACAACGTTAGCTCTGCTTGAGCAAACCTACGACCCCGGCCTGCATTTACTCTTACCCCTGTTAGTCGTGCTGTTTTTAGCAAACAAGAAAATGCCCGCTTTCCCTACCGTCATTTTAGGTACCATTGCAGGGGCAATTTGCGCAGCCCTTTTCCAATTCGACAACATCATAGCGTATGTTAATGAGCCCGATTTATTGCCATTTGTGGCGATCATTAAAGGCATTTGGATTGCGATGTTCGATGGTTACGTGGCAGCCACGGGCGATGAGGTACTGGATAACTTACTCAGCCGTGGTGGTATGAGCAGCATGGTCACTACCGTTTGGTTAATTCTCTGTGCCATGGCGTTTGGCGGCGTCATGGAAGTAACAGGCTTACTTTCAAGATTACTAGAAAGCATTCTTAGCTTAGTCACAGGTACCAGTAGCTTAATCATCACTACATTAGGAGTTTGTATCGGCGCTAACGTGATTACTGCCGACCAGTATATCGCCATTGTACTGCCTGGAAGGATGCTGAAACTTGAATATCAAAAACGTCAACTTGCTGCTGTGAACCTCAGCCGCGCCCTTGAAGACTCGGCCACTGTTACCAGCCCATTAATTCCTTGGAATACTTGTGGCGCATTTATGGCAAGCACCTTAGGTGTAGCGACTATCGCTTACTTGCCCTATGCGATATTTAACTTGGTCTGCCCATTTATCAGTGCATCGTATGCTTACTTCAATATTAAAATTGAGCCGTTAGAAGAAACCGAATTAACGATAACTAATCCAAGTGAAGGTTAACCGAATTTATCTTTTAACCAACCATAATGATAATAACTCCACTGCCCTATTCGCCTTGCTTTGGTAAAGGGCATCGCAGGCAGTGGCGCGTTATAAAGCGGTAAATCAGGTAAAGATTCACCAGCAATACTTTGAGCTAGCCTAAAGGCAGCTTGAGCACTAAAAGATACTCCTGCGCCACAATAACCAAGGCTATAACCAACACCATTTTTACTGTACACATGGGGCATGTCATCCATTGATGCCGCGATCCAACCTGTCCAGTTATAGGCAATTTTTTTGCGGCTTAAATACGGGAAACATTTATCCATAGCTAGCTTTAAGCGCTGACCATAAATAGGTTCAGCCGCATCTTTGCCCCATACCGCGCCTCTTCCGCCGAATAACAGTCGGTTATCAGGTAGCAGCCTAAAGTAATACTTTAATATTCTGGTATCCATGGTGACTTGGTTAGTATGCAAACCCGCTTGGGCTAGCTCATCATCGGTCAATGGCTCGGTGACAATAATATTACTTAAAATGGGTAAAAACTTGTCATCCACTCGCTGATTAAACTGTTTTGGTGAGTAGGCATTTCCCGCCATTATCACTTTGTTTGCCAACAGTTCACCATGCTCGGTAAGCAGTCGATGTTTACCGTTTTCTTCAATCCAATCGACAACACAAGACTGCTCATTAATGCTAACACCTTGCTTTTGAACCAATGATTTATAACCCAGTAACAATTTCAGCGGATTTACACCAAAGCCATCATTAAGCCTTAATGCCCCATAAGCTTGATGATGATTGAGATATTGAGTTTTAAACTTATCAGCACTAATAAATTGCGCCGTAAAATCACTGTCTTGCGCCATGTTTTGCTGAATAAAATCAGCGGCGGCTTTAAGGCTGTTAAGCGCTTTGGGGTTATGCGCCACTTTAAGATAGCCATGTTCTTGGGGTTCACAGGCTATCTGGTGTTGATTTATCAGCCCTTCTACTCGGCTTACCGCTTGACTGAACTCCTGATAAATACCTTGTGCAGTAGCAAGATCCCACCGCTTTGCCATAGCTGAGTAGCCTAAACGGCCTGAACCTTTAAGCACGAACCCCGCATTTCGTGCACTGGCACCAAACCCTACCTGATTAGCTTCAAGTACACGGCAATCAATATTAAATTCAGTTGCTAAGTAATACGCTGTTAGTAATCCAGTGTACCCACCGCCGATAATCGCCACATCTGTTTGTTGACTACTCTTAAGTGAAGGTAGTAGCGCAGGCAAGCTTTGGGTCGATGCCCAATAACTATCTGCAAAAGGTTGCGATGCTGGCGTGCTGTTGATTAAAGGATCGTAATAACTTGAGGGCATACAAGGTACTCATTTATCGCTGTGCTGAAATACATTAAAAGTGATGTTTTGAAGCGGACTTAGCCAAATTCAATCACCATTTCACAAGCGGTGCAGTGACAGTCATCACCACATATCACGCACAAGTAATCGCTGTTGTCATGTCGCTGATTCCAGCGACTCGGGTGTAATTTGATGAGTTTACCTCCAGCATGTGTGAAGTAACCTACTGCTGAGTTATTGGGGCTTTGCTGCCACAAATGACTCACGCCAGCTTTAGCCCCTTGCTGTTTTACTGCTGCAATTGAAGCCTGCAATAGCCGAGAACCAATACCTTTCCCTCGCTGACCTTCTGCCACAGTATTGCATTTGAAGTAACACATATCTTCAACGGAAACTGGCCACTTATCTGGAGTGCACCATTGATCAATGGGCCACTTTCCCGCCGCATAAGTTAATCGAAAACCGACGATAGTTGATTGACTGTCAATCTGTGAAGTTTCATCACTTATCGCGATAAAATGCGCATTAATATTATTTTTTATGCCCATTTGATAAATTTTTTCAAGGGAGGCGAAATTTAAATAGCCTTCACCATGCACGAGATTACCTAGTTCTATAACCTGTTGAAAATATTCAGGAGTTAAGTTTCTTATCATTATTATATTGACTCCAATTGTCATCATTATATCGCCAAGACTACACAATAAATTCGGCAAAATAAACGATGTTAATCTTTTGTGATAATTTGGCGATAACACAGTGAGATCCCTTTGCCAGAATCGTTAGCAATTAAACAAAAGGAGCTCTGTTATGAAATCATCAGTCTTAAAGGCGTCAGAAGTACAACCGTCAATTTCAGTATCAACATCATCTGCATCAATGAAAACTAAAGCGACTCTACTTTCACTTGGCCTAGTGGCTGCAGGTCTATTCAGTGTTTCAGCCACTGCTGCAGAATTAGAAATTAGCGTGGTTAACTTAACCCATGGTAATCACTTCACCCCTATCTTAATTGCAGCTCATGATGCTGATAGCCACTTATTTGAAGTCGGCACCGAAGCAACACCAGCATTGCAAAAAATGGCTGAAGGTGGCGATGTTGGTGATTTAGACGCTGCTGTGATGGGCGCAGGTGGTTTTACCGCAGTTAACCCTGCGATGGGATTACTAGCACCAGGGGCTAATGTCAGCGAAGTGATGCTTGATTCCATGGAAATGACGCACCTTTCAATTGTTGCCATGGTGCTACCAACCAATGATGCCTTTATCGGTTTAGATGGTTGGGAAATCCCTACTGAAGCAGGTAGTTATACAGTTTACTTAAATGCCTATGACGCAGGCACTGAAGCCAATGATGAAATGGTTAATGGCGGCGGTATGGCAGGCGTTCCAGGTATTCCTGCAGCACCTGGTGGTGACGGAGGTATGAATGGTACTGGTGTTATGGATGGTTCTACTAATGCTAATGTTCACACTCATCCAGGTGTGCTTGGTGATACTGATGCAACCGGTGGCGCAAGTGATTTAGATAGCCGCATTCATCGCTGGTTAAACCCTGTTGCGAAAGTAGTTGTTACTGTCAAATAAGGGGACTCGCGATGAGATATTTAACAAATAGTAAAACTAAACATACGCATAAATATAGCTTAACGGCAGTAGCATTAATTGCGGTGTTAGGACTAAGCGGTTGTTCTGATGATGACGATGAATCACCTACACCAGAACCTGTTACTCCGCCTGAACCGACTGTTGTAATGCAGACTTATACGGTTACCGTGACCAATTTAACGGCTAACCAACCTATGTCACCGATTGCCATTGCCTCACACAATAGTGATGTGATGTTGTGGCAAGCAGGTGAAGCAGCCAATGTTGCACTGGAAAAAATTGCTGAAGGCGGCGATGCCGCAGATGTTGCAGCAATTGAAGGCGTGACGTCTACGGTCAGTGGCGCAGGTATTTTAATGCCGGGTATGTCAGAAACTATCACTGTGACACTTGATGAAGCAGACATTGCCAATCTCACTGTCGCCACAATGTTAGTCAACACCAATGATGCGTTTACTGGCCTAAATAGTTATGACATTAGTATGTTGGCTGTTGATGAGTCAGTGTCGATGCGCGGTATGGTTTACGATGCAGGCACCGAAGCGAACTCAGAAGCACAAGGCACGATGCCTGGACCTGCTGATGGTGGCGAAGGATATAACTCAGAACGTGATGATGTAGATTTTGTTCATATTCATCCTGGTGTGATCACCATGTACGACGGATTGATGGACAGTGTATTAACGCCTTCACATCGTTTTGATAATCCGGCAATCTCCATTTCGATTAGTCGAACGGAATAGTGAAAACATCCATGATTAAGCTTAAACAAGTTTGTTAACAAATAAAAAACAAACAGGTTGAAATTTAATCTTCCCATCTCAGGTCTGGTTATTAGGGATCTGATTTGGGAAATTTTGGATGAACGATAACACTAAGCATAACGGCCACCAGATAAAGCAGCATATTTTACTGGTTGAAGACGAACAAGATTTAGCCAAGCTGATTATGTTGAATCTCACGGCATTAAACTACGAAGTGTTTCATGCCACGACCTTAAGCCAAGCCATGCAAATCATCGACACTAAATCACTCGATCTGATTTTAATGGATCGTATGCTCCCTGATGGTGATGGCATTATGCTTTGCCAGCAACTCAGAGAAGCTGGAAAATCATTGCCTGTGATGATGTTAACAGCCAAAGATTCAGAAGCCGATATTGTTTTAGGCTTAGAAGCTGGCGCAGACGATTATCTCGTCAAACCCTTTAGCGTATTAGAGCTTCGAGCAAGGGTTAAAGCCATGCTCAGGCGCAGTAAAGTACAACAAGTACAAACTGAGCAATTGGAGTTTAACGGGGTCACCATTAACTCAACAACCCGCGAAGTAGTGTCTAACAATAGTACGTTAGAGCTCACAGCGAGAGAGTTCGATTTATTACTGTTTCTTGCCCAGCATCCCCTGCAAGTGTTTAGCAGAATGCAGTTATTAGAAGCAGTATGGGGTTATAACTATGACGGCTATGAGCACACTGTTAATAGCCATATAAATCGCTTGCGCACTAAGCTTTCTCGAAGCCCTGGCCACCCGGAATTAGTCAAAACAGTATGGGGAGTCGGTTACAAATTTTCACCACCCGAAGCTGGAGCACATTAGCCCTGTTGAATTAAACGCACTTCAAATTAACTCAGTACTCTGACTTCATTCACCCTAGTCGAACCAAGGTAGGTCCCACATCATGAATCGATTATTTAACCGGCTGTTCCTATCTGCGACTGTGGTGGTATTACTGTTATTTGTCGCACTGTGGCAGTGGTTGCAACTTAATCACGAATTTAGTCGTAATCAAATTCAGCAATCATTACATCTGCAACTTGCCGAACATATGGCGCATATCAACCCGTTACTTTCACAAGGGATTACCTCAGATGCCGCGCTAAAGGAAGCATTTCATGACTTTATGCTGTTAGGGCCAAGCTTTGAAATTTATACCCTTGATCCCGAAGGCCGTGTCATCGCTTATGATGCCAAAGAAGAAAAAATCAAAAAAGATCGCGTCAACCTAAGCCAAATTCAGCAGTTTATTGCAGGTGGTGACTTACCGATTTTAGGCACAGATCCACGCTCAACTGAAACCCAGAAAATATTCTCCGTCAGTCCACTAGTGACAGAAAACGGCCTTCATAGTGGATACTTATACGTAATCATTGGCGGCGAGGATTATGACAGTTGGCAGGCGTTAATTAATTCAGAAAACCAGCCTAAACTTTGGGGCGCAACAATCGGTTTTTGGGTGATTTTCGCGTTGATTCTATTTGTGCTGTTATTAGGTTTTTTCACTCGCCCGATTCAAAAGCTTGCCAGTGATTTAACTCGCCTTAAAGACGCTCCATTAGAAGAAAACCTGGCTTTGCCGAATCGCTATAACGGCAGCTTAGAAATCAAAAAGCTCAGTGAGCACATTAATCACTTGCTGCAAGAGTTAAACCAGCAACATCAACAAGTGAAACGACAACAACAGGCCAAACATGATTTTTTACTCCATTTATCCCATGACTTAAAGACACCATTAACATCATTGATTGGCTATATCGACACTTGGTTACTGTCTCCACCCGACGAACGTCAGCCAGAGTACATTGAATATGCTGCAAACTCTGGGCAAAACCTACAGCAATTATTATCGCAGTTACTTGAGCTTGCCGCCCTTGAAAATGGCCAAATCAGTGCTCAAATAGCTAAAATTAATTTGCGTGAAGTCTTACTCGATTTAAATCAAACTTTTGCCCCTAGGGCAAAAAAACTAGGGATTACATTAGATTTTAATGTCACGGATCAACTGCAGGTTTATACCGATCCTCAGCTGATGAGGCGGATTTTAAATAATCTCGTCGACAACGCACTGCGATACACACCTAAAGGCGGCACGATAACGGTTTACAGTGAAACACATCATGATCAAACGTGGTTAGCGGTTGAGGATACTGGCGCAGGCATGCACAAGCATGAAGTAGAGGCTTTGAAACAGTTATCTATACAGCAGCTTAACTTTGAGCCAAATCAAGCGCTGCCACAACTCGGAGTTGGTTTAGCCATTGTCAGGCAGTTATTAGGCTTATTGAAGTGCCGAATTGATATAAAAAGTACCCCAGGAAAAGGAAGTCACTTTATGATTGAGCTAGCAACCCATTAACTCTTTCGTTAATGCTGCAATATTTTAAGAAAAAACAAAGGTTAAAAAACAAGAAAGCCACCTTAAAATGGTGGCTTTATATATTATCTATCGACAGCGTCGCTAAATAATCATTCTGAGAGCATTCCCGTTTACGAGCATCACTCTCAATGAATCAGGCTGTGACTAGCCATTTTCAATTGAAAGGTACAAAGCTTTAATTTTGTGGAAGAAAAGACTCACAAAACCAGCAGCTAAACAGCCCCACATTAGCAATACTGCAGCAACAGTTACGAATTGCCCCATGTAGTAACCAGCATTAGCAACATAGATGTAATGGGTACCTGGTAGCAGTGCAGCAAAAATAGCAAAGAATACTAACGCAACAATAATTTGAACTTTCATATTTATCTCTCTTTTGGCAAAGGCTACTAGATGTGGCTTCCATCCCACCATAAAACAAAGCTAGTCAGCTTATTAATATTATTCTCACAATGAGCATAAAATATCAAATTAGTTCCATGAAGAGTTTTGCAAAGATCACAAAATAGAATATTCCATTCTCACTTTGTGATAAAGCGCACCTAAATAGTTAAAACAATGATTTATATAGTCTAGGCATGTTGATCTTTCAAGGTTGTTTTTGCAGCAAATTGTTGTTCATTTAGACAAGACAGAGGCTTTGTGGTGTAGTTATTCTACATAAAAAGCCGATAACGCAGTAAAAATGAACAACAAACGCTGCCCGAAGGGTTCGGCTAAAAACGGATTCTGCATTGTTGAGCGAATTTTTTGCGAATAAAGAGTGCTTAGGTTACTAGGCGGCAATTCACTCGCCGCGCTTAATCCGTTTTTATCTCGAACAAAACTCAACCAGCAAAGTTCAACAAGCCCTAACAGTCCTTTGTTAATTTTCTATTTATTCTTGCCATAAAAAAAGACGAGTCATGCTCGTCTTTTATTTAATACCCAAATTATGCACCATCAATTATTTGCGGCGCTTTATTTATGGTATTTTTATTTATGGTACTTAGGCGATAATTGATTAACTGAGTTAATGAATGCGCCAGCATGCTCTGGATTAACATGTTGATGAATACCATGACCCAAGTTAAATACATGGCCAGTACCTTCACCGTAAGATGACAAGATTTGGTCAACTTCTTGATGAATACGCTCAGGAGATGCGTAAAGTACAGATGGGTCCATGTTGCCTTGAAGCGCAACTTTATGTCCAACACGACGACGTGCATCACCGATGTCAACAGTCCAGTCTAAACCTAGTGCATCACAACCTGTTTCAGCCATAGATTCTAACCACAGTCCGCCACCTTTAGTGAATAAGGTAACTGGTACTTGGCGACCGTCTGCATGGCGAGTTAAACCATCAACGATTTTTTGCATGTAACGTAGTGAGAATTCACGGTAAGCGTGGTGAGATAACGCACCGCCCCATGAATCAAAGATCATTAACGATTGCGCGCCATTAGCTACTTGTGCGTTTAGGTATAAGATAACTGAGTCAGCTAACTTGTCTAAAAGCATGTGTAATGTTGCTGGCTCTTCGTAAGCCATTTTCTTGATCTTTTCGAAAGTCTTGCTTGAACCACCTTCGACCATGTAAGTCGCTAGTGTCCAAGGTGAACCAGAGAAACCGATTAAAGGTACTTCACCTTTTAGTTCACGACGGATGGTGCTAACAGCACGCATTACGTAACCTAATTCATCTTCTGGATCTGGAATGCAAAGCTTTTTGATTGAATCGATGGTGTCAGTAGGACGTTCGAAACGTGGGCCTTCGCCTGTTTCAAAGTAAAGACCTAAGCCCATTGCATCTGGAACGGTAAGAATATCTGAGAATAGAATTGCAGCATCTAAGTCGTAACGACGAAGTGGTTGTAACGTCACTTCACATGCTAAATCTTGGTTCTTACAAAGAGACATAAAGTCACCCGCTTCTGCGCGAGTCGCTTTATATTCAGGTAGATAACGTCCAGCTTGACGCATCATCCACACAGGTGTTTTGTCAACAGGCTGTTTTAATAAGGCGCGTAAATAACGATCATTCTTTAATTCTGCCATTGGGCTTAATTCCTAAACATATAGTGATATCCGCTGGCGCGTAGTTTAGCACTTATGCGATTAATGTAACCAGCGATGCTAAATTAATGTGAACTAACACCCTAACTAGTATCGAAATTGCTAATGTAATCGTTAGCATGCTCACAATAATACCCATATTTAGGTATCAGGTAGCCTAATTAGATAAAAAAGTTGCACCTCTTGTTCGCCTTTGGTATAAAAAGTCTGCGCTAGCAAGAACAATCAAGAAGCACGATAAATCGAGCCCTTAAAAAAATCTATTTGCCCAGTGGTAGCTTGCTATCACTGGGCATTTTTCTTTTTATGCTATTTCCCCGTGATACAAATCACTATCAAATAAGACCTTATCTGGTCGATCCATTAGATCTTTTACAGAAAACAGTTGATCAATAGTCACTTTCTCTCATACATTAAGTGATATGGATTAGTTGCAACACTGGAATTCGTTATGCTGACAAAACTAGAAAAAGCCGAACAAAAATGGGGCGGCTCTAACAAGCTTGTCGATCAATGGCTACATCATCGCAGAGCGTTGCTGATCCAATATTTCAAAATTGCCGGCCTTGCGCCATATACCATGCCCGCTAAAAGCCTGCCTAAAGCTGATGCTGTTAAGCAATTCTGTGCACAATTGGTGGATTATGTCTCAGAAGGCCACTTCGAAGTCTATGATCAGGTGGTAACTGAATGCGAGAAATTTGGCGAAAGCAGTAAAGAAAGAGCGCAAACATTATTACCACAAATCAGTGAAACCACTGATGCAGCCCTCGACTTTAATGATAAATACACTGAAGCCGATAATGATGATGTATTAATGGACCTAGATGCAGACCTCTCTAAATTAGCTCAAGCAATGGAAACCCGCTTTGCCTTCGAAGATGAACTACTTGAGCAACTTCACGAGCACCATTCAAAAGCAAGTTAACTCGCTTAACACTTATCCATATCAGCCTTATTCACACATTAAAAAGCTCTCTTTGATTTTCATCACAAGAGAGCTTCTCTAGCACGTATAACGATCCACTTACCTAGCTTATTTACGCCAATTATCTGGTAACTCTACCTGTGACCAAAGATCATTACACAACACTTGATGCTGATGCCAATCACCTTGCTTAAGCCACTTAACCAGTGCATCACCCACTTGTGGATATTTAATCGGCTTAGGTGAAGCTGACTTAAGCCAGCGATTTAAAATACCTGCATCTAATTTATCCATGCTTTGCGCTGCAGCTAATAACTCTAATGCTGCCACATTAGAAGACTGCTCAAACTGACCCTGCAATGGCTTAACCAGCAGCTTCTTGCCAAGGGTCATCGCTTCACTCGCCAATTCAAAGCCTGCATTACCAATCACCCCACCACACTGAGACATATGCTGCTTAAACCCTTCACGATTAAAACCAAACCAATTTATGTGTTCGGGTAATCCCTGTAACGGTTTATCTGCGTGATAAACAAAAAATTGATACTCTGAGAATGGGCTTAAGAATTTGGCAATAGTGTCGGCATTTTCAAACGGAAGATACACCAATATTTGATGACTATGATCGCCAGAGTTAGGTTCTACTTCAACAAATGGCGGTAATATTGGAAACCCAAAATGGTGCCAATGACAACCAAGCTTAATATCTGTTGGCGCAAAGTTATTTAATAGTACCCGATCAAACCAGCTCATTCCCTGCTTTGGCACAGGATACTGCAGCGCAGCTTGATGACTAATACTGATGGAGGTAACCCCCTGTTTTTTAGCCGCCCATGCCGTAACAGGCTCAAAATCATTCAAGACTAAATCGTAATCAGACAAATCCATTTGCTGAACTTCAGATAAAATAGATGACGATAAATTACGTTTCACCGTTTTGGTCAAATTAACTCGACCTGACTCAGTAATAAACGACATCCCCTCTCTTACTTGATAGTCACCAAAGCACTCCATATCAAAATATTGATCTTTATTACGACCGCTAAATAAAAAGTCGACTTCGACATCTGTTTTACTCAATGATTTCGCCATGACACGCGCACGACTAATATGGCCATTTCCAGTCCCTTGAACACCATATAATATTTTCATAAAGTTCCTTGTGCTAACTCAAGCAATATTGCATCACACTTAGGGTGACGGTGAGTTGTTAATTAGACATCTTGTTATTTAAAGCAATATAAATACGCTAACGGATTAAATAAATTGTTCAGCCAAGGTGACTGCGCCTATACCCAGTCCCATACCAGCCAAAATATCTAACGGGTAATGCACACCTAATGCGATTCGAGATAAACCAATAAAACCAGCCCAAGCAAACGCGATTGGTGCCAATATAGGAAACGTTGTCATGACAACCGACGCCATAATAAAAGCTGCTGCAGTATGTCCTGACGGTAAACTGAATTTATCTGAAGGTTGAAAATCAGACTCGAAACCTGCAAATGCAGCGCAAGGACGAGTGCGACGAATAGAATTTTTTAATAACAAATAAAGTGGCAGTTCAATCACGTAACTTACAAGCATCAAATTAAAAAAATGACTGCCTTGTGGGTGAAGAAACAATAAGCCTACCGCCATGTACACGTAGCAATGACCATCACCTGTTGCTGACACTTTTTTAGCAAAATCAGTGATTTTATGATCACGACAAAAAGTCAAAATATGACAAAACAACTGCTTGTCTAAGTTGGCGATGCTTAACGTCACGTCCTTTGCCATAATTGTGCCCTTATTGATTAATTGTTATTCAACCATTGTAAGGACTGTAAATATTTCGAATGACGGAGACATGACAATCTATCGAAAGTTTTATGACAAAGTGTTAATTAGACTGTCTCCAAAAAGAATTAATTGAGCGTACTTAGGGAGGATTTAGCCAACGAGACTTAAGTTAAGGTGATTAAGTTAAGGTGATTAAGTTAAGTGATTAAGTTACTTAAGGCAATAAAAGTAAGGTGCCTTGAGAAGACACCTCATTCGACAAAAAATTTAAGCTGATGCTTCTGCAAGATTGTCGGATTTACTGGTGCGATAGATTTTGATCAAATGAAAAATATTGATCCCAGCCACGAACGCGTTCATACCAGCCACTGGCCATGCTTCAATTTGTACACCGTAAATAACGAATAATGTACAACCAACAAAATTTAACCAGCGAAGCCAAATAATGTCTTTCATCATTAACGAAATCGCCACCATAACAGATGCGCCATAACCAATGATTTCAACAACGTCTAACCCTTCCATAAGAACCTCTAAGTAAGGCTCTCTGCCATCCATAAGCGTTACGGGGGGTCCGTGCCCCTAAAGCAAATAAAACAAACTGCATTTAATTAAGTGCTGATATTAACAAAAATTCATACAAGGTTGTAATAAAAATCCGTAATATGATGACTAAGATCAATATTTGTTTCACCCCAAGGCCATTATGTAAGTTACTTTCTTACAGACTAAGCTAAACTGGATCATTATGGCTGCTTATAACATCAGGTTATAAATCAACTTGTTGCTTTATCGCATTCTGGTGATGAATATCGCTGTTAATTTCAAAAAAAGCTCATATAATTCATTTAAGATTGCTTAACTACTGGCGAATTTATTCAAATCGCTAACCCCAAGGAGTGTCACTATGGAATACAACACCTCAGAACTGTGTGATATGTATTTAGATGTTGTTGATGTCGTCGAACCTATGTTCAGTAACTATGGCGGTACTAGCTCTTTTGGTGGTTCTATTAGCACCATTAAGTGCTTTGAAGATAACGGCCTGATTGCTGATGCTCTTCAGGCTGATGGCGAAGGCAAAGTATTATTAGTTGATGGTGGTGGCTCTATGCGCCGCGCATTGGTCGATGCTTCTATCGCAGAAATTGCAGTTGCTAATAAGTGGGAAGGCATTATTGTTTATGGCTCAGTAAGAGACGTAGACACATTAGAAGAAATGGACATTGGTATTCAAGCACTTGCTTCAATTCCAATTGGCGCCGACAGTAATGGTGTTGGTGAGGTCGAAATTCCAGTCAATTTTGGCGGTGTGACTTTCCTACCTTTCGATCATATTTATGCTGATAACACTGGGGTGATTTTATCGCCTGAAGCTTTAGATATTGAATAATCGATTCAATATTGCATAAATAAACTAAAGCCAGCTATGCTGGCTTTTTTATTGCCTGTAAAATAAACGCTAATGAATAAATTAGATATCACTGCTCACATAACAATAATAACGAGATAAGTAGGCCCTATGCTGCAAATGATGACTCAAGCCTGGTTAGATACATATCTATCAACGCGCGATGGCGAAACCAAGTTAGGCCAGCAGGTGCAATTGCTCAGTCAGGTGAACACTCAACCTAGCGAGCTAAAACATGCCCTTGTACAAGCAAAAAATCAAGGCGTACAGTTTGTGATCTTGGGTATCAGTGAAGATGCAGGCCCCAGAGCCAACTTAGGCCGTGGCGGTTCAACCACCGCATTTAATGCCGCGATGAGCCAGCTACTGAATTTACAATCAAACCGCTACCTCAACGGCAGTGAATGTCTTATTCTAGGTAATATTGAACCTAAGCAACTCGATACTCACGCCAGTACAGAACAACTAAGACAGGCTACAGCTGAACTTGACCATCAAGTCATTGAAGTAATCAGTCACATTCTCGCAGCAGAGCTTGAGCCTATTGTGATTGGTGGCGGCCACAATAATGCTTATGGATTATTAATGGCGCTGAAGTCTCATTTCAATCAAGCCGCCGCAGCCGTAAACCTAGACCCCCATAGTGATTTCAGACCTCGAGAAGGACGACATAGTGGCAATGGCTTTAGTTACGCCGCAGCCAATGGCGCCTTAGCTTATTACCACGTTCTAGGACTACATGAGCTTAAAAACAGCGAAACCACTCTAGAGCAGCTAAGTTTATTTGGCGGCGAGTGGCATAGCTTTCAGCAAATATGGGTCAGGCGAGAAGTGAGTTTGGAAGAGGCTCTAAAGGCAATTGCCAACAATTTAAATCAAACCCAGCTTCCTGTTGCGCTCGAACTGGATGTCGATGCTATTGCAAAAATGCCCAGCAGTGCATCAACGTTTGCTGGCGTGCCATTGTTAGATGCATGTCATTACATCCACTATATAGCCAAACACTGTCAAACGGCATATCTGCACATTGCAGAAGCCGCGCCCCAATGTCATGAGGCTGGTGAAATCGCAGGCAATAGAGATGTTGGTCAAAGTGTTAGCGAATTAATATATGCCTATATTCAAGCGAAGAAACCTGTCCAATATTAGGCGTGTTGGTCTTAGCTAGTTGAACGTTGCTCAAGATAAAAACGGATTAAGCGGCGGCAAGAGAATTGCCGCCTGTAATCTAAGCACTCTTTATTCGCAAAAAATTCGCTCAATAATGCAGAATCCGTTTTTAGCCGAATCTTTCAGGCAACGTTTGTTGTCCACTTTTTACAACGTTATCGGCTTTTTATATAAAATAACTGCATAACAGAGCATCAACCTTGTCTAAATCAACAATAATTCGCTGCAAAAATAACCTTGAAAGATCAACACGCCTTAAACTCAATAGCTAACAGTCATCTCAACAGGCTTGGCTATAGTTGAACCCTGTTATTAGATTAAACGTATCAATTACTGCTCATGTGTTATTTCACCATTTACAGGCTATTCAATATCGAACAGATTTATGGTCTAATGCAGGGCAATTTTGTAGAACTGTTTTTACAGCGCTATTTACACAAAAGCATATATCGATTCTGTATCGCTGAATTCCACGCTGTTTCTAGTAAACTGGATCACACTCTCGCTGATTAAAGTTTCTGCAAAGCAAGCAATGGCATACACTCGCTGTTAATTACCGCATATTATAGGAATACACAGATGTCTGAGGGCGACCCAAAGAACACTCATTTTGGTTATAAGACCGTTGATTCAGAAAAGAAAGCTGACTTAGTCGCTGACGTATTTCACTCGGTTGCAGCTAAATACGACATTATGAATGATGTCATGTCATTTGGTGTTCATCGTTTCTGGAAACGCCACACTATTGCAACTGCGGGCGCACGTCCTGGTATGAAAGTGTTGGATCTGGCCGGTGGTACTGGTGACTTAACCGCTAAATTCTCACATTTAGTCGGCGACCGTGGCCAAGTTATTTTAGCGGACATTAACGACTCAATGTTAAAAGTTGGTCGGACTAAATTACGCGACAAAGGCATTGTGGGTAACGTAGATTATGTTCAAGCCAATGCTGAAGCCTTACCGTTCCCTGATAATTATTTCGACATTATCACTATCGCATTTGGCCTACGTAACGTAACAGATAAAGATGCAGCATTACGTTCAATGCGCCGCGTGCTAAAACCAGGCGGAAAGTTATTGGTGCTTGAGTTCTCAAAGCCACAACATGAAGTAATGCGCAAAGTTTACGATATGTATAGCTTTAAAGTATTGCCTAAAATGGGCGCACTAATCACTCAAGATGCTGACAGCTATGAGTACTTAGCTGAATCAATTCGTATGCACCCAGATCAAGAAACATTAAAGCAAATGATGATTGATGCAGGTCTTGAGCAAGTTGATTACACCAACATGACTGATGGTGTTGTTGCATTGCACCGTGGTTATAAGTTCTGATGCATCCCAATCATTTTTCATTACTGACTTGCGCTGCTCTAGAAACTGCCATTGCGCAGTTACAAGCGCAAGATCAGGGTGAATATGCACGCCTTAAAAATTTACACGGCAAAGTGTTCTGCATTCAATTAAGTCAGCTTGAATGGCCTTTATATTTAGTCTTTGCTAAACAAGTTCAAGTACTCAGTATTTATGATGGGGATATCGATGTCAGCGTGACAGCCGATGCCACCACACTTTACCAAATATCTGAAGGCGAAAGCCTAACAGAGCTGATTAAACAAGATAAGCTGAAGCTTGATGGCGACGTTAATTTATTACAAAGTTTTAGCCATTATCTGCGTCATATTGAATTAGATTTTGCAGAGCCCTTGTCACGTTATATTGGGGATGCTCCGACGCATATGTTGGTTTCTGGCGCTAAACAACTTGCCAGTTCAGCAAAGCAGGTTTTTGAAAAGTCACGTTCTCACGTTGGCCAATTAACCACCGAAGAATATCGTCTTGCCCCCCATCAAATAGAATTCATTCATTTTCGTGATAGTCTTGAAGAACTCGCTGATAGCACATCGGCACTGGTTACCCGAATAGATAAATTAAGAGAAAAAATTACCCCATGACAATTGCAAGTATCAGGCGCGGTTATCAAGTCATCAAAACTGTATTACATTACGGCTTAGACGAACTTTTACCCAGTAATAAAACACCCTGGTACTTCTCTCTTCTGCGACACAGCTTTTTCTGGCTCCGTAACCAACACAAAGATAAGCCATCAGCTCAGCGGCTAAAATTGGCGATGCAAGAGTTAGGGCCGGTTTATATTAAGCTCGGACAAATGCTATCTACACGTCGTGACTTACTCAATGATGAGTGGGCAGAAGAGCTAGCCATGCTTCAAGACAGAGTACCTCCATTCGATTCAGCTTTGGCCCGCGAAGCCATTGAAGCCGAACTAAAAGCGCCGATTGAAAGCTTATTTGATAATTTTGATGAAACGCCATTGGCTTCAGCGTCGATCTCGCAAGTGCATACCGCAAACCTCAAAGAAAATGGCGCTGAAGTGGTATTAAAAGTACTTCGCCCAAATGTTGAAGCGCAAGTACAGGCTGATTTACAGCTTATGTGCCAAGCGGCGAGCTTTTTAGAAAGGTTACTAGGCGAAGGCAACCGCTTACGCCCTGCAGAAGTGATTGAAGATTATCGCACCACGATTCTGGGGGAACTCAATTTAAACCTTGAAGCTCTTAATGCGATTAAGCTTCGCAATAACTTCTTAGATTCTGACGCACTGTACGTACCTTACGTGTATGAAGATTATTGCTACTCCCGTCTAATGGTAATGGAGCGTGTGTATGGTATTCCTGTTTCCGATGTTGAAGCACTGAGAGCCCAGGGCACCAATTTAAAACTACTTGCTGAGCGCGGTGTTGAGCTGTTTTTCACCCAAGTATTTCGTGATAATTTTTTCCATGCAGACATGCACCCCGGCAATATTTTTATTAGCCGTGAGCACCCTGACAACCCATTTTATATCGGCATGGATTGCGGGATTATGGGCACCTTGAATGATGTCGATAAACGTTATTTAGCTGAGAACTTCCTTGCGTTTTTCAACCGAGATTATCAGCGTATTGCTCAGCTCTATATTGAATCTGGCTGGGTATCAGAAAACACCGATGTGTTAGCATTCGAGCAAGCGGTTAAAGTGGTTTGCGAACCAATGTTCAATAAACCATTAGATGAGATTTCTTTTGGTCATGTATTACTAGAGTTGTTCCGCACCGCTCGTCAGTTCGATATTGTGGTACAGCCGCAATTAGTCTTGCTTGAAAAAACCTTACTGTACATCGAAGGTTTAGGCCGTCAGCTTTACCCACAGCTTGATCTTTGGTCTACAGCGAAACCTTTTTTAGAGCAATGGATGTCTGAGCAAGTGGGGCCTAAAGCGATATTTGACAAAGTAAAAATGAAGTCGCCATATTGGGCTGAAAAACTGCCAGAATTCCCAGAGCTTATTTACGACAACCTAAAAGTGGGTCGTAAACTGCTAGGAACACAACAACAGATGCTAGATAAGTATCTGAAGTTTCAACACAAAGCTCATAAAAGTAACTACTTATTAATAACATCTGCTGTATTGTTGATCTGCGGCACACTATTATTAAATCAAGACGCTACACTATGGCCTTCTTATATTTGTCTAACTGCAGGTATAGTGCTTTGGTTCACAGGATGGCGATCCAGACCAAAGAATCGTAAATTTTAACTAGCACTTATTCATTAGAGGTTCATAATACTCAATATAATGAGTGCTAAAATTTAGGCATTATTAAAAACACTTTTTTATTCTATAGAGGAAATGTTCATGGGCGGCATCAGTATTTGGCAGCTTCTTATCGTTGCGTTAATTGTTGTTTTGTTATTCGGAACTAAAAAGTTACGTTCTTTAGGTGGTGATTTAGGTGGAGCAGTTAAAGGCTTCAAAAATGCTATGAATCCTGAAGATGAAGAGAAAAAATCTTTAGAAGATAAAGATAGCACTGCAAAAACCTCTCAACAGGCAACTGAACAAAAGTCCGAGTCAAAGGACAAAGAACAGGCGTAATTCATTATGTTCGACGGTATTGGCTTTATGGAGCTACTGCTGATTGGAATTTTGGGGCTAGTGGTTCTCGGCCCCGAAAGACTTCCTACTGCGGTACGTTCAATCTCTGGGTGGATTCGCTCATTAAAGCGAATGGCAAACTCTGTTAAAGACGAATTAGAGCAAGAGCTTAAAATCGAAGAGCTTCATGCTGACTTAAAGAAAGCTGAAAGCAAAGGTTTGTCTAACCTATCTCCTGAATTACAAGAGTCTATTGATCAGCTAAAAGATGCTGCGCAATCCGTTAATCGTCCCTACCAAGTAGAAGACGTTAAAAAGGATGCACCTAAAGCGGAATCAGCTGAAAGCAGCACTGAATCAAGTGCGCCAACAAATGACTCAACCAGTTCAAATACCAAAAGCTAGCGGGTAATCAATGTCACAACAGCTACCTCTCATTAGTCATTTGCTTGAATTGCGTAATAAATTACTCAGAGCTATCGGCAGTGTTTTGCTGGTGTTTATCTGTTTAGTTTACTGGGCAAATGATATATACCATTACATGGCGATTCCATTAATGCAGTCACTGCCTGAAACAAGCAGTATGATTGCTACTGATGTAGCTGCGCCATTTTTCGCCCCATTTAAGTTAACCTTAGTTTTATCATTTTTTGTGGCGATTCCTTATGTGCTTTACCAAGCTTGGTCGTTTGTTGCACCAGGTTTATATAAGCATGAAAAACGTCTAGTGACCCCTCTGTTATTCAGCAGTACCTTGCTGTTTTATTTAGGGATCGCGTTTGCTTATTACATTGTATTCCCGGTTGTATTTGGCTTTTTCACCAGTGTTGCGCCTGAAGGTGTTACTGTGGCAACCGACATCAGCAGCTATTTAAGCTTTATTCTAAAGTTGTTTTTTGCCTTTGGTTTGGCCTTTGAAATCCCTGTTGCTGTGGTATTAATGTGCTGGGCAGGTGTCACCACACCTGAAGAGCTTAAGCAAAAACGACCATATATTGTCGTAGGTGCTTTTGTCGTTGGCATGATGCTAACGCCACCAGATATTATTTCTCAAACAATGTTAGCAATTCCTATGTTAATATTATTTGAAGGCGGACTATTAGCAGCCAAGCTATATACGCCGAAAGAAGATACAGATAACGAAGAGTCTGAGAGCGAACGCACCGACAGCTAAAGTTAATTGCATTTGTTACTCATGGACTAGTAAAACAATAATAAAGAAGGATTCTGTTATGCGTTTAACCTTGGTTGCCACTTTTGCTTTGGCTATCTCTTCTCAAGCTCATGCTAGCATCGAGCAACAACTGGCTAATTGTGCCAGTCATACTGATAAATTAGACCGCCTAATGTGCTTTGACGCATTGGCGGCTTCAGTTAATACCGCAGTTGCAACTCAGCTTCCTGCTGCAGTGCCTACAACTTCAACAGAAGCTACAGCCGTTGCAACCACAGCAGTTGCAGCAAATACCCCTACGACTGTTGCACCTGCCGTTGCAAGTGTTTTTTCAACTCAAGCTGCCAGTACTGCTGAACAAGAGTTTGGTCTAAAGAAAAATACAGCAGAAAAAGATGAACAGACTTTTGGCTTAAAGCAAGTGTCAGAAGAAGAGGATGATGTTCGTTTATATGCTGAAGTCAGTTCAGTTAGTAAAGATCCTTATGGCGCATTAATCGTTAAATTATCTAACGACCAAACTTGGAAACAAGTAGGGACTTCACGCTACAAATTAAAAGCGGGTCAAACCATCTATATCGAAAAAGGTGCGTTAAGCTCATTCTTGCTTGGCAGTGATGACCGTAACTCGACTATGCGAGTTAAGCGCGTTAACTAATCATGCCTCAGCATATCGATATTGCTGTTAATCTACTGAGTAGTCGGTTAGCAGCAGATATAGACAACATCATACACAAAGCGGTGGAACATCATGTTTCACCGTTAATCGTTATCGGCAGTGATATTGCCGAGAGTGATGAGTCCGCCAAGCTCTGTCAGCAATATCCCCTTAAACTTTATAGCACCGCAGGTGTTCATCCTCATCAAGCCAGTAGCTGGGATGAAAATAGCCTAGATAAACTGACTCAAATAGCCAATAGCAAACATGTCGTCGCCATTGGCGAATGTGGTTTAGATTACAACCGTGATTTTTCTCCTCGAAAAGATCAACGTCAGGCTTTTGAAGCACAACTTGCGTTAGCAGCTACATTGAATATGCCTGTTTTGATGCATTGTCGTGATGCTCATGATGATTTTATCGCGATTTTAAAGCGTTATCGCCATAAACTCCCAAGCGCTGTATTACACTGTTTTACAGGCACAGAGACCGAACTTAAAGAATGTATCACCCTTGATTTATATATTGGCATCACTGGCTGGGTTTGCGATGAAAGACGCGGTGCAGAACTTGCGAGTATCGTACATCTTATCCCGAACAATCGGTTCGTGGTTGAAACTGATAGCCCTTATTTGCTGCCAAGAAGCATGCGCCCAAAACCTAAGTCGAGCAAAAATCTGCCACAATACTTGCCTTATATTGTTGAGTCTATCGCGACACTTCGCAACCAACCTTATGAAGAGTTTGCTGCCCATTGTTATGCTAATAGTATTCGTTTGTTTAATTTAGGCGAGCGGTAATGCTAAAGCATAATATGGATTGGTTACGTCGCTCAATGGCATTGTTATTATCAAGTTTTTTCATCGTCTTAAGCACAGGTGTCAACGCTTATGATGCGACCAGTTATACTGACAACACAGAACATCATAATATCCCACTACGCTTAACCGCTTCTTCAATCACTAAAATCGACTTAAAGCCGTGGCTGTACATCCATAATTCGAATGATGTCACTGAAATTGCCAGCCTCAAACTCCAGAACAATAATCAGAGTCAATGGCGTAAATTAACCAGTAATGACTTACGCAAAATTGGCGCTAAAAATACCTGGTTAAGCTTCAGTCTTTATAATCCAAATGATCAGCTATCACGCATTATTGCTCTAGATAACCCATTAATGGATAGCATTAAGCTATTCCATTTAGTCAATAATGAATTACTCAATATTGAACATATGGGAGACACCCTCCCCTTCGATCAGCGTCCATTGCAGAGTAATTTATTTTTATATCCTTTTGATATAAAACCAGGAGAACTGCATACGTTTTATTTCAAAATTGATAATCGTGGCAGCCTCAATTTTCCTTTAGTGTTATGGAGTAAAAACGATTTTAGCCATGCCATTGAAACCCAAAGTTTAGCGAATGGTTTTCAAATTGGGATTTTGATTGCTATTGGGGTTTTTAGCCTATTTATTGCCTTAGCCTCTGGGTCGTTCAGTTACAGTTACTACAGTGGCTACGTGATTTGTTTAACCGTTATTGTGGCTAGTATTCATGGTATTGCATTTCAGTATTTATGGCCTAACTGGCCCTCTTTACAACAGTTAGCTGTTCCCGTCTTAATCCCGCTGGCACTGGCTTTTGCATTGATGTTTACTGAAAAGGTCATGCAACTTAAATATCACAGCAAGCGAATGTTATTACTTGGCCGTTACTTAGCGGTATATTGTATTTTATTAAGCTTAATTGTCTCTTTTATCGACTTTAAATTTTCCCTTTATCTACTGAGTTTTTCAGTCATCTTCATCAGCTTTATACTGATTGTTTTTTCGCTTATCCAAGTCTTCAAAAGAACCAAAAATGCCCGATTATATGCAATAGGTCGTATTGGTCTATTTGTCGGTTCCTTGTTCAGTGGGCTGATGTATTTAGGTTATCTCAACTGGGCAGTATTCCCGCAAACACCTGTAATGATAGGACTAACATTTGAAGTTGTGATAATGGCAGCTGTACTGGCTATGCGTTATAACGATGAGCGTAAAGCCAAATTACAAATGCAGCAAAAAGCACTTGAGCAAGCCGTGCGTTTACAACAAAACCGAGATGAAGCATTAAGGGCAGAAGCCGAGGCAAATGAGCGTCTTGAACAAATGGTTGCCGAAAGAACCTTAGAACTTGAAGTGACCTTACGTGAACTCAATGAAGCGAACCAAAAGCTGACTCAGCAAAACACTATCGATAGCCTTACTGGGGTGAAAAATCGCAGCGAATTTGATCGTCGTTTAACCGCTGAGGGTCGTATTAGCCGACGTCAACAAACCTCGTTGGCGCTATTAATGCTTGATATCGATAAATTTAAAGCCATTAATGACGAACACGGACACCTTGCGGGTGACCACTCGATAAAAGTGATTGCGACAACAATTTCAGATTATTTAAAGCGTCCAACCGATCTGGTATCACGTTTTGGCGGTGAAGAGTTTGCTATTATATTACCGAATACTGATAGTGAAGGAGCGATGACGCTAGCAGAACACGTTCGCCTAGCAATATCCAAGTTATCAATTAATTGGGAAGGAAGCCCTATTCCCCTTTTTGTGAGTATCGGAGTCAGTGCTGCAGTTGTTGAAACTGAAGAACATCCGACTTTGTTACTTGAACAAGCAGATAAAGCGCTTTATCAAGCTAAGCGCGGTGGGCGAAATCAAGTTTGCCAATTTTCGCCAGAATAAGATGAGATTAATATCAGGAGTCAAATGTGAATATTATTACTAGTGCGTTTCCACAGCGCAGAATGCGCCGTATGCGTAAACATGATTTCAGCCGTCGTTTAATGTCAGAAAATAAATTATCGGTGAATGATCTTATCTACCCAATGTTTATTCTTGAGGGAAACAATCGCACTGAACAAGTCGCATCAATGCCTGGTGTCGAACGTTACTCAATTGATTTATTACTTAAAGAAGCTGCAGAGTTGGTCGAACTAGGTATTCCGCTAATTGCATTATTCCCAGTGACTCCTGCTGAGAAAAAATCGTTAATGGCAGAAGAAGCCTATAACTCAGATGGCCTAGTTCAACGCGCAGTGCGTGAGCTAAAACAAGCCTTCCCTGAACTCGGTGTGATGACAGATGTTGCACTAGACCCGTTCACGACACATGGCCAAGATGGCATCATTGATGATACTGGTTACATTCTTAATGACATCACGACTGAAATTCTAGTCAAACAAGCATTATCTCATGCTGAAGCTGGCGCAGATATCGTAGCCCCTTCAGATATGATGGATGGCCGCATTGGCGCTATTCGTGAAGCGCTGGAAGCTGCAGGTCATGTGAATACTCAAATCATGGCGTATTCTGCTAAGTACTCTTCTAGCTACTATGGCCCTTTCCGTGATGCGGTTGGCTCTGCTGGCAACCTTAAAGGTGGCAATAAACACAGCTACCAAATGGATCCAGGTAATAGTGACGAAGCACTTCATGAAGTCGCCTTAGATATTCAAGAAGGTGCTGACATGGTTATGGTTAAGCCTGGCATGCCGTATTTAGATATTGTCCGCCGAGTTAAAACTGAACTTGCCGTACCGACATTCGCTTATCAAGTGAGTGGTGAATACGCCATGCATATGGCAGCGATTCAAAATGGCTGGTTAGCTGAAAAAGCCATTGTGATGGAGTCGTTACTTTGCTTTAAGCGTGCTGGGGCGGATGGTATTTTAACTTACTTCGCCAAATCAGCAGCACAATGGCTCAAAGAAGATAAGTAATAACTAACGTTAACCGCTTTATTTTTTAGATTGTTTACAAAAAGAGGCCAATTGGCCTCTTTTTTTATATCATTTTGAATCTAGACAATTAAATCATTCAACTAGTCTTTAAAAATTAATTAACAGGGTTTATGCTTAAATTTGCGCTTAATTTCATCAATAACGTATAGGTTAATGATGACAATGGATTGAAAGTTAAGGAATGCAAATGATTGTGGATAGCATTGATGTATTGTATTACGTAAAAATTGGCTCGAGCGTATTCGCAATTGCGAACGATGGTCAATGGCACGCTATTAGTTCTGAACAAGTCATTAATACTCTTCCATTATATGATATCAACGCAGAAGATATCCTCATTAACGACCAAAGCGCACCCTATATCGTCGTTGATCAGCAAGTTGTCACTATTCCAAATACTTTATTGATTAATTCGTCTCAAAATCCATCAACTCCCTCTTCTACACAGCCAAATAGCCCTGATAGCCAAGCACCTGATAACGCATATAATAAGACGCCATCTTCAGAGACACAAGGGTTAAACTATTTCTACAATGTCATTCAGACTCAATACAATGCTTTAATCGCACAATCTGGTTATAACTCTCAAGGTGATAACCTTTTAAAGGACACTAATAACATTAGTTCGCTAATAGGCGAGCAGGATTCTTTTGTAACACTCACTCTATCCGTCAATATTGATGATGCCAATGATGGTTATTTAAATAGATTCGAAGTCCCTTCTGTTAGTATTTCTGGTCAAGCATTAGATGCTATTAATGGCCAGATATTGAGCTTGAAGCTGACAGATGTTCATGGCCAGCAACTTTATATAGAAGTCACTGTAATCAACGAAAGTTGGCGTCTAGACAATGTTGATATATCCAACCTTGCAGAAGGACTTCTCAATGCAGAGATAAGTGCTCCCACTTATCAAGGAATAGCTGAACCCGCTTTTGATAACTCAGTTAAAGACACCCTTGCTAGTATCAGTATCGAGATTGAAGATCTTGATAATGTTATCAATGCTGCTGAAATATCGTCTGTCATCATTAAAGGGACGGTGGTTAATGTTGAAGATGGCCAAACGATAATGGTGACCTTATCTGATGCAAATGGCTCAAACCATCAAGTCAACACCACGGTAGCAAATGGTATCTGGACTCTTCCTCCTCAAGACTTATCAGACTTTGATCAAGGCTCCCTGATTGCAACTGCTGAAGTTATCGATATTGCAGGTAATCCTGTATCTGCAACCACACAACTGCCAGTCGATACTCTGGCTGATATTACCATTGAAATTATCGATAACGATGGCGTCATTAATGCTACTGAAATTACACAAGTCGCCATTCAGGGCACTGTGACCAATGTTGAAGATGGTCAAATCGTTACGGTAACCCTAACGGATAATCAAGGCCACAACTTGATGCTCACCACCATCGTCACTGGTGGCATTTGGGTATTGCCCCCTCAAGATTTAACTGCATTTGATGATGGCTACCTAATAGCAACAGCTGAAGTCTCTGACATTGCCGGTAACCCTGCATCTGCAACCACACAACTGCCTGTCGATACTCTGGCTGATATTACCATTGAAATTATCGATAACGATGGCGTCATTAATGCTACTGAAATTACACAAGTCGCCATTCAGGGCACTGTGACCAATGTTGAAGATGGTCAAATCGTTACGGTAACCCTAACGGATAATCAAGGCCACAGCTTGATGCTCACCACCATCGTCACTGGTGGCATTTGGGTATTGCCCCCTCAAGATTTAACTGCATTTGATGATGGCCACTTAATAGCAACAGCTGAAGTCTCTGACGTTGCGGGTAACCCTGCATCTGCAACCACACAACAGCCTGTCGATACTCTGGCTGATATTACCATTGAAATTATCGATAACGATGGCGTCATTAATGCTACTGAAATTACACAAGTCGCCATTCAGGGCACTGTGACCAATGTTGAAGATGGTCAAATCGTTACGGTAACCCTAACGGATAATCAAGGCCACAGCTTGATGCTCACCACCATCGTCACTGGTGGCATTTGGGTATTGCCCCCTCAAGATTTAACTGCATTTGATGATGGCTACTTAATAGCAACAGCTGAAGTCTCTGACGTTGCGGGTAACCCTGCATCTGTAACCACACAACTGCCTGTCGATACTCTGGCTGATATTACCATTGAAATTATCGATAACGATGGCGTCATTAATGCTACTGAAATTACACAAGTCGCCATTCAGGGCACTGTGACCAATGTTGAAGATGGTCAAATCGTTACGGTAACCCTAACGGATAATCAAGGCCACAACTTGATGCTCACCACCATCGTCACTGGTGGCATTTGGGTATTGCCCCCTCAAGATTTAACTGCATTTGATGATGGCTACCTAATAGCAACTGCTGAAGTCTCTGACATTGCGGGTAACCCTGCATCTGCAACCACACAACTGCCTGTCGATACTCTGGCTGATATTACCATTGAAATTATCGATAACGATGGCGTCATTAATGCTACTGAAATTACACAAGTCGCCATTCAGGGCACTGTGACCAATGTTGAAGATGGTCAAATCGTTACGGTAACCCTAACGGATAATCAAGGCCACAACTTGATGCTCACCACCATCGTCACTGGTGGCATTTGGGTATTGCCCCCTCAAGATTTAACTGCATTTGATGATGGCTACCTAATAGCAACAGCTGAAGTCTCTGACGTTGCGGGTAACCCAATATCTGCAACCACGGGCGATCCCATTGATATATTAGCTGCAGTCAACATTACCGTTGACACAGGCAACGACGAATTTGTTAATCGTTTCGAGATGAAGAAACTTGACTTTTCAGGCTCCGTTTTTGACGTAGAGAATGGTCAAGCTGTCACTATCACCATTACTGATGTTGACGGAAAGACTCTCACCTACACAACCCAAGTCGTGGATGGTATATGGCGAATTGAAAATGCAGATATTGAAGCACTAGTCGATGGGGAATTACGTTTTGATGTTAACACTCAGGACATTGCAGGTAATCCGGCTTCTTCTTCTACAACGGTAATTAAAGATACTGTTGCCAATGTCACTATCAATGTCCTTGATAGCGACCAGATTTTAAATCAGCAAGATATTGATGACCTTAATACCATTTTTGGGGTCGCTAACAATATCGAAGATGGTCAAGTCATTTTCATCACAGTTACCGATAGTTTAGGCCAAGTTTTCACCCTTTCATCAGAGGTGAATAATGGTCTTTGGACTGCATCAGGACTAGATGCTTCTGATTTAGCAGACGGTATATTACACCTTTATGCCGTCGCAATTGATGCAGAAGGAAATCCTGCATTTGCTACTAATACCATCATAAAAGATACCCTAGCTGATATTACAGTTGAGATTATTGATAACGATGGCGTACTTAATGCCGCTGAAATGACGCAAGTCTCGATACAAGGTACTGTTGCTAATGTTGAGGATGGTCAAACCGTTACTGTGACGATGACAGATAATCAAGGAAACTCCCTCAGTGTAACCACAGTAGTTATCAACGGAACTTGGAACTTACCTCCACAAGATTTATCAAACTTTGATGATGGCTCCTTAATTGCTACTGCTGAAGTGAACGATATTGCAGGGAACCTTGCTTCAAATTCGACTCAAATACTTGTTGATACTAGCGCTGAGATCTCAGTCGAAATTATAGATAATGACGGTGTCATTAACACGACGGAATTAAGCCAAGTCATTATCCAAGGGCGCGTAAGTAATATCGAGGACGGTCAACTCGTTACAGTAACGCTAACTGACGATTTCAATAACTCATTAACATTAACAACAACCATCATAAATGGAGTGTGGAGTTTAGCCCCTCAAGATTTATCAGCGTTCGATGACGGTTCACTCTTAGTGACAGCTATCGCATACGACAATGCTGGTAACCAAGCACAAGGATCGACCTCAATCCCAATTGATACGACAGCTGCAATTGACATCACGATTATTGATAACGATGGTGTTATCAATGCTGCAGAAATGAACCAAGTGGTTATTCAAGGCAGCGTCACAAACGTTGAAGATGGCCAAACGGTTACGGTGAATCTCACCGATAACCAAGGCCACTCACTGACCCTAACCACCATCGTCACTAGTGGTGTTTGGATTCTCCCAGCACAAGATTTATCAGCCTTTGATGATGGCTCACTAGCGGTCACAGCAGAGGTCAGCGATATAGCAGGCAACCCTGCATCAGCCACCGCACAAATGCCTGTTGATATATTGGCTGATATCACTATTGATGTGGACACGGGTGGAGACTCTGTCATTAACCGCTTTGAAATGCTGCGCCTTGATTTCTCGGGTCAAGTTGATGATGTTGAAGACGGTCAAACCATTACTATTACCCTAACTGATAGCCTCAATAACCAACTCACTTTCAATACCACTGTCGTCGCAGGTGTTTGGCAAATTAGCGATGCAGATGTTTCATCACTCGTCGATGGCAATATTAGCTTTACAGCGAATACTATCGATATCGCTGGCAATCCCACTTCTGTCACAGCCATTGTCAGCAAAGATTCTCAAGCATCTGTGACCATTGAAGCGGTAGATGATGACAATACGCTTAATGCAGTTGAAGTCCCCAGCACAACTTTGCGCGGTGAAGCACTTAATATTGAAGATGGTCAAAATGTACTAATTTGGGTGACTGATTCAAGTGGCACTAGATTGATATTTAATACCAGTGTTGTTGATGCTCAGTGGCAACTTGATAACCTTGATTTGTCATCATTACTTGATGGTGAACTCACGCTACGTGCATTAGCTGTCGATGTAGAAGGTAATCCGAGCATTGGCAACAACACAGTAGCTAAAGATACAGCTGCCGATATCACTGTGGAAATTGTTGATAACGACGGAGTTATCAATGCCACTGAAATGACTCAAGTAGTTATTCAAGGTAGCGTCTCAAACATTGAAGATGGCCAAATAGTTACCGTCAATCTCACCGATAACCAAGGCCATTCATTGACAGTAACCGCTATCGTTACAGGTGGTGTTTGGACACTCCCAGCACAAGATCTATCCACCTTTGATGATGGATCTTTAGCAGTCACTGCTGAGGTCAGTGATGTAGCGGGTAACCCTGCATCAGCCACCACACAAATGCCTGTGGATACAACCGCATTAATTGACATCACGATTATTGATAACGATGGCGTTATCAATGCTGTTGAAATGACCCAAGTGGTCATTCAAGGCACGGTTACCAATGTCGAAGACGGTCAAACCGTTACCGTGAACCTCACCGATAGCCAAGGCCACTCTCTGACCCTAACCGCCATCGTCACTGGTGGTGTTTGGATTCTCCCAGCACAAGATTTATCAAGCTTTGATGATGGCTCATTACTTGTCACAGCAGAGGTTAGCGATGTTGCAGGCAACCCTGCAACAGTCTCCGCACAAATGCCTGTGGATACTACCGCATCAATCACTGTCGAAATTGTCGATAGTGATAGTTTCATTAACCAAACTGAGCTTAGTGCAGTCATTGTCAGCGGTACTGTGACGAATATCGAAGCTGGTCAGCAAGTCAGAATCACATTAACCGACGCCAACAATGTATCAACTACCGTAACGACCACGGTCAATACTGACGGTACTTATAGTATTACTGCTCAAGACCTTGCTGCTTTAGGGTTTGTTGATGGCACGCTTACGGCAACCGCCACAGCAATAGATATTGCAGGTAATAGCGCAACTGCATCAGATCAAGTGCTCATTGATACTCAAGTGACAATCGATATTGATACTGGAGCCGATGGTTTTGATGTCGGTTTATTCACCTATGGAAGAGAATCGTCTCTTGCTGGAACTACAACAGGGGTAGAGCAACGCCAAACGGTCACACTTACATTAACCGACGGTATCACAACCAAGACATTTACCACGACGGTCAACGCTGATGGTAGCTGGCTGTTTGACGACACTTTACATGTTGATGGTTTAAATCAGCGAATGAGTTGGCAAATGGAAGTCAGCGTTAGTGATTTAGCCGGTAATACTGCTGTGGATGATATGCCATCATTGGATATACCCAATGATGGCTATCTCTACGAGTTAGCATTAAACATTAACAATCAAACTGGTGCAGAATTTAGTTTTGATATTCCTGATGCGGTACTTTCTTTATCAGCGGATCAATCCTTTTTGTTACGAAGCCAATCAAATGGGCAAGACTTAAGCATTGTCATTGCGCCAGATGGGTTATCGTTCCAAGTCTTTAGAAATGGCGATAACGAACTGGTGCTTGAGGCTGCGTTAACGGGTGCAGACCTGCAAGTCACTCTTTTTCAACCACTTGATAATCCTGCAATTGGTAAACTCTCCACATTTATTCGACTTGAAGGAGTCCAAACGGATACCGATGGCACCACAGAAAAAATCATTACCTATGCCATTTTACACGCCAAAGACACACCAGAATTGGCCATCGATGATCACTTTACTGTTATTGAGGATACGTCAATAACAGGCTCTATCACAGGTAACGACTATACAATTGAAGGGCCACTGATTGTTGAAAGCATCAACTTTAACGGCACTGATTATGCTGTTGCAATAGGAGCCCCTGCCGTTATTGATACAGGCAAAGGTGAGTTAACCGTGTTGTATAACGGCTTTTGGCGGTTTGTAGCGAGTGATAACCTCGACAATACGATAGAACAATCAATTAGCTTTGATTATACAGTGACAGATTTTGACGGCAGTATTGCTACTGCTACCAGTACAATCACTATCATTGATGGTGCCATTGGAATAATGGCAGATGCCACATTTACGACTTCAGAAACTGTAATTACTTCGCCTAATTCTGATACTCAAATATTTACCATCACCGCAGGTTCCGACACGATTATCCCCAGTTCAGTGGTTTTTAGTGCTTTATCTTTAATCCCATTAACAGCGCTAGGGCTAACCTCTAACGGAGATGCCATCAGTTATGCCTTAAGCGGTGACGCTAAATCAATTATTGCCACAGCGAATGGGGTGACAGTATTTAGTCTGTCTCTATCGGCCATTAGTAATGGTGACGATGTTAATGTCACCGCAACAATGAATATTGAAAGGCCACTCGATCATAGCTCGTCAGATTCACTCGAGCTGGCCACATTGATCGATGCTGTCGATATTGATGGCAGTCATATTGACTTAGGCAATCTTAATTGGGCCATTAATGACGGCAGTAATGCCCTTATTGACAATATCAGTACTTTAACCTTTGATGAAGCTAATCTCATTGGGACACCTCTGGTTCAAACAGGTCAGTTTGATATACAGGTTGGCGCAGATGCGATAAACACTCTAGGGTTTGATGCTAATGAGCTGCCGGTTCTCACTGCAGGTGGCGAGCAAATCATGTTCGACATTTCAGTAGATGGTTTAACCTTAACGGCCTATGTAGGGGATATTGGCCAACCTATCTTTACCATTGAAATAGACAATAACTGGAACTTAGAAGCCGATACACTATCGCATAATTACACGACTACTTTATATCAACCGTTCGACCAAGTTGGCACCGATGAGGTCAATATTGGCCTGTTTATCACTGACTTTGACGGTGATACCACTCAAGCCAACATGATGTTAATCGTCCAAGATGACGACCCGGGTGACATCACAGGCATCAGCTTAGAAATAAGTGAGCTTCCTAGCATCAGCCCGGGCGTCAATAACCGAGTCAAAGGCTTAATTGACATAACGACCAAAGGCGATCCAATCGTCGATATTAAGTTTGACCTCTATGATTTTGATCCTGTATTAGATTCCGATGGCCAATTAGTCACTCAGAATGGTTCGACAGTATATTGGGTCATTTCTGATAATGGCGCCACAGCCGAGGGGCAACTGTCCGACGGCACCTTAGTCTTTAGAATGGCACTACCAGCCGATATTCATATTGATGCAGAAAGTACCGCTCAAATTGATTTTTCCATGCAATTGTTTGGCCCTATTGATAATCAAACTGGCGCAGGAACCGAAAACACCATTAATGTCGATATCCTCGCGACAGATACTGATAGCACAGGTATTAATGCCGTCATTTCAATCGATATCTATGACGGTATAACCCCCAATTTACCTGCTTCATTGAGCATAGCAATCAATGAAGGGGAGCTGGTAGATAATATTAGTGTGTTAAGCAGCGCCATACTCAATATCGATGGTGGCAGTGACGATATCAGTAACATTGAACTCGCTGCAGGCTTTAGCTTTGGCAGCTATACCAGTGATGGGCAAGCCATTGTATTAAGTAATTTTGCCGATGGAAGTGGCTGGTACAACGCCATTCGAACTGGTGATAATAGCGATGTCTTTAGAATTCGATTTAATGCGAATGGCAAAGTCGAGTTTGAACAATTTGCCGCCGTTGATCACCCTGATGGTAATGGCGAAAACAACCTAACAATGAGTTTCGAAGTTGTAGCTACCGACGCTGATGGCGATCAGTCCAATAATCAAACCATTAATATTAATATTCAAGATGATGTGCCCATCCAAAACGACTCATCACTCACCTTCACTGAAGAAAATAATACCGAATACAGCGTCAATTTATTTAACCAAAAACAACAAGGTGCAGATGGCGCTCAGGTCAGCAAATTTATTTATGATGGCACAGAGTATTCAGCTGGGGACTCCGTTGAACTGTTCACTGACACTGGCGTTAAATATGGCACACTTGTCATCACAGCTGATGGTAAAGCCACTGTTACCAGTGTGGTTTTTGAATATGCTGAGCTATTTTATAGCGAAGATGTGCAGGTTTATGTCACCGATACAGATGGTGATACTGTCATTGATAACCTCACGATTACAGCTAATGATAAAGCTGGTTCAATCAAGGTGCTCAACCCTAACTTCACTGAAGATACACCTGGCCTATTAGCCATAGTCGCGTTACCGGGCGATATTGATGAAGGTGAAATTATCCAAAGCATCATTATCAATAAAGCCTCCCTTGCTGACGGCACACTCACCTTAGACGGTCAGCCCGTGAGCCTAGATGCTGATGGGAATTATATTTTACAAGGCAGTGACCTATTTATCAGTAATTTAGGCATTGCGATTCCAAATGGCGATTTAGTGTTTCACCCTCCAGAAGATGCATCAGATGCCACCTTAGCGATTTCTGCGCAAATCACGGTCAACATTAATAATAAACCGTCAATCACCACCGAAGTGCCTTTCTCTATTGCCTCTGTAGCAGACACGCCAGAATGGGAAAGTAACAGCCAGTTCAGCTATGACGTCAACGAAGACGCTGGCGCCATTGATATTAGTATTAACGCGACCACAAAAGATATTGTAGGGACAGATCCGCAAGGCTCAGAAGTTATTATTTATGCCATAACCAATATTGCTGCAGGCATTACCATTACCAGTACCAACAGCGATGGTGTTGAGTTTTCTATTGCCAACGGACAAGAGATAAGCGCCGATGAACTCGCCTTATTGCAAGTCACTGTCGATGACAATTTGGCTGGTGAATTTAGTTTTGATGTCACTGCACTATCAACCGAGCCTGACAATGGCTCAACCGCGCCAAGCAGCACTGAAACCGTGGTTATTAAAGTAACGCCTGTTGCAGATACGCCAACACTTGTTACAAGAGACATCACTAGCCAAGAAGATGTCCCCATTGCGTTAAACTTGATGCTTTTTGGTTCACTTACGGATAATTCAGGCTCAGAAAACCTACACTTTGAATTAACCTTACCTACAGGCTGGGCGATTGATGCGCCAAGTGCAGTTGATTTGGGCAATGGGGTTTGGACCGTCTCTTTTGAGGATGTATTCTCTGCGCCACCTGCTGAGGCGACTCTCATCCCACTGGCAGATGCCAGCTCTGCCAATTTAGGGGACTTTGATATCTCAGTGCGAAGCTATGCTACTGAATCATCCCAAGATGGCATCGATCCCGTTGATAATCCACTAAATCCTAATCCCAACTATAGTCAGCCGCAAAATGTCACCATTTCACTGACAGGTGTAGCTAATGACGCACCGACAATTAATTCAGATCCCAATGTATGGGAAATCACTGACTCAGGCGATATTAATTCAGTAGTACCTTTTAACGAAGATAGCGATATTCCTTTATCGTTTACAGTTATCAGCTCAGACGATGATGGTTCCGAGAGCTTAAGCTTACGATTAGTAGGCTTACCTGATGGCGCCAGTTTTATCGATTCAAATGGCCAAACAGTTAATTTATCAGTGGTCGATTTTGACAATGGACTGCCCGTGTATAGTGTGACAGCAACTGAGCTATCGACATTATCAATCAGGCCCCCTGAAGATTTTAGTGGCCAAATAAACTTGACGCTATTTGTTGAAAGTACCGAATTGGACGGAGACATAGCTGAGTATGAGTTAAACCTCAATATAGATATTGCCCCTGTCATTGATGAAACGTCCGACTCTTTAAAAACCACCAGCTTGGGTAAAGAAGATCAACCCATAGTGCTTAATTTAATGCCGGCTCTGTTAGCTGATATGGACGGCAGTGAAACCATCACTGGCATGACAATCTTCCCATCAAGTGAAGGTATGATTTATCTATTTGACGGTGCAGAAATAACGGTCAGTAGCTTCGGATCACTATTGTCAGAACTGACTGATGAGTTTAGCCCAACACTGACCGAGTTATTAAATTCAGGTCGCTTAGCCGTATTACCACCACAAGATGCCGATGGACCATTCACATTAGATGTCAGTTATCAAATCACCGATACATCGGAAACTGGCGCGACGACAGTACAAGAAATAAGTAGCCAACTCTCAGTCGAAGTTGATGCGGTGGTTGAGGTCATAACCCGCTTACAAATTAATAATACCGTCCTTTACAGCTCAGATGGTCAGCCAATAACGCTTACCGATGACATTGTCTTTTTTGACGGTGATATAGACGGCTCTGAAGTCATCGATTACATCGTCATAACGATGCCAAGTGCTGATGGATGGTTTGTTACCCATCCCAATGGCGCCATCAATGATGGTGACGGCCGTTGGATTATCCCCAGCAATAATATGACCAACGACACGACTCAAGAACAAGCATTATCGATTTTAGAGGGTATGACAATATCAAGCGAACATGCCACTGTTTTGCAAGGTATTATCGTTGAAGCAAGAGTGTTAGACAGAGATGATCCTGAAATCATTACTGCAAATATCTTCGTTACTTTCGATCAACCAACTTCAACATCTACTGCCTCTACGGTAACTGCACTGCAAGCCACCGATGTCGATGCGACAGAAGACAGCACCATCAATTTTGCGGGTCATCTCAACTTATCCATCACCAGTGATAATAATGATGTCATAAGCTTTAGAGTGCTAGCCAGCGACTTACCTCAGGGCGGTTATTTTACCGGTAGTGACGTTATCGCCCTCTATGACAGTAGTGGCGAAAACATCATCGAATATGTCTTTACTACAGCATCGTTAAGTAACTTAGCATTACATAATATTTCTGAGGATTTTTCCGGTGATTTGACTATTCCTATTCGCATCATTGCCACAGACTCATTAAGTGGTGATACCAAAATAGATGATTCTCAGAATTTGGAAATTAATATTACCCCAGTGGCTGATGGTGTCACTCTGGAGTCATTAATTGATACCATGGATGAAGATGACCCTAAGGCCCTAGGGTTATTTTTAGCCTTCGCTGACACAGATGCCACCGCTAACACTGGTGGTGAAGAAAAAATCATTTTGGACGACCCTGCACAGCTATTTACCATTACCCTGCTCGATGGCGGCCAGCTCATTGATAACACTGGTTTGTTCCAGCTAAAATCTGGCACTGATGATACTTGGGAATTTACAGGTAACACCAATGTAGCATTAAACAATGCCCTAGCTTTATTGCAATTTTCACCACCAGAACACCTAAGTGGTGACTTTAGACTACAAATCTCTGGTTCAGTTAGTGATACGGCAGATATTGATGGTGCTAATGTTATCGACAACGCAAACTTCAGCGATACTATAACGATTCAAGTCACCCCTGTTACTGATGCTGCAGAGGTGCCAGCAGATCTTATTATCATTCACGGTTCTGAAGATACCAATATAGCGCTAGCAGGGATCGATAGCTCTGTGATTGGTCTTATTGATGTAGATGGTTCTGAAGTGCAATACATCACCATCCAAGGAGTCCCAGAAGGTGCCACTGTTTATTACCAAGATGCTGGTGGTAATTTACAGCTTTTACCCAACAATGGTGCTGATGGAGGTCAGTTTAATGGTTCTCCTACAAGCTACTGGACTATTACCCCAGACCAACTCGATAGCATTGTCATTAAGCCACCGCAAAACTTTAATGGCGATATGTCATTGTCACTTTCAATCATCACTCAAGAGTTAGGTACTGATGACTTCGTCACAACCTCTATGGACTTTTTAGTGGGTGTCAGTCCAGTCGCAGATGGTGTCCAAATAATCTCAGATCCAGATGACTACAGCGCCATAGAAGGCGATGCTATCAAAGTCGAACTAGGGGCTGAGCTAATTGACCTTGAAGGGCATGAGTCCATTAGAGTCGAAGTGACGATTACTTCAGCAGAAGCGACTGCCCTCATCGATTTAGCAGGTATTGAAATTGATGGTCAATTTGCTGCATTAATTTCTGACGGGAATGGCGGATTTACAGCATCGCTGCTGGTCAATGAAACCAGTTTAGAGGAAATAAAAATCTTACCTGGTGAACTTGCATTCGGTACCTTACAAGTTGAGTTGGCACTTTCCAGTATTGATACAGCTGAAGTACTAGGCTCAAATGAAACAGATCAAAGCGCTGCACAAATAGTCAATTTCGAGATTGAAATAACCCCAGAAGTCGACCCACCGATTTGGACACAATTTGGCGATATTAATGCTTTAACTACCAACGATATCCCACTCAACCTTGGGCTTGAATTACAAAATCCAGCCCCAGGAGAGACTGCAAGCCTCACTATTTTAGGCGTGCCTGACGGTGCAACGTTATCAGCTGGGACCCAACAAGGTAATCAATGGATTGTCCCAATTGAGAGTGTTGCTGGCCTAATGATAAGCGGTGTAACGGCAGGTACCACTTTTGAATTAAGTCTAGACCCAACAGCAACACTTGATGGCGAATCTGCAGAAGGCGCTCTAGAAACCATCACAATTACCGTTGATGTTAACGCAGTAATGAACAGTCCAGCTGCCATGGCCAACTTTGCTTTCAATGATGCGAATACCGATGTAAATCCTAATAACCTTGAACCCATGACACAAAGCGCAGCCGTTTATGGTGTACACCTTGAAGATTTCCAACAGCAAGTCATGGAAGAAATGTATCAAAGGATGCAATTTGAATACATGAGGCAATATGACACGCCTTACCGTTATGTGTCGCCAATGGACCCTATTGACTCAATTTTGCCAATCAATCCTGTCATTAATGATGCAAGTACTAATACAAGTACCAATACAGGTACTCATGCAAATACTAATGTAATTTCTAATGAAAATGCTTATGCGCAAGATTTCAGTACCCCAGCATCGCAGCAAAGCCTGTCAGCAAATGTCGAAGCTGCACCTATAGACATTCAGCCTTTTAGTATTGATTTTAATCCCAACACAAAACCTGAGTATGGCTATCAAGATCCTATTGGCAGTGAGCTTATTGATGGTGAACTTATTAGAATTGAGTTAAGCCCAAATAATCCTGTCGACGACATTACCCCGATTGAATTTACACTCAATCAATTCATGCCAATATCAGCACAACCAACAAGTTTAATGACTACGAATGACATCATCTCAGTAGCCCAAAATTCAGCGTTATCCCTGATCAGTGTTGATACTCATTGGGGGGATAAACTTATTGAACAACCAGGATTTGGTTACATACAACCTATTCCTGATAGTTCACCGACTAGATTTTCACAAACAGATGCATCACACACAGATTTATCTCACACCAATAGTGCCTTTAATACTGAACTTAGCAATCAACCTAATGATGAAATCAATTCGCTAAATTCACTTACATCGGCCATTAAAGATTCCTTATCAAAACAAGAAACGTTAACCACCAGTTTTGAAAGTGAAAGTTATTTAAATCAATCAGAACTAGATGAAATCAATCAACTAACTCAACAGCAAACGCTGCTAAACCAAAGTTAAATATTTAAGTAACAATAGTGATAAAAACAATATAAACAGAGACATAAAAGCTAGATAAACAATAACAAAGATGCAAAGGATGAGCCGTCTATAATGTCAGCAAATGAAAGCGCTAAACAACAAGCTAATCATCAAGCCTTAATCAGTTTACTGACACTGATTAAGGCTCATTTTGGCCTGCCTATTTCCTCAGAAAGTCTTTCTAAAACCTTATCCGCCCATCCTATTAACAGCGGCGAAGAACAACGGGCACTTCAGCTAAGTGATTTACTCAAACAAATTAATGTTGATAGTGCGCCCCAAGCATTAAGCTTTAATCATTTAGCTTTGCCCGCAATCATATTTGATCAACACAACCAGGTCTACTTTGCATCAGAAAAACAGCAAGGCGCATTAATCCTTGTTAATATGCAAGGTCAACACACTCAAATAAATGAAAAACAGTTCGCAGCGCAATTTAAATCCAAGTCAGCCCATTGCTGGTACATCAAGCCCATAGAACAACTTGATGAGCGCGGTACTGAACACCATAAAGACACTAAAAGGCATTGGCTTTTAGCGGCATTTGATGAAGTAAAACCCTTTTATGGCAGCTTTTTAATCGGCTCGTTAGCGATTAACTTGCTGGCATTAGTCACCCCGCTATTTACCATGAATGTTTATGACCGCGTCGTACCCAACCAAGCTATCGATACTCTATGGGTACTCGCCAGTGGCGCGTCAATTGCCATTGTATTTGACTGGCTATTACGCCAAGCCAGAACACGTTTAGCAGACGTTGCTGGTAAACAGGTTGATATAAAACTGTCATCAACCTTATTTGAAAAAGTCATCGGCATGCGATTAGAAAACCGTCCAGCTTCTTCAGGTGCATTTGCAAAACAGCTGCAAGAATTTGACAGCATTCGTGATTTCATCACCTCTGTCACTCTCGTCACTGCAGTGGATTTACCCTTCACCTTATTATTTCTGGTGTTAATTGCTTGGCTTGGTGGTGTCATGGTGTTTGTGCCACTGACCTGCATGGTCGTGCTCATTTTGCTGAGTGTTTTCATGCAAAAGCGCTTATCAGTAACCATCGAAGAATCATCAAAGCTATCAACTCAGCGCCAAGCTCATCTTGTTGAAAGCTTAAATATGCTGGCAGAAATAAAACAAAATAACGGTCAAGCAAAAGCCTCGAGAGTCTGGAATGAAACCGTCAGCAGTCTAGCTGACTGGCAAAATGAATCTCGTATTAGCTCTAATACCCTTAGTCATAGCGTGATGAATTGCCAACAGTTAGTGTCAATTGGCTTAATCATCACTGGGGTATATCAGATCCACCAAGGCAACTTAAGTATGGGGGGCTTAATCGCCATCGTAATGTTAAGCGGCAGAGCTTCCAGCGCCATTAATCAAATCGCCATGTTGTTACTTAAATATCAGCAAACTCGATCTGCGATTACCTCCGTTGAATCTATTTTAGAGTTACCGCAAGAGAACCAACAGCAATCATTAAATGTGGCGCAATTCCCTTTCAATGGCAGCCTTAACCTTCGTGGTGCAAGCTTTAGTTACCCTGAACAACCCCTGTCAGCATTTAACGATGTATCTCTTGATATTAAAGCGGGTGAAAAGGTCGGATTTTATGGTCCTGCTGGTGCAGGAAAATCAACGCTCATGGCGCTGATAGCAGGCCAATATCAACTCAGTGAAGGTCAACTGTTTTATAACCAATTGGAAGCTCAACAATGGTCAGTCGGCAGGCTCCGTGACCATATTGGTTATATGAGCCAACAACCTAACTTAGTCTATGGCACAGTGCTTGATAATTTGCTTTACGGTATCGGCCAAGTGGATGAAACCTTGCTAGCACAAACCATGATGAGTACAGGCATTGATAAGCTCATGGATCGGCTTGGAAGCGGCCTTAATAGCCAAGTAGGTGAGTTTGGTCGTCAGCTATCAGGTGGCCAACGTCAAGCTATAGCCCTTTGCCGTACCCTACTTCGCCAGCCGACTTTATTGATCCTTGATGAACCCACCAGCGCCATGGATGAACGCAGTGAAACCCAAATTATTAGCAGTTTAAAAATGAATACTCAAAACTGCACTATGCTCATTTCGTCACACAATCCAAAAGTGCTTAGCCTTTGCGACCGTATTATTGTGATGGATAAAGGTGCCATTATTGGCGAGAAATCTGCTGCCGAGTTACTTGAACCTAATAAACGTCGTATCAAAGCGGTTAACGTTCGCAACACCAGCAACTCAAAGGCTCACACTTCAAATACAAGTGCTTCAAAAACGAATACCTCAAAGATAAGTGAGGTGAAATCATGAGTGTAAACTTACATATAAAACACCTTGAAGGAGCTAAACGAGCCAACCGAGTCATATTACTCACATTTGGCTTACTCTGTTTCACACTCATTTGGGCAGCTTTTGCGACATTAGAAGAAGTTGTCGTCGGTGAAGGCAAAGTGGTTCCCGCCTCTGCAGTGCAACAAATTGAGAGTTTAGACGGTGGCAGTTTAAAAGAGATCCTTGTTAAAGAAGGCGATACCGTCATCGCAGGACAAACCCTATTAGTTATCGATGAACTCAGATTTGCTTCAGCATTTCATGAAGCCAGATTAAATAGTGTGGCGCTTAAAAACCAACTAACTCGACTCGAAGCCTTACTCGATAGTGTCCTTATTGATGACACCCAAGCATTATGGTTTTCACAAGTACAAATTACCCCACAACAGTTTGATATTGCCGACAGCTCAGCAAACAGACGATCACAGGCAATATATAACTCGCAGCTATCGCAATTAATTTCACAGCTAGATCAAACCGCCCAAATAGTTGAGCAAAAACGCCAAGCAAAAGAAGAAGTGAACATTAATATCAATGCTCAGCGCAGTGGGCTTACGATGGCAAAACAAGAAATTCGCATGACCCGTGAGGCTGTTGGTGAAGGCGCTGTAGCAGAGTTAGAGTTATTAAAACTTGAGCGTGATGCAGTAAGACTGCAAGGAGAATTATCAGCATCACAAGCCAGTGAAAGGCAACTTAAAGCCGCCATCAGTCAAGCAGTGGCAGAGCGCCGAAATGTCGCACTCGATTTTGTTAACCGCACCACTGATGAGCGCAATAAAACCAGTAATGAATTATCTGCATTAACCGAAAATATGAAAGCCCTAGCCGACAGGCTGGAACGTACCCAAATTACCAGTCCCGTTTCGGGCAGCGTGTCTAATATTGTCGTGCGATCAGCAGGGCAAGTGGTAGAACCAGGCCAAGTACTCATGGAAGTCGTCCCTCAAGATGACCAACTCATTATCGAAAGTCATATCGCGCCCAAGGACATTGCTTTTGTTCATAAAGGCTTAAAAGCAATGGTGAAATTTACGGCTTATGACTTTGTAATATACGGTGGTATTAAAGGTGAGGTCATATACGTTAGTCCTGATGCACAACAACTTGAAGATGGCACAACTTACTATGAAGCCCATATTCAAACTGATGAAAACCAACTGAACGGCTGGCCAATTATTTCAGGCATGCAAGCCTCAACCGATATTTTAACTGGCAATAAAACCGTCTTAAATTACTGGCTAAAACCGCTATTGCGGGCCAGAGCAAATGCGCTACGAGAACCGTAAGGTAAAGGTAAGGATATTATGCAAAAACTGTTATTCATTTCTGCTTTAGTAATATCAACACAGGCACAAGCACTGACGTTGGAACAATCAGTAGCAGAAGCGATAAATCACCACCCGAGGTTGCAGCAAAAATATGCCAGCTTTGAAGCCGCAGTTCGTTATAAAAAAGCCGCTGTGGGTGATTATCTTCCTCAAGTTAAACTCTACGGTGGTGTCGGTTACGAAGAAGTTCGATATAACAGCGGCCAACGAGTTGATACTGATCTAAATCGCACCGAACTCGGCGTTAAAGTATCGCAATTATTGTTTGATGGGTTTAGAACAACCTCTGAAATTGACCGCCTTGAATTTGAACAAGAAGCCGAGCGATTTGGCTTGATTTCAGAAGCTGAAAACTTGTCACTAGAAGTCGCCACCGTTTACTTAAACCTAGTCGAAGCAAACCGTATTGTCGGCCTCGCTGAGCGCAATATTGAAGAACATAAAGATATCCTTAAGGATATCATTTTACGTCAAAATAAAGGCTTAAGCAGTGAATCTGATGTCGCTCAAGTTAAAGCGCGTGTGGCAACCAGTCAATCGGGTTATCTCGCAGCACGCAATCAGCAAATGGATTTACAAGCTAAGTATTATGATCTTGTCGGGCAACTTCCGGTAGATTTATATAATGCTAAACCTGACTTTAATTATGTGCCTACCTCATTAAAATTAGCGCTTGAACAAGCAGTTAAGAATCACCCTGAAATCGATGCTGCAATCAATGACACTCAAGCAGCCTCATCTCAATATGAGCGCGAAAAAAGTGATTACTGGCCTAAGCTATCAATCGAGTTACAAGCAAACAAAAATGACAATATTGGCGGAATTGAAGGCCCTGATGAAGACGCCAGAGCCATGTTAATGCTGAGCTATGATTTGTATAACGGCGGCTCAACCAATGACCGAGCAGAAGCCGCAGCTTGGCAAGTTCAGCAAGCTAAATCCATTCGTCAGCAAACCGAAAAGCAAGTGATAGAAGGCACTCGCCTAGCTTGGAATTCATACGAATTTGTCGGTCAGCAACGTAAATTCTATCAAGTAAATGTCGATCAGGCTGTGCAGGCAGAACAAGGCTATCAACGCCAGTTTGAACTTGGCAGACGTTCATTGCTTGATGTCCTCGATGCCAAAGTCGAAGTGTATCTTGCGCGCAAAAACTATCTTAGTGCTTATTACAATTATCACATTGCGGCCTATCGCTTAATTAACGCGACAGGGCAACTGATCGAATCATTTAGGGTCGACACCCCTAACCAATGGCAAGAGGAGAAGTAACATGAAATCAATTAACTTACTGCCACTTTGCCTACTTGCCCTAACACTCAGCGCTTGTATAGAAACACCGCGCCCAGCCCTTGTTGAACAGCAAAGTCGTGATTTATACGATTTGGATACAGATGGTGTGATTACCGCACGCGATCTGTGCCTAACTACTCCTGATGGTTCAGTTATCAATAATGATGGCTGTGAAAGCTCGACCACAGTAGAAAAACAAGCCAGTAGAGTGGTGATGTTTGAGTTTGATAAGCACACGTTAACCACTTACGAATCAGAACGATTGGCAAAAATGGTCAATGCTGTTAAACATTATCAAGATGCAAGAATATACTTAATCGGTGACACCAGCCCTGAAGGCAGTGATGCCTATAACCATGAACTCGCTAAAAAACGCGCCGCTGAAATCACGCGAATAATCGTAGCCCAAGGCATTAATGAGCAACAAATTACCTCGCAAGTATATTTTGAATCTAACATGATCCCAAATGCCATCAGAGGTCGCGAGCATCGCTTAGTTGCAGTTGCTAAATGGCAGGAGTCAGGTATTGAAAAAGCTTGGCATATTTTTTCAACAGAAAAAGTAGCTAAACCTAAGCCAAGTAAAGCTACTGGCATATAATATAAATAAAAAATATTATTAAAAATGCTGCCATGCTGGGTCTTTTTTTGATTACAGGGCAAGTTCAAAGTTATGTTTGAATTATTGCCCTTATCAGTGATCTAGCTAACACGCCGAGCATATTCGACTTCACTAACTTACGCCGAAATGATTGAATTATTGTATTCTTCATTCATGAGGCCTTATCATGCATAAAAGCGTTAAAACATTACTAGCCACAACGGCTCTATTTTTCAGTAGTCATTTGATTACAGGTACAGCAGTAGCAAACAGCGGCTGTGCATTTGATGAAGAGCAATCAGGCTTCATGGCGACATGCAGCGAGGAGAAACAAGAAGTGATTATCACTGGCATTGTTGAAATTTCAGCACTTGAAAAAGATTTACCAGGTTACGCAGCAGAGTACGAAAACTACCAAACTAATGCAGATGCAATTTCAGCATTAAAAGCAATCGACACGCCAACGAATGTTGTTGTGATTATCGGTACTTGGTGCCCAGATTGTCACCGTGAAACACCACGTTTCATGAAGCTAATTGAAGAAGTTGCTAACCCAAATATCACCGTCACTTACATAGGTGTAGATCGCAGCAAATTAGATTCAGAAGGCTTAGCTGCTAACTATGAGTTCAGCCGTATACCAACCTTCATCGTAGAGCAAGACGATAAAGAAATTGGCCGCATTGTAGAAAGCCCTGAAGTGACTTTAGAGCAAGATTTACTGAACATCGTTAAGTAATCAGTATTTAAGCATCTGATTAATTGATAATCAAAAAGGGACGCTAACGTAAGTTAGCGTCCCTTTTTTGTATTCTTTCACTGCTGTTTCTGGGTAATGAAAACGATGAAATAGCTTATTCAGTTTGCTCAACTCGTTCAGCTAACATGGTCAATACGCCTTCTCGCAGCGCACCGCCAGAAAGGTTAAGCGATTCGATATCCAGCAGTTCAAACAAGGCGATTAAAATAGCAATACCTGAGGCAAACGTTGGTGCTTTTTCTTCAGATAAACCCTGAATATGATGCAGAGATTCATTCTTTTGCGCTAAAACCTCATCACGAAAACGGTATAACACCTTTAAGGTAATGATTTCTGATAATTCACGATGATTAAGCACAGATACAACCGACTGTACTGCGCCAGAGGCGCCTACAACACCTTGCCAACCTAATTCTCTCAATAACTCGCTATGCGGTTCAAGCGCCTTTGATACGGCTAATTTGGCTTGTTCGAAATGATGAAGTTGATAAGGGACTTGATTGAAAAACTGTTGATTAAAGCGAACACAGCCAAAGTCTAAACTGGTTTTAAATAGCACTTGATTGCCATTACCGATAATAAACTCAGTGCTAGCACCACCAATATCAATCACCAAACGTTGACCATCACCTTCAGTGGTGGCTGCCATACCTTGATAAATGAGTTCAGCTTCACGCAGGCCGCTAATCACTTCAATAGGATGACCTAAAATCGGTAACGAGCGTTGATGGAATTCTTGAGCATTTGAGATAACACGAAGGGTTGCTGTTGCAAAAACAGCGACATGTTGCTGAGCGACTTGATGCTTTTCAAGCATCTCAGCAAACATGGATAAGCAATCCAAACCACGTTGTAATACTGCTTCAGCTAAGCGATTATCCTCGCCAATACCTTCTGCCAAACGCACTTTCTGCTTATATTTAGCAATAATTGTTGGCTGGCCATCCAATGTTTGGGCAACCAACATATTAAAGCTATTTGAGCCAAGCGTTATCGCGGCGTAACAAGGTAATGTAGCTGAACCAGTCATTTACGAGTGTCTGCGATTCCTTTGAGGTGGACGACCACCACTGCGATGTGCACCATTACGATTGCCACCGTCACGACCACGCGTCGTAGGGTGCTTACGATGAATACGCACTGGAGGCGGTAAATCATCAAGTAATGCTTCACGATCGTAATTCGTCACAGGAATTGAATGTGATATATACGTTTCAATTGCAGGTAGATTCAGTGCATATTCTTCACATGCAAAACTCACCGAAACGCCTTTTTGACCCGCACGACCTGTACGGCCAATACGGTGAACATAATCTTCACAATCATCTGGTAAATCATAGTTATACACATGAGATACATCAGAAATATGTAGACCACGAGCAGCAACATCCGTCGCCACTAATAAATCAAGTGCACCTGAAGTAAATTGCTCAAGAATACGGATACGTTTCTTTTGCGGCACATCACCTGTTAATAAACCTACGCGATGTCCATCACCTTCTAACCATGACCAAACTTTTTCACAGCTGTGCTTGGTATTTGAGAAAATGATCGCTTTTTCAGGCCAATCTTCTTCTAGCAAGGTTAATAACAGACGCATTTTGTCATCTGTTGAAGGGTAGAAAATTTCTTCTTTAATGTTCTTAGATGTTTTTTGCTCAGGGGCAATTTCAACTTTCTCAGGATCATTCATATGATCATAAGCCAGTTCTTGCACCTTCATTGATAATGTTGCTGAATACAACATGTTCAAGCGAGACTTGGCATCAGGCATACGTCTAAACAAGAAACGAATGTCCTTAATAAAGCCTAAATCGAACATACGATCAGCTTCATCAAGTACAACCGCTTGAATTGAATTCAAGCTGATCACACCTTGACGAACATAATCGATAATACGGCCAGTGGTACCAATAAGAATATCAACACCAGCATCAAGTACTTGACGTTGAACATCGTAACTTTCGCCACCGTAGACAATACCGACCTTTAAGCCAGTATGTTTTTCTAATAATTTGGCATCTTTTGCAATCTGAATCGCTAATTCGCGAGTCGGCGCCATAATAATTGAACGTGGCTGATTAATTTGTCGCCCTTCTGGTATGGCAACCGATAAAAGATGGTTAAATGTGGCAACCAAAAAAGCCATTGTTTTGCCAGTACCTGTTTGTGCCTGACCTGCAATATCTTTTTGTTGCAATAAAATGGGAAGAGATAACGCCTGAATTGGCGTACAAAATTCAAAGCCATTTTCGTTTAAAGCCTGAATTACCTCTGGTTTCAAAGGGAAGTCAGCAAACTTTTGGGTAGATAAATGTGTTTCGCTCATAGCTCAAGCATACTCGTTAGTGTTGCAAAAAAAGACTTAATCGTTTGAAATAGCCCACACGTTTACTTGAAAACTATTTAACCGCCCCAATATACATGGTAAGCCATTAATAAACTAGCAATGGTGCCAAATCTGGAGATTTACATGAGCGATAAAATTGTATACCTAAGCGATGACAGCTTCGAAAATGACGTCATTAACTCAGAATTGCCTGTATTGGTAGACTTCTGGGCTGAATGGTGTGGTCCTTGTAAAATGATTGCGCCAATCTTAGACGACGTAGCTGAAGAGTACGCGGGTAAGATCACTGTAGCTAAACTTAACGTTGACCAAAATAATGTATCACCTGCTAAGTACGGTGTACGTGGCATCCCGACATTATTAATGTTCAAAGGCGGCGAGTTAGTTGCCACTAAAGTAGGTGCATTATCAAAGACTCAATTAAAAGAGTTTATTGACGCACAAGCTTAATCAAGCCTCTCATTAAAATGACAGCTGTTGATTGAAAGTTGAATATTATTCATAACGAGCTAACACGGTTAGTTCGCTATTGTTTAAAAACTAACAATATTTAGTTAACTCAACCGATACACCTTATGACATTGCTGCGCATTTTAAGCTTGAAAAGTGATAATCGGCACAATATGTGAACAATTTGTGCCGATTTTTCGCTAAAATTCTGGACGTCATGCAGATATAGTGCTAATTTATTCATCAGATTTTTTCAACTAAACTCCTACTCGCTTTTCAATCACACATTTCTACATTGTTCTACCCTTTGATTGATTGCGGTAAGCATCGTCGCGTAATACAAGACCCCCAACATGAATTTAACTGAATTAAAAGACACGTCTATATCAGACCTAGTTTCACTAGCAGAAAGCATGAAATTAGAAAATATGGCCCGTGCTCGCAAGCAGGACATCATTTTCTCCATTCTGAAAGCCCACGCCAAAAGCGGTGAAGATATCTTTGGCGGCGGCGTATTAGAAATCCTCCAAGATGGCTTTGGATTTTTAAGAAGTTCGGATGGTTCTTACCTAGCTGGCCCAGATGACATTTATGTCTCACCAAGCCAGATCAGACGCTTCAATATGCGTACCGGTGATACCATTTTTGGTAAAATCCGCCCACCAAAAGACGGTGAACGCTATTTTGCTCTGCTAAAAGTCAACGAAGTTAACTTCGACAAACCTGAAAATTCTCGCTCTAAAATCTTATTCGAAAACCTTACCCCACTGCATGCTGAAGATCGTCTACGTATGGAACGCGGTAACGGTTCTACTGAAGACATCACTTCACGAATTCTTGATTTATGTTCTCCGATTGGTAAAGGTCAGCGTGGTTTGATCGTTGCACCGCCAAAAGCAGGTAAAACCTTACTGCTACAGAACATGGCGCAAAGCATTACCCATAACAACCCAGAAGTGGTGTTAATGGTATTGCTAATCGACGAACGTCCTGAAGAAGTAACCGAAATGCAGCGCATGGTTAAAGGTGAAGTTATTGCTTCTACTTTCGATGAGCCAGCATCACGTCACGTACAAGTGGCTGAAATGGTTATCGAGAAAGCCAAACGTTTAGTTGAGCATAAGAAAGATGTCGTTATCTTATTAGACTCAATCACGCGTCTTGCTCGTGCTTACAACACGGTTATCCCATCATCAGGTAAAGTACTTACCGGTGGTGTTGATGCCAACGCACTTCATCGTCCAAAGCGTTTCTTTGGTGCAGCTCGTAACATCGAACACGGTGGCAGCTTAACCATTATCGCAACAGCGCTAGTTGATACTGGCTCTAAGATGGATGAAGTTATTTACGAAGAATTTAAAGGTACAGGTAACCAAGAGTTACACCTTTCTCGTAAAGCAGCTGAAAAACGTGTTTTCCCTGCAATCGACTTTAACCGTTCAGGTACACGTCGCGAAGAAAAACTCACTACGCCAGATGAACTGCAGAAGATGTGGATTTTACGTAAAATCCTTAATCCTATGGATGAAGTATCAGGTATGGAATTCCTTATCGATAAATTGGCTATGACCAAAACAAACGATGAGTTCTTCACTGCAATGAAGCGCGCTAAAAGCTAATTCGTTTTTATAAGCAAATTCTAAAAATGCCGTTAATTCCATTGAATTAACGGCATTTTTTTATGTAGAATCAAATGGATTAACTAATAATTAACAAACAAAAAGGATTTGATGTGTTTAAATTTATCTTGGTGTTTTTCACCATTGTTACGCTTACAGGTTGTGTTACTCCTATCAATCTACAAGAACAAAGCCCTTCCCCTGAGTATCAGAATCAACAACCCATTTTAATCAGCGTTATTGATAACCGAAAAAGAGTTAAAGAAGGTAAACCTGAAACCTTTATTGGCCGAGCACATGTAACATTTGGCATTCCTGTAGATTGGAATGTTGATGCATTACTTGCCACAGAAAAAGATGACAAATCACTTACTCTAAGTGAATGGCTACAAAAAAGAATTGTTCTCGGATTAACGGATAAAGGTTGGCAGGTAAAACCGGCAGATTTAGACGCTGTACCAACTGAAACAATTGCGAGTGATGTACTAGTAGAACAAGAATCACAACACCTTCTTGTACTTGATTTACAAGAGTGGTTTTTCAGTATCAATTTAAATTGGGTATCGTCGTTTAGCTTTGATACCGAAGTAAATACTTATTTATTTGATAAGGATCAGGGTCTATCGCATCAAGCAAACCTCAAAGAAAGAGACGTAGTTGATGAAAAGGCTGATGAATCGCCACAAAATAACGTATTGAGAGCATATCGAGATCAGTTATTGCAAATCTTATCTGATCCAGCATTAAAAGCTCAAATTCAACAATCACCAAATGTTATCACCACTGATTCAGGGACAGCGCTCTAAACTCATAATTTAGTAATAAAAAGCCGCTTAACAATCATTAAGCGGCTTTTTGAGGGTTAAATTCCTAAATTTTAAACAGACTAACTAATATAACTTTGGCCTGCGTACACCACGAAATGTCGTAGTGCTAACACTCCTAAAATCGTGCTACAAGAAACCGTAATTAAAAAGCCCTTAGTATGACGCCATGACTTAGGTGCTAATGTACTAGCAAGTACAGGGACCACTAGACCAAGTCCGACAACACCTAGCCAGAATACGCTAGCCCAAGTCCCAGTCGTAATAGCTGATGTTGCCGCCTGAGCTGCTGGACCTGAAAAGTTAAGACCAACAAACAGCAAGACTAAACATAAGGCTTCATTGAATGCGACAGGGTATTCAATGCGGTGTACTTGCTCAATACAGTCAGACTCTTTTTTACTGAAGAACAAGGTGGCCACTAAGATATTACCCGCCGAACCCACAGACAGCGCCGATGCTAAAAATAACGCAGGTAACACAGCGGTATTTAAAATCGGGTAGCTAATTAACGCAGAGAGTAAGAAACCAGTGTAAATCCCAACTCCTATCGCCAGTACAAAAATCAGCTTATTCAGACTATTTTCAAGCTTGCGACACACCTTTACCACACCCGATAACCATGGCGCATATTGCAGTAACGGTTTTTCAAAAACTAAACCTGCAAATACAAATACCAGCGGGATATAAAATAATAACGCTAATACCCCCCAAGCCATTACTGAAGTAAAGTTGTAGTTGAGTAAAATATGATAAAACTCAAATGGCTTAGTCAAGTCAAGCATTAACAACGCCATACCGACACAAATAGAGATCGGTCCAACAACAGCTGCAGCCTTGATAACTGGTAAGCCTTCAGTGGGTAAGCCACGACTTTGCCTGTACCATTTAAGCCCTATTGCCACCAGCATTGAACCCGCTGATAACCCTGCCATAAATAAGTAAACTGCGATTATCCAGTTCCAAACGACTGGATCATATTGCTCCATTGAGCCCCAGATATTATTCATGCTTTGATCCCTCCTTTACGGCTAGGAATGCGATAAACCCTTGGCTCTGTGCCTAGATTCACTTTTTGTTGATAATGATTTTTAGTGTCTAATAACTGACTGACTTCAGAAGTTAAATCATTGGCATCACCAAAAGTCAGTGCTTGAGTAGGACAAACCGTGACACAAGCTGGCTCTTCACCGCGAGCTAAGCGGGTTTCTTTACAAAAGTCGCACTTGTCTGGCACTCGGGTTTCAGGGTTAATAAAACGCACTTTGTAAGGGCAAGCAGCAACGCAATACAAGCAACCAACACACTTGCCTTCATTGATAGACACAATGCCATCATCATTGACGTAGGCCGCGCCAGTTGGGCAGACTTTCACACAAGGAGCATTCTCACACTGCTCACATGAAACGCGATTATATTTAAAATGAAGGTGAGGAAAGTTGCCATAAGGCCCCTCAACGCGAACCTGAATACGGGTCACCGACTCAGGGACATTATTTTCACTGCGACAAGCGACATTACACGCTTGGCAGCCAATGCACTTGTTTTCATCGTGCACAAGGACATAACGTTTAGTCATAATGAACTCCGATTAAATCTTGGCTATTTTGACGCCGGTAGTGTGCAAGTTCATGCCAGTAACCGGAGACGTAACGTGAGGAAGTAAGTTGCCGCAATGAATACCTTTACCGGTAGCACGTGCAAGCTCTTTGTTTTTAGAACCGCAGCCCATATAAGCAAATACGGTGTCTGGGCGAATACCAGGCGTGACCAGAGCATGACCCTCTTCACTGCCAGTGTCGTTGAAAATTCGAATCTTATCACCGCTAGAAATGCCCATGTGTCCGGCTGTAATTGGATGGATCCAAAGGGCGTTATCAGACATCAAATTCGCTAAGATAGGTACATTTTGAGTCGCACCATTGGTGTGAACGGCAACTTTACCTTGAATGAAAAACAGCTCATCAGCTTTTTTCATAGTCACTTCGCGATATTTAATCACCCCGCGGCCAGGCGCCATTTTTTCGACCTTATTAGAGCTCAATTCAATCTTGCCTGAAGGCGTTTTGAAGCTCAGATGACTGGCATAAGTGGAATCTTCATCAGGTGTAATGGCATTGGGATATTCAGACACAAACGTATTTACCATGCTTGGTTCACGCAGCATTAACGGTTTACCGTAGCTGACCCAACCATCACGCTTAATCTTGTCTAATAATTTAACGTCTTTGTTCACTTGGAACATCTGTAAGGTCTGCATATTTTCCCAAGGGAAGTATTCACCTTGACCTAATTTGTCAGCCACCTCTTTCCAGATCTGCCAGCTTGGTTTGGTATCACCAATGGTATCTACCACTCGTTGACGCACGTAATAAGCAGGATTTTTACCTGACTTATCTTTAATTTCTTCATCACGTTCAAGATAGGTTGATTCAGGCAAGAATACATCGGCGTAAGCTGCGCTCTCAGTAATGTACAAGTCACAAGCCACCACAAAATCTAGCTTCTGCATTGATTCAACAATGCGCGCTCTATCTGTCATGGTTTGCATTGGATTAGTACGGCTCATTACCCAGCCATGAAGTTGATACGGCACAGCATCAAGGGTTGCATCCAGAATTGTTTGATAAATTCCGCCTGATGACCACAACATGGAATATTGCTCATCCACCATATCGATGCGTTTCGCTTCGATTTTAGGCAGGTTTTTAACCCCTGGCTTAGATAAGGTTGGTGCAACCGTTTCGCCAGCAAACTTATTATAATTCGACGCTTTTTTACCGAAGTACAAACCACCTTTACGTTCAATGTTACCCACCAGTACATTGGCAGCGTATAACGCGCGGCGCATTTCAAACTCTTCTGTTGTGAATGACGAACGATGCCCGAAATCCACTAATACATGTGGCGCTGCAGCTGCGTACTCATGGGTTATACGGCGAATATCTTCTGCTGGTACATCACTGATCGCTTCAGCCCACTCTGGAGTGTAGTTTTTAACTTCTTTAGCAAATTCATCGAAGCCTTCAACGTATTTCGCGACAAAATCTTTATCGTACAAATCATCATGAATAAGCGTATGACACATGGCCAACGCAACTGCGACATCAGTGCCAGGCTTAATCGCGTACCACTCATCAGCTTTGTCTGCCACGATAGAAAAGCGCGGTTCAAATACGACTAGCTTTGCGCCCTTTTCCATTTGGGCATTCATCATTCCTCGAGTTTCAGACATGTTGATGCCTTCATACAAGTTATGACCAAAATTAATGATGTACTTTGAATTACTTAAATCACGCTTGATTTTGCCACCAAAAATGGCTTTAGCCGCAACCACATAACCCGCAGGACACGTTGAGGCATGGGTGAAAGTATTAGGACTACCAAAGGATTTTGCTAGGTGGAAAAGATGGCCTTCAAGTGAGCCAGATTTAGACGAAAAAGCAACAGACTCAGCACCGTGTTTGGCTTTAATTTTATTGAGGTTTTCAGCAATCAAACTATAGGCTTCATCCCACTCGATTTCTGCCCATTTACCTTCACCACGTTCACCCACTCGCTTCAGCGGTTTAACAATACGTTGCTTATCGTAAAGTAAACTATGACCAGCACCACCGCGAGCACAAACTGCACCACCAAATGATTTGGCTTTTTTATTACCGAGAATGGATACGTTTTTGCCGTTAACCACTCTGGCTGATATTGGACAGCGTGTAGAACACATTTCGCAACTACTTGCGATAGACTCTTCACTGCCTTGAACTGTGACACTGCCTAAGGCGGCAATCGAGCCGGGCAAAGCAGCAAGGGCACAACCTGCGGTACCTGCGCCTGCGCCTTTGATAAAGGTTCGCCGATCTAGTTTCATGGTGTATCTCCCAAATGACAATAATGACCAAGAACATGAAACGGCGTTCGCATTATCCAAAAAACTGGATTGCCAAGCTGTTAAGCTGTTCTAAGGTTTTCATCATTCTCACTCAAGGAAATCACCTTGAATATTGTGGTAAACCACATACTCACTCGTCTACATCGTGCATTGTGATTGGGTTCACGGTTTAAAAAACCGCCTACTGCAATCACAAAATAACGCTATTGTGGTTAACCACATATTGCTAAAAAATATGAATTAATGCACAAAACTAGCGTTTATCGGCTATAAATCAGCGTATGTACGATCTCTTATTACGCATTTATATTTAGCGCTCAAACTCACTCAGTTAACTCACAACTTTTTGCTGACTGCCCCTCTTCTTTAATCCCAATGTGGCCACACAACCTGTTATCTCATCTTCACGATTATCTAATCGAAAAGTACCTTCGTGCTCCTTCATCACCTCATTACAAATTGCTAGCCCTAAACCTAAACCATTTTCTTTAGTGGTAAAAAAGGTCGCCATTAATGCATCAGAGTTTTGTGGTAGCCCTGGTCCATTATCAATAATCTGCACATCTACTTGATGCTCTTTAAAATGCATCGAAATAACAATTTTACCTTGTGCTGGCTTTGATTGAACTGGCTGGGTTTGTTCACTGATGGCATCAATACTGTTTTTGATTAAATTAATCAGCACTTGCATTAAACCAACACGATCAGCGGTGATAAAGAATGGTTCGCCTTGGGTATTGGTATCAATGCGAATATCGTTTCTCGCTAACTCAAGCTTTAATAACGAAATACTTTCGTCCACTAAGGTCAAAATATTCACATCAACCATCACAGCTTCTTTACGCTTTAATAACCCCCTGATTCGATGCACCACTTCACCCGCTCGCGTAGATTGTTGATGGATCTTACCGAGTAATTCGATGGCGGTGTCTTTATCCATTTGGTGTTTATTCTCAAGGCGCATTAATGCTCCTTCGCTATAGCTGGTGATGGCCGCGATAGGCTGATTTATTTCATGGGCAAGCCCAGCACCAATCTCGCCAATCATGGCAGCACTTTGTAACTTCTCTAACGCAATTTCTTGTTGTTTTAATTGCCTTTCTGAAGCCACTAACGATTCACTTTTTTGATGAAAACGATACTCAATCCATAAGTGATAAACCGTCGCGACCACAAATAAGAAAACAGCCAATATGCCCCAATGTCGATTATCTTTAAGCCATTTTAATAACGTATCCCAACGATTAACGTCAGAGTTTTCCACATGCAGTTCGCTAAATAATTGAATCACTGCTAACTGGCTGATAGGTGACGTCCAGCCTTTCAGCTGAGCCGTAATGGCTGCGGGATGATCTGAAGGCAACTTCATCAAAGCTTGGGTAATAGCTTTGCTCAGCTCATTATCAACACTCTCATTGGCTGCAAACGACCAATTAGGATAGAGGTGTGTACTGCATTGGCAGTCAAAGCCTTTGGGCTTACTTGGGTTTAATATTCTATATTCTTCGGCCTTAATTAACCCACGCGCCACCATATCTTCAAAGGTACATAAAGGCGTGATTGCAGCATCTACGTTACCATCACGGACCTGATACAAAAGTGGGTCTAGCGGAAAACCTAAAAAGTGTATTTCTTTAAAATAGTTTTTAGAATCCATACCTAATTTGTGCATTAAACCAATAGTGGCTTGATAGCCGCCCAAAGCATGAGGATCGCTCGCTGCAACCGATTTGTTTTTCAAGTCATACAAAGTACGGTATTCACTATCAGCTTTGACGATAACAGCAGATCCAATTGCAGAAGTCGCACCGTTATGACGACGAGAGCGCATAGTGGCAAGCCAAGATAGCGGGAACTGATTAGAAAGGTAAAGGTATTGCCCAGGGTTGGTGATAATGAACTGAATCTCCCCAGACTCCATCGCTTGGTTTAGCGCGACAAAGTTACCTGGATAGACGTTAAAATGCGTGTCTGGCACTTGTTCATTAAGATAGTCCATCATCGGAGTCCAACGTGCGATAGCTTGTTGGTCTCCCCAATTAGCTAACACGCCCACATGTAGCTCTTGGGGTTTTGCCCATGCAGAAGAAATAAAGCTCAATAGTAAAAAGCACACGATAATTCGTAGCACAGTAAACGCCTTAATTAGAGAAGTTTAATAAGCTTACGATAGAGCAACAACAATGCAACGTGATGCAATTCATGCTTTATATAAAATTAGTTCGCTTATCGATTCAAACTGAGATATCTATCAATAATACATCTACTTTTCGCAAAGAATGACTCTGATGAGCAATGGCGAAAGCCATTGTAAAAAACCACATTGAGGAACGGTTATGCTAAATGACATTAACGGCCCTGTTTATCTCGTCGATGATGATGAAGCCATTATTGATTCCATTACTTTTTTGATGGAAGGTTACGGCTATAAGCTGATTAGCTTTAACTCAGGAGATTTGTTCTTATCCTCGGTAGATCTTGCTACTGCAGGTTGCGTGATTTTAGATGCCAGAATGCCCGGCCTTTCTGGCCCAGAAGTGCAGCAATTGCTGACTGAAGCCAACAGTCCATTAGCTGTGATTTTTCTGACGGGACACGGCGATGTCCCGATGGCTGTCGATGCATTTAAACAAGGCGCATTTGATTTCTTTCAAAAGCCAGTGCAAGGAAAAGTGCTATCCAATTCCATCGAAAAAGGACTGCTATACAGTATTCGCCAACACTGGAAAATGCATCACTTAGCCTTGATAGATGGACTGTCTGAACGTGAGAAACAAATTTTTAAATTGGTTATTGCAGGCAATACCAACAAACAAATGTCCAATGAATTGTGCGTCGCAGTCAGAACCATCGAAGTTCATCGTTCAAAACTAATGGATAAACTTGGGGTGCAGAATATTGCTGAATTAATGAAGCTAGCGCCTTTGGTTTAGCGATATCGACCAAGGTCTTCAATCAATAAAGTTTGAAGCTTATTTTTGGACAGAAATGCGTTAGCACATTAATTCTAATCCGTGAGTTTCAGGTTAAATGCTCTATGTGTAACGCCGCATTAAGTGGTGAGCAACGCAGACCACTGAACTTAAAGTATTGTGCCGTAAACACGAAATTCAAAGCAAACCGAAAATGCCGAGCGTTGGGAATCCGTCTTAAATGCTTTGTTATATTTTTGATTCGTATATCATTTTTGCTTGTGTTGCTTTGTCTAATCGACGGTGAACTAGAGAAACCATTGAAAGTATATCTAGTGCGTCAATTTCTTCTATTGACCACGTAATTTTTGGTGCGTGTGCTGTTGTATTGCGAAAAGTACCAAATAAACCTTTTAGTAAGTTCATAAAGCCTTTTTGCTCACTCTTTTCACTTTCGGTAACTAAGGAATTGAGTGCTAAATGAGGAATGTGCTTAAAAGAAAACGCTTCATCAACTAATGCGGAGCCATCAGATGTTAAACCCGTTTTATTTCTAATTTTATCAGCTACACTTTTTGTAGCTTCAAATACAGCGTGGAAATAGTTATCGACAACTAACTCCTCTTTGCAATATTTTAGAACGTCGGGATGAACATTACGAGAAACAAGGTGGTCTTTGAGTTTATACGCTCTAGCTGCTGCTTCACTGATGGTGTTCGACTTAGTAACTGTTCCTATTATTCCATTTTCACCGATATTAAAACCAGCAAAGCTAAGAATTTTATTTAACTGATATCGAGTGTCATTGAACCACTCAAGGTTATTGTAATGGCGAGCAGGGCTAATTGCATTCTGAATGAATGCCAGTACGTTGTTAGAGCAACCATCTATGATTTGCTTGTTGGCTAAAGCTGAATTGAGCCTTTTCCATTTGGTATTTACAGAATCAATATCTTCGATTCCTGATTCATAGAGTAGCTTTCCAATTTCAGTTCCAGTAAAACCAGTTTCCGTATTACCAAGTAACTTACAAACTGATTCGATAATACTTAAATCTAGACTTTTAATAGCAGCCATAAGCTTCCTTAAAAAATATAACAGTATATTAGGCTGAATTCCGAATAAGAACGGTCTTAATAAGAACAGGTCGCCAGTACTGTAATCATTCCAGACTAACAGTAAACCACTTTATCAACAATGAGTTATAACATAGAAAGAACTGATCCCCAGTTTATCTGCCTGAGTGAAACAAAGAACCTCCATCATTGCATAAAATGCACTCTGGGTTATGAACGTCATCCCCCTAATTCATTCCAAACTTCGTTTAGATCAACGTCGTGGCGCTTCGCCCACACCAGACTAAAAGGGAGTGAACTGCGACTCCCTCTTAGAACACCCCGCAGCTCCGGCGAAATTTAAACAGCAAAATTTCCAACGGAGTACCTTATAGCGTTTAACTTCAAATGTAGCCCGCTTCGGCAAGCTGCAAAAATCACTAACGCTTACGATGGGGCGTCCCTTCCCCTCGAAAGCTAGCTAGCCATCCATGGCTAGACTCACGCAATTTTCTTGCTTGCCTCAATTCACATTTAACATTCAGGGCTAGGATAGTTTCAGGAAATAATTGTTGATATAAAATGAACCTGCAGGTGCAATAAATCCCCATTGAAATTGCTGAAATTCGTTGAAGAAAATAGCGTAAGCCTGACAGGACGTCAGGCTAGCTTTAGTTGGCCATGGATGGCCTGTCTAAAGCGTTAGCTATTTTCGAATAAGCATGAGGCTTACTCGCTTTGAAAGAGTAATTTCGGTGGGGCGGCAAGGGATATCTAAAAGGGAAATGCTGTTGTTTCCCTTTCGTCTGGTGTGGGCGAAGCGCCACGACTTTGATTCAATCCTTCCATGGCTAGACTCACGCAATTTTCTTGCTTACCTCAATTCAAATTGAGCATTTAAGCCTAAGAATAATTTCAAGAAATAATTGTAGATACAAATGAACCTGCGGGTGCAATAAATCCCCATTGAAATTGCTGAAATGCGTAGAAGAAAATAGTGTAAGCCTGACAGGACGTCAGGCTAGCTTTAGTTGGCCATGGATGGCCTGTCTAAAGCGTTAGCTATTTTCGAATAAGCATGAGGCTTACTTGCTTTGAAAGAGTAATTTCGTTGGGGCGGCAAGGGATATCGAAAAGGGAAATGCTGTTGTTTCCCTTTCGTCTGGTGTGGGCGAAGCGCCACGACTTTGATTCAATCCTTCCATGGCTAGACTCACGCAATTTTCTTGCTTGCCTCAATTCACATTTAACATTCAGGGCTAGGATAGTTTCAGGAAATAATTGTTGATATAAAATGAACCTGCAGGTGCAATAAATCCCCATTGAAATTGCTGAAATTCGTTGAAGAAAATAGCGTAAGCCTGACAGGACGTCAGGCTAGCTTTAGTTGGCCATGGATGGCCTGTCTAAAGCGTTAGCTATTTTCGAATAAGCATGAGGCTTACTCGCTTTGAAAGAGTAATTTCGTTGGGGCGGCAAGGGATATCGAAAAGAGAAATGCTGTTGTTTCCCTTTCGTCTGGTGTGGGCGAAGCGCCACGACTTTGATTTAGACGTTGATTTAAATTTTTATCCAAATTTAGTAATCAATCGCCAACTAAACCTCTACTACGTTCTCCCCTGATAGTGATAAAATCTCTGCATCAGAATTATCCAGAAACTAGGTATTTATAAACAATGTTTATCCATCATGTTAACGACATCGACTGGCTAGTGATTACAGCTTTTGAAGAACTGAAAACGATGTTTATCGAAGAAGCAGGTGCTATCCCATCTTGCTTCTCTAGTGCCAGTGAATTGAGCCTGATTGATCAAGCCAAGCGCACTTATGGATATTTGCCTACACTCAGCGGCGTAATCACCGATACTGGTACATTTCAAAGTCAGGATAACGAAGAAGATTTAAGCCCACAGCTTGCCTGCCTAGTTGAGGGACGTGGTCGGGTGTTTATTTATCACGACGGCTTTGTGGCTTTTGTGGATGACGAACAAACCTTTATTACCCGAATGGACTGAAATTATTCAATAAGCTGAAACTCGCATCCCTAGCAAGAAAAAGAGTAAAAGCGAGTTACAACCTCTAACTTTATACTTCATTTATTTTAGCTCTATTACAGAAAGGCATGGCTCAATCTAATCCATTAGCTGCCGCAGCGTTTTATGCAGATACATCCATATTTTCGTGGGTATTAACGCATCTACGCTGGGATTAGTGTCTCTTCGATTTAACTGTATTCGCCACTAATAGACACAGAACAAAACCTTTCAGAATCAATTTGAATTGAGGTCATCGAGAAAAGGACGTGAGCTTGGCATGGATGCCAAGTTAGCTTTCGTTAGGCCACGGACGGCCTATCGGAAGCGTTAGGCCTTTTCGGCAACGGCCGAAGCAGGCACACATGAAGTTTGAAGCTGGATCGAACCCCATCGAAAATTATGCGTTTTTCAGCATTTTTCGTCTGGGGCGCTGAGGGTTTCCAAAGGGACGCAAGCGCTTTGCCCCTTTGGTCTGGTGTGGGCGAAGCGCCACGACTTTGGTTTGTTCAAATAGCAATCAAGGAATAAGGCAAAGCTTATTCCATATGCCAACCGCTATTTAATCAAATAGTTAATAACCAAGCCCATCAACAAAAAAGCCGCTGAACATTGCTGTTTAGCGGCTTTAAAATGTTTAGCGGTTAATTAACAGCTAACAATAGTCTGCGCCATTTTACGGCGTAGGTAAGCAATTTGCTGCATATGAGGCAAGTCTTTCGGGCACGCATCCTGACAACCTAGTAAGGTCATACAACCAAACACGCCATCTTGATTACCTATCACATGATAAAAATCTTCAGCGCTACGGGTATCACGGCTGTCCATTTCAAAACGGGCGATTTTCATCATCCCAACTGCGCCAACAAAACTGTCTTTCATTTGCTTAGTTGCACAAGCAGATACACAGACACCGCATTCCACACAACGTTCTAGCTCATACAATTTCGCCGCTTCAGCAGGATCCATTGGCGTTTCTAAGCGATGGATATCAATATCATTCGCATCAGGTTGTAGCCACAATTGTAAACGCTCAGCAAGCTGACGCATAAATTTGCCTGTGTTTACCGATAAATCGCCAATCAATTCAAAACCAGGCAATGGCATCAGTTTAATTTTTCCATCAGGGAAATTAGCCGTTAGCGTGCGACAAGCCAAGGTGGGTTTGCCATTAATCACCATGGCGCAACTGCCACAGATACCCGCGCGGCACACAAAATCAAATTGCAACGATGGATCTTGTTGTTCACGTAACAAGTTCAATGCAATAAACACTGTCATACCTGGCGCTTCGGTGATCTCGTAAGTCACCATTTTTGGTTTATCGTTAGGGTCTTGCGGATCATAACGAAAAATTTCAAAACTAATCGTACGTGGGCTAGTCATTACTTCTCTCCCGACACAGCAATCGTGTCACTTAGTCTTTCATTACGAGGACGTAATGTTTCAGGTAAGTCAAATGGCATAATGGCCGCTTGCTTATCAAAACGATCTGCATCATCACCCAGCTCTGCAAGAATGTCTGCGATTTGAGTTTCACGTTTTGCAGTATCAGGATGCGCTACGGCATTATCATTACCGTAACCACGATAACCTGGTGGTAATTCCATTTTCATCACATCAAGCTGCTCGTAACTTAACGTCGGCTCCAATGCGTTTTCATTAGGCCAAGTGGATAGAGTTCGGTTAAGCCATTCTTTGTCGTTACGTTGTGGGTAATCTTCACGGGCATGGGCTCCGCGACTTTCTGTACGAGCGTTAGCACCACAGGCAACGGTTAAAGCAACACGTAACATACGCGGTACGCGCAATGCTTCCACTAGCTCAGGGTTGGCATGGCGTTTCTTACACTTAAGACCAATATTCTTGCTGCGCTGCAGTAAGTCTTTTAACTCGGTAATGGCTTTTTCAAGCTCAGTGCCATTACGGAAAATGCCCACGTAATCCATCATAATGCGTTGCATGGCGAGCTTAATTACAAACACATTTTCAGTGCCGTCGCCTACAAGTAAGTCATCAATTTCATCTTGTAACTTGCTCATGCTGTTATCAATCAATTGAGTGTTGATTTCAAGGGTGTTTTTCTCACAATAATCGGCCACATATTTTCCGATAATCATGCCACCGACAACGGTCTCAGCCAGTGAGTTACCACCTAAGCGGTTAAAACCGTGCATATCCCAACAGGCTGCTTCACCGACACTGAATAAGCCTGCAAGTTGCGGGCTTTCACCAGTTGCATTAGTGCGGATACCACCCATAGAATAATGCTGTGTTGGCCTAACTGGGATCCAATCTTTTGCAGGATCAATCCCTAAGAAGTTTTCGCAAATTTCTTTCACTTCACGTAAGTTGGTTTCAACGTGTTTGCGGCCAAGCAAGGTAATATCGAGCCATAAATGTGGCCCATAAGGGCTATCAACCCCTTTGCCTTTTCGCATATGTTCGGTCATGCGACGCGAGACCACATCACGTGATGCGAGTTCTTTCTTTTCAGGCTCGTAATCAGGCATAAAGCGATGACCATCTTTGTCACGCAATAAGCCACCATCACCACGACACCCTTCTGTGGTTAAAATCCCCACAGGCACAATCGCTGTTGGATGGAACTGCACCGCTTCCATGTTCCCTAACGTCGCAACGCCGGTATCCAATGCCAATGCTTGGCCGATACCTTCACAGATAATTGCGTTGGTCGATACTTCATAAATACGGCCATAGCCGCCCGTAGCAATCGTGGTTGATTTACCAATATAGGCACGTAGTTCACCCGTCACTAAACAGCGTGCAATCACACCATGACAGCGTTTGCCATCATGGATAAGTGATAGCGCTTCAATGCGCTCATGAACAGGAATATCCATTTCAATGGCTTTGTTATCAACGGCATATAACAGTGAATGGCCGGTACCATCTGCGGTATAACAGGTACGCCACTTTTTAGTGCCACCAAAATCACGGGCATTAATTAAGCCGTGCGCTTCTTCAGCTTCAGTAATCGTGACCTTTTCAGCATTCACAACAACCTGACGATCACCCGCAGTAATGCGTGACCAAGGTACCCCCCAGTTAGCCAGTTCACGCACCGCTTTGGGCGCACAATGAGCAAACATGCGCGCTACGTCTTGATCGCAGCCCCAGTCAGACCCTTTTACGGTATCTTGGAAATGAACATCTTCATCATCGCCCATCCCTTTAACCGTATTACCAAGGCTGGCTTGCATGCCGCCTTGTGCTGCAGCTGAGTGAGAACGCTTAGCGGGAATTAGCGATAGCACGACTGTGTCTAAACCACGCTCTTTTGAAGCAATAGCCACACGTAAACCAGCAAGGCCTGCGCCGACGACTAATGAGTCTGTATATATAATTTTCACGGATACTCCTTAAATACGTTATGAGCCATGAATGCAATGCACTCTGGTTCATCTACAACTCGTTAGTCTTTAGCTCGGCACAAATGGAGTCACGGGTAACTCCAATGATTGACCGATAAAAATATAAGTAAGCAAACTAGCGATACCAATAATCATCAAGTACACCACCATCACTTTGGCAAGCTTTAACGCAGCCATGCGTTTAGTGGTAATGCCCCATTTAATGGCAACGCGATACAAACCAAACATGGCATGAATGACCACTGCAGGGAGTAGCAATATATAGAGCATCCACACATCTTGGTGATAGACCCGCTCAGCGGATAAATGCGGTCCAATTTCAGGATTAGTGATCATGTCAAACAAGTGCACTGGCGCGAGGAAGAATAAAAGAAAGCCAGTGATCAACTGCCAAAACCAAATTTTAGTATCTTGGTGCGGCATAATTGTCATTTGGCTGCGCAGTGCTCGCCATTGTTGGATTTGGGCAGGGAATCGTCTTAATGCAAACAGAGCATGCACTAATACGACGATTAACATAAATGCCGAGACGAATTTAGTCGTTACAGGAAAACCTTGTCCGTTGTCACTGAACATACTGCCTTCAAGAAAATGCGCCACATGATAAAAGGCATCTTTGCTGATCAAAATGCTCGATTCAAAATGCAAATGCATAATAATGAAAAAGCCTAACAACAACCCGGTAGCACTTTGTAATTTATCGGCTCTGGCTGCCCAAATCGGGTTCAAATACCCTTTTGACGAGACGTCATGAATCTTTTGTGTTTGAGTTTGCGATGAAGCAGTCATAGTTTCCATGCCTGTTAATGACACATTTCTGGTAAATTTAGCTTATCAGCTATCCCTATTTCGCCTTGGCCATAAAAATTAAATCGTGATCAAGCTCACTTACCATTGATCGTCTTTTAGAACTTGATCACAATCACAAATTGTTCAAATTTAAGAACTCAAAATTTTGCTTATCTTTCATTTATTTATAGTGACATTCAAACAAAAGTACGAGTTACACTGATTTCGTTATGAATATTAATAGGTTAATCATTAACCAGTTGTTAAAAGTGCTAAAACAAGCCTTTCGATGCAAATATGTAATATTTCACTATCAAATGCTGCTGTTTTAGCCTTCAAGCAGGTACAATACGCGATTAAATTATTCTCATAGGAAAAACTCCATGCCTTGGATTCAACTTCGCATTAGCACTAACAGCGACCACGCCGACGCAGTCGGTGATCTTTTAATGGAGCAAGGTTCTGTATCAATTACCTATGAAGATGGTAAAGACACCCCTATTTTTGAGCCTAAATTAGGTGAAACGCCACTTTGGCAAGACACCATAGTGATTGCATTATTTGATGCTGGCACTGACTTAAGTCCAACAGTGAGTTTTTTAGAAACTCTGCCTTATTTAGGTAAAGGGTTTAAACATAAAATTGAACAAATTGAAGACAAAGACTGGGTTCGCGAATGGATGGATAGCTTTCACCCAATTAAATTCGGCCAACGCTTATGGATATGCCCAAGCTGGCGCGACATTCCTGAGCCAGAGGCAGTCAACGTCATTCTTGATCCTGGTTTAGCTTTCGGTACAGGCACACATGCAACAACGGCGTTATGCCTTGAATGGTTAGACGGTTTAGATCTTTCAGATAAAGAAGTCATCGACTTTGGTTGTGGTTCGGGCATTTTAGCCATCGCCGCCCTTAAACTTGGTGCGAAAACCGTCACAGGTGTTGATATTGACTACCAAGCGATTGATGCATCGACTGCCAACGCTGAACGTAACGGCGTTGCAGATAAGCTTGCTTTATACTTACCAGAAAACCAACCAGAGAATCTGCAAGCCGATATCTTGGTGGCTAACATCCTTGCAGGCCCACTTCGCGAGTTAGCACCACTGATCGCAGAAAAAGTGAAAACTGGCGGAAAATTAGCTTTATCAGGCCTCTTAGAAGAACAAGCAGAAGAAATCTCACAGTTTTATAGCCAATGGTTCATCATGGATGAAGCGGCTCACAAAGAAGACTGGAGTCGCTTGACAGGTACCCGCAAATAACGGTAAAGGCAGCGCATCCCTTATGGCAGCTAGATCTACGCATAAGGGAGCGATGACTACTCTCCAACTAAAAGTCAAGTAAAAAAGTTACATTTAGTTCATTTATTGACCTTTTCAGGAAGGCAAAAAAGGGCTAATATAGCGCCCCTTTGACGAGCAAGGTGAATAACGCAATGCAAATTGGCCCGTATCAACTGAAGAATCAGCTGATTGTGGCACCAATGGCAGGTGTCACCGATCGCGCTTTTAGAAACCTCTGTTTACGCTATGGCGCAGGTCTAGCGGTTTCAGAAATGCTTTCATCGAATCCTGAAGTTTGGGATACCGATAAAAGCCGCCAGCGCATGATGCATTCTGGCGAAGAAGGTATACGTTCAGTACAAATCGCAGGTGCAGATCCTGAATTAATGGCAAACGCAGCTCAGTTCAATGTTGAACAAGGTGCGCATATCATTGATATCAATATGGGTTGCCCAGCGAAAAAAGTGAATAAAAAGCTCGCAGGCTCGGCATTAATGCAAGATCCCCAGCTAGTAAAAGAGATTTTACAAGCTGTAGTTAGTGCAGTTGATGTTCCTGTGACATTAAAAATTCGCACAGGTTGGCAACCTGAACATCGTAATGGTGTTGAAATTGCCCGCATTGCAGAAGATTGTGGTATCGCTTCGCTCGCCGTTCACGGTAGAACGAGACAATGCATGTATAAAGGCTTTGCCGAATACGACACTATTAAAGCAATAAAACAAAATGTCTCACTCCCTGTTGTTGCCAACGGAGATATCGACAGTCCAGAGAAAGCTAAGTTCGTCTTAGATTACACTGGCGCCGATGCTGTAATGGTAGGACGTGGAGCCCAAGGCAGACCGTGGATTTTTAGAGAAATCCACCACTACTTGGAAACAGGTAAAAAATTACCGCCAGTTGAGGCGAGCGAGCAACGAGAAATCATGCTCGAACACCTTAACAAATTGTACGAATTGTACGGCGAATACAAAGGTGTCCGATTTGCCCGAAAGCATATGGGATGGTACCTAAACCAAGAAGAACAGCGACAGTTCCGTGCTGACTTTAATAGGCTTGAAACCGCTGAACAGCAATATTCCCTAGTGGAATGTTACTTTGATGAATTAGTAAATTTTTAATATAAAGAGCAGAATAGAATGTTTGATCAGACAACTACTAACACAGAAGTTCACCAGCTAACCGTAGGTAAGATTGAAACCGCTAACGGTACTATCAAGCCACAACTATTACGTGACGCAGTTAAGCGTGCAGTAACAAACTTCTTCTCTCAGTTAGACGGTCAAGAAGCGTCTGAAGTTTATGAAATGGTTTTAAGTGAAGTTGAAGCACCACTACTAGACATCATCATGCAACACACTCGTGGTAACCAAACACGTGCTGCAAACATGTTAGGTATCAACCGTGGTACTTTACGTAAGAAATTAAAAAAATACGGCATGAACTAAGAAGTAATTCTTAAGCTGTTGTATTAAAAAGGCTTTCCAGAAATGGAAAGCCTTTTTTGTTATTAATGTTTGAACTTGCTGCTCAACTTGCTGCTCAACTTGCTGCTCAACTTGCTACTTAAGCTTAAATCGATATCGCTTCATCACAAGGTTATCTATCACCCAATACACACCGGATAATGACAATAGCAACATCATTAATCCAAATACCCAGCTAAACGGATTATTAAAACTACCTTGGTGCAGGTAATCCATAAAGTGCAGCTTAAACATCAAATCGGCTAAATCAGTGTGATCATTTTTATGGCCAACCAATCGACCATTGACACCATTAATGTAAATTCGGGTATTCAAATCATCACTAATGCTGACTTGCCACAATGGGTTACATTCTTTGGGCCACTCTTTAAAACTTGTAGATAATTGCCTGTGACTCTTTATTTCGCCTGCTCCAGTATAACTTTGCAAAGCGATTGATTCAGCCAAGTCGGCATCAATAAGGACTTCTTTTCCGCTATAAGCATCGACCAATACTTGCTGTTGGCAATCGTGTTGATATCGCTGTACTTGCTCATCTAGTAAATACACAGGCTGGTTATTAAGCACAATTGTACTAACCTGCTCCATCGGTTTAAATCGCTCAAGAATAGATGATAATGGCTCTAGATCGTGACTACTAAACGCAGTTAAATCTAGCGGCGCTATACTGCGATAATAATGAGTGCCTTTCAGATCTTCACTTGGGGTGATATTGAAATAAATACCTGTTCCTAGCCAGATTAATAATTGAATGCCAATAATAGTCCCAAGCCAATAATGACAAAACCTTAGCCAATGTTTTATTTTTTTGATTGTCATTAGCAATACCTCTTGCGGCGCTGCCAAACCAATACGCCACCAGCAAATACAGCGATAAAAGAAGCGATGGCAGTATAAAATAGTAATTGATTATCAATGGCTTCACCGTCGTCATAATCCATGATGTGCCACTTCCAAAATAAATCAAACAAGCGCCAATACTCATGTCTTCTTGTCACGACTTCGCCAGTTTGCGCTGAAATATATAACGTCGATTGGCCGATATCATCAAAGACCACTCGCCATACGGGTAAGTGTCGTGCAGCTAACTCTGAAGGTAATTGCTCCAGTGGGGTTTTATCGTTGAGCAACCCAATAAATTGAATTTGTGCAGTTGGAGATATTGATTGCTGATGTTGAAAGGATTGCGATATCTGCTCTGCCTGCGACTTTGAAATAGCTGCAAGTCGTTGACCAGATGCAGCATCAATTAACAGGGATTGGTCATTGAGATTCACATGGTAAACCAACTGTGTATTGAGCATCCTTAAGGTGATTTTTCTCGCTTCTGGAAATGATTGATATACTTTTGCGATGGGGTATTTGACCGCTGAAGCGCGGATTTTGTCTGCTCGCTCCATCGCAATGTGGTCGCTACGAATGAAGCCGATATCCATTAGTACAAAATAGCTACCAGTGAGACCCCAAATGAAGATCGGAATGGCCAATAGCAACATCAACCAACGATGAACAAACTGCGCTGACGATACCTTTTTTAGCGTTTTTCTAGAGTTCAAATTCGAATGTTACCTGTATTTCTTATTATTAGTGGTGGTTCTACTCGCAAGACTTTAAGCATAAGCAAATGCTAAGTTACCCTAAACATTTGCTTATTCACAATAGTTACATTACCCATTTCAACGCAAGATAATAACGTCGCCCCATTAAATCATAGGTCATCGTGTTGGTGTTTCCGTCTGTGTAACTTTGATGATATGGCGCTTGTTTATCAAATAGATTATCGATACCAGCCGTGAACCCTAAACTACGGGTTAATTGGTAATAAAGCTGTGTATTATGATAGGTCACAGCGTCTACAGAATCACCAATATCACCTGCAGCGGCGTATTGATCATCCGCCTCGCCAATATATTGAATGTTATAGCCAAAGCGCCAATCATCTTTAGCAATATCAAAATACAAATTTGAACGCCACTTGGTATAACTGCCGTCATAGCCAATGGTGCCAGCCCGTTCTTCTACTGGTGCACCTTCATAAGTTTGCAGATTATATTCATCTAAATAACTGACTTCAAACGAGGTGTTTGTGGTGAACTCACCAAAGTCCTTTTGATAGAACATAGCTAAATCGACACCTGATACTTCTTCTGTTGCTGCATTTCCTAATTGGGTTTGCAAATAGGTAATTTCACCGGTTTGCTCGTCGCGAATAAAGTGCTCATCGTTGCAAAAAGGGTGGCTCATATTGGCACTGTCATAACAGGCAGCAAGTTTACTTGAGCCATTGACTGAGTTAATTGCGTTTTCAATTTTTATGTCATAGTAATCAAGCGTGACATTCAGCCCCTCGATAAAACTCACATCCCACACAACACCGACAGTGAATGTGTCTGCCTCTTCAGGTTGTAAATCTGCGTTACCACCACGGTCAGTTAATATAGTGCCTTCATGGTTAAAATCTATTGGCACATCTGCAGCTTGGCAATTGGCAAAACGATGTGAGCTTGGGTCAAGTTGGCTCCAGTCGCTACAAGGATCTGTGGTGTTCATTGAACCTTGGCTAATGCCGCCAAACAATTCAGGAATATTAGGTACTCTAAACGCAGTCGATTTGGTCGTACGAAGGGTGAGCTGGTCATTCAGCATCCACTGTAAACCAAGCTTATAGTTAGTATCACTGCCAAACGTATCAAAATGCGAGTAACGCACAGCTGCGGTTAAATCAACGGCTTTAGCCAGAGGCTTATCTGCTAACAAAGGAATATAAGCTTCTAAATACACTTCATCTGCGGTGTATTCTCCACTAATAGGGCCCTGTTGGCTGGTATTTGCTTCACCACTTATTGCTAAAGGATCAGGGTTACTCCAGCCCTTTTCTTTTCGATGCTCAATACCTGTGGCAAAACTCATAGTACCTGCAGGAAGTTGCCATAAGTCACCCGTTAAATTGGCAGTTAGACTTAATTGCTCATTTCCTCCATCACTCATCATATCGAATAAGAAGTAATCGAGCATTTCAGGGGTTAGTGAGCCCTCTCCCCAAAAGTCAGCACAAGGTATATTCGGATCAACACTGCAATTATCGTAATCTGTTGCCTCGCCTAAGCGAGTGTTGTTAATCACATTAGTGACTTCAAATGAGCCACGATTACTGCCGTAATTAACTGCGGCATCCCATTGCCAACCATTGTCTAAACCCCCTTGTAAACCGGCTACAACTCGCCATGTATCTGTTTCAATATTAAATTCACGAGGCGCTTCAGCTAAACGGCGGCTGTTAAGTAAAAAATCATTCTCAGTGAGGTTAGACTCGTGCCAGCTTGGTATTGTAATACCACTGACAGTTTGCGGAGTTGCGGGCAGTGTAGAACTGCGATGGGTATACATCGCCTCTGTAAATAGCTGCACATTGTCAGTTAAGTCGTACTCGCCTGAGGCAAAGACATTAAAACGCTCATTTGGCTGCACCGCATTAAAGTATTCAAAATAGTTGTCTCTATCGCTACTAGCATATTCATCACTACCATTAGGTAATAATTTCACTTCATCACCGATTGAATTACCATTTTCATCCAAGAAATAACCACGACCTCCTGGCAATGCAGTGCTGCCGCCACAGACTAATTCACCGTCGACTTCAGTTAATGGACATGGGGCGCGGCTGGTCATTTCTACCGCGTCAGCTTTATCATAACTTAACGCAATATATCCGCTGCCTCGCTCACCAACTTTCCCCACTGCTAAATCAAATTGATATTGCTCGCCATCACCTTGTTCAGTCATGCCCGTTCTTGCTTGAAACTCAACACCATCAATTTGGTCTTTAGTAATAATGTTAACCACACCTGCGACAGCGTCGGCGCCATAAACAGCAGAAGCACCATCTTTTAATACTTCAATACGCTCAATGACGCTGACAGGAATAGTATTTAAGTCCACTGACGAGTTAGCCCCCGTACCGCTGTTTACCATTCGTCTGCCATTAAGCAGTACTAGAGTTCGGTTTACCCCAAGACCTCGAAGGTTCACTTGAGTTGAGCCATAACCGCCATCAGTCCAATAAGCATTAGTTTGATTACCGGCAAACCCTGCAGAAGCAGACATTCTTTGCAATACTGCATCCACTGACGTTGCCCCCATCTGGGCAATATCATCAGCGGTGAACACTGCCATTGGTGCGGTTGAGGTGATTTCTTCTCTTTTTATCCGACTGCCAGTAATGCTAATTTTTTCCATCGACTTCAAATAAGGTGAGTGGCTTGCTGCAATGGACTCGGTCGCCATACTGTTAACTTCAATATCGTTCGCTTCGATATCAGATGAGGCAACAGAAATAAATGAACATAACGTCGCAGAAACCAATAAAGCGACCTTAGAAAAAGAAAATCTCACTGAATTCACCATAACAACCTTTAGTAGTATGCAAAATAGTTAACGTAATCACACAATTATTTAACCGTTCAACGTGCTAAACAACTTACAATTGTCATACTGCGACACTGTGTCACACCCCAGTAAAAGCCCAGAATACAAAGTGAGCAATATATATATCCCGTGTCTTCACTATCAACTTTGATGGAATGAAATAAACGGTCTGAATGACAAAATGATTAACTCATCAATAAATTGTTGTACTCTAAAGCCAATAATCCCCTTCGGATATTTCGATGAAACAAATACTCGCTCTATTTTTAGCATCACAAGTGGCTTGCTTTACTTCTGCAGTGTCAGCAGGCACTTTACACGACGCGTCGCTCGCTAAATTACCTGAGCCGGTGAGCAATAATGCCATTGCAAAAGTCAGTACTACGCAGGGTCAATACTTGCTGAGTTTTACTGGGCTAGCTCAAGGTAAGGGCTACCAAGATGTGCACAATAAAGCCTGGGCACTAAATTTAACTAAAGCAGAAGCGCAATGGCAACCCATTAAAGCCGTACCATTTGTCGCTCCACTTGCTGGTCGTTTAGCGTCTATTGCAGTTGGTCTTGAAGATAAAGCCTATGTTTTTGGCGGTTATACTGTTGCCGAAAACCATGAAGAAATCAGCACTGTAGATAACTATCAATTTGATATATTAAATAATCAATACCAACGTATTGCAGATATGCCAGTGGCTGTGGATGACACTGCAGCGAGTGTATATCAGCAGCGTTATATCTATTTGTTTGGCGGCTGGCATAACGATGGCAATGTTAACTTAGTCCAAGTTTACGACACCAAAACTAACACTTGGGATCAAGCTAGCCCTATTCCTGCTCCAGCAGTATTTGGTCAAGCCGTTGCGATGGTAAATAATAAAATCGTCTTATGTGATGGGGTAAAAGTGCAGGCTAATATTGGTCAACGTCGAAGCTATCAATCATCACCAGTGTGTTTGTACGGTGAAGTTAATCCTCAAAATCATTTAAGGATCAGCTGGCAATTATTACCTCATTATTCTATTGCCACGCCAACAAATCAAAGCAGAACGACACCATTAGCTACCGCTCACTATCGTATGGCGGCGACTGGCATTAATAATACCGCTGATGGACAAGCCGTATTTATGGCTGGCAGCAACAACCCATATAATTACAGTGGTATCGGTTATAACGGCAGCCCTAGCGAGCCACACAACTTGCAATACACCTTTGATTTTAAAACGATGCAATGGCTTGCGCCTATTTCGCTTGATGTTCCTAGCATGGATCATCGAGGGTTAATTTGCCACCAAGACCAATTACTGAGAGTGGGCGGTATGCTTAAGCAACAACAGGTTAGCGATCAAATCCTCTCAAGTGGATTAACGGGTAATCAAACTTGTACTCTGTAAGGAGTATAGAGTCTTATGTAATGTGATCTAGCTAACAATAAAGTATCGATTTGATTGCCTCAATTAAAGATATATTTAAAATGCATGTATAAATTAAATGTATCTTTTGGAATCACTATGACATCTACTGACCTTGAGCAATTAAGCACTTTATCAATACCCGCTTTGATTGATCACCTTGAATCGACTCATCACCAGTATGTTCGTGAAACTGCGCCACTGTTAGTTGAGTACTCGCAAAAAATGGTACAAGCCCACGGCGAAGATCATGCTGAAATTAAACCATTAGCCACGCTAATCGGTGCACTAATCGCTGATTTAATGCCGCATTTAATGAAAGAAGAACAAATATTGTTTCCTGCAATGCGAAGACTGGCTGCAGGCGAAGAAGTGAATGGCTGTTTTGGTCATATTGGGAATCCAATTAATGCCATGGAGCACGAGCATGATCATGCTGGCACAGTTTTGCAGCAGTTAAGAGAGCTCACCAATAATTACCAAATCCCTGAAGGCGTTTGTAGCACATGGCAAAAATGCTACCGCACTTTGGCCGAGTTTGATGCGGACTTACAAACTCATATTCATACTGAAAATGTATTATTGTTTCCAAAAGCGCTAGCTATTTAACTCTCATCATCTCTGATGAGTTGATAAAAAAACAAACCTATTTGATTCATCAAGTCCTTGGCTCTTGCTTCCCCCAGCAGAGCCATTTTTATGTCTTGAGGTTATTCATCTATAAGCATAAACAAGCCCTGCTAAGTACTTGTAATAATCAAAACTACTCGAACAATGCAGGACTAGCTCTTAATTTAAAGTTCAGTTCACGCTAGCATTTTGTGACTCACTTTTTGCCCACTTTCGCCCTTGATGCGCCATACGATATAAAATAGGTAGCACAAACAGCGTCAACATTGTCGATGAGATAATGCCACCAATCACTACAGTAGCAATAGGTCGTTGTACTTCAGCACCTGTACCAATGTTTAGCGCCATGGGAACAAAGCCAAGCCCAGCCACTAATGCCGTCATTAATACAGGACGTAACCTAATCAATGCCCCGTCAATAATGGCATTCAGTAACTCGCCTTTCTCTTGATATAACTGCCGAATAAAGCTCAACAGCACTAAGCCATTAAGCACCGCCACACCAGATAATGCGATGAATCCAACACCAGCAGAAATAGATAACGGCATGTCTCTTAACCATAACGAAATAACACCACCTGTTAACGCAAGTGGGATCCCGGTAAAGACAATGGCAGCATCTCTTACCGAATTAAACGCTATAACTAACAAGCCTAAAATAAGCGCCAACGTCAGAGGCACCACTATCAATAAACGTTGACTGGCTGACTCTAGTTGCTCAAACGTGCCACCATATTCCAACCAATAACCAGCCGGCAAATCCACTTGCTGACTAATTTGTTGTTTTGCTTCAGTGACGAATGAGCCTAAGTCACGACCACGCACATTAGCTGTTACAACAATACGGCGTTTACCGTTCTCACGGCTGATTTGATTTGGAGATGGGGCGATATCTAATGTCGCTACTTCAGATAAAGGCACATACTGCCCCGATGGCAGTACAATAGGTAACGCTTGTAAACTCTCTACATCTTTACGAATATTTTCAGGTAAACGCTGAACAATCTTAAAGCGACGATCACCTTCAAAAATAAGCCCTGCCTCTTCACCACCGATGGCCGTTGCGACAAAATCTTGCAGCTCACTGACCGTTAAACCATAACGAGCTAACGCCATGCGATCAGGTTGAATTGACAACATTGGTAAACCCGTCACTTGCTCAACTTGAAGATCCGATGCGCCTTCAATTTGCTCTAGCACTTCATGAATGGCATTGGCCGAGGTTAATAATTGCTGTAAATCATCACCAACCACTTTAATGCCTAAGTCAGCACGTACACCCGAAATGAGTTCGTTAAAACGCATTTCAATTGGCTGCGTCAGTTCAAAGTTATTACCAGGTTGACCAGAAACAGCATCGACAATATCGGCGGCAAGCGCATCATGGCTCATTTTCGGATTTGGCCATTCATTACGAGGTTTAAGCATAATGAAAGTATCAGCAATGTTCGGCGGCATAGGGTCGTTCGCCACCTCTGGAGTTCCTATTTTAGAAAATACATTGAGTACTTGGGGGAAGTGTTTAATTCTATCCTCAAGCATCATTTGCATATCTACAGATTGCTCTAAACCTGTACCTGGAATACGAATCGCCTGCAGCAAAATATCTTCTTCATTAAGCTGTGGAATAAACTCTGACCCCAGCGTAGCGGCTAACCAAATTGACAATGCCACCAAACCCACAGCTGCACTCAACACTAACCAGCGAAACTTCATCGCTACAATCAACAATGGTTTATACAAAGATTTACTTAAGGTAATAACCCGGCTTTCTTTTTCGCTAATCTTACCTGTCATAAACAAAGCAACAGCGGCAGGAACAAGCGTTAACGACAGCACTAACGCTGCTAAAAGTGCCATCACAACGGTGGCAGCCATTGGGTGGAACATCTTACCTTCAACACCCGTAAGGCTGAATAGTGGAATATAAACGACCGTAATGATCAATACACCAAATAAGCTTGGGCGAATAACTTCATTAGTGGCCTCATACACCAATTGTAAACGTTGTTTACGTGGCAAAATATGCCCGCCATTTTGTGCCTGTGCTTGGCCTAATCGGCGAATGGCATTTTCGACAATAATCACCGCACCATCGACAATCAAGCCAAAATCCAATGCCCCTAAGCTCATCAGGTTTGCAGATACGCCAGCTTGCACCATGCCTGTCATTGTCGCTAACATTGCCAGCGGAATGACCGCAGCAGTGATGAGGGCTGCTCTTGCGTTGCCCAACAAAATGAATAGCACCACAATAACTAACAATGCACCTTCAACGAGATTTTTCTGAACTGTATATACCGCTTTATCAACCAAAGTCGTGCGATCGTATACTGCCTCAACTTTAATCCCATCAGGTAATGACGCTTTAACGTCCTCAAGTCTTTCAGCCACAGCTAATGATACTTGGCGTGAATTCTCGCCCACCAGCATCATTGCACTGCCTAATACGGTTTCTTTTCCGTCTCGAGTGGCGGCACCAGTTCTTAACGCCTTACCAATGCCAACCTCTGCCACATCACTCATTAAGATTGGTGCGCTATCAATACGCTTAACAACAACCTGTTTAATATCGCTAATGGTTTTAAGCTGCCCGGCTGAACGAACTGTAAGTTGCTGTCCTTCGCGCTCAATATAACCTGCACCACGATTGCTGTTATTGCTTTGTAGCGCCATTTTGATATCGACAAAGGAAACCCCATAGGTCAACATTTTCAATGGTTGAGGCGTGATGTGATATTCCTTATCAAAGCCCCCTATGGTGTTGATTTCAGTCACTCCTTTCACTTGAGCTAATTGCGGTTTAATAATCCAGTCTTGGATTTCTCTTAGCGCTGTAGCATCGAAATCACTTCCATCAGCTTGTTTAGCATTCGACTTCGCTTCGATGGTGTACATAAAGATTTCGCCCAGACCAGTAGAAATAGGCCCCATTTCAGGCTCAATTCCAGCAGGTAAAGCCCCTTTTATGCCATTTAAACGCTCGCTAATTAGATTACGAGCAAAATAAAGGTCGGTGCCTTCATCAAATACGACTGTCACCTGCGATAATCCATATCGCGACAATGAACGAGTGTTAGACAAATTTGGAATACCCATCAGGGCATTTTCAATTGGATAGGTAATCCGTTGTTCGGTTTCTTGTGGTGAATAACCTGCAGCACGCGTGCTTATTTGCACTTGTACATTGGTAATATCTGGCACGGCATCAATCGGTAATTTCTGATAACTCCAAAGCCCAACAGCAACCAGCAATAAAGCTAGAAACATCATCATCCAGCGTCGATTAATCGCAAGACGTAAAACTGATTCAATCATATTTCGTCTCCTTTAATGAACGTGGGCAGCACTAGATTTTTCAAGATCCGCTTTAAGAAGAAAGCTCTTCTCAACGGCATATTCTTCACCTATAGAAATGCCAGATAACACCTCTGTTAGCTGGCTATCACTCTGGCCTAACTCAACAACGCGCTTTTCAAACCCTTCCTCATTACGGACAAACACCACTTGTTGACCCTCCATAACCTGAACAGCACGATTATCAATAACCATCGCCACAGATTGCTGACTCAAAGTTAATTCACCGGACAACAAAGCGCCCACAGCCCATTGCCCTTGCTTATTGTCTAGTGGCGCACGAGCTAAGGTATAAGCTTGATTATTCGTTGAGTTGAGAAGATGTTTTATTGTTGAATTTACTTGCTGTTTATTCGCACTCGCAGTGTCTGACCCAATAACAAGGTGTTGACCAACTGACACTGAGGTTAATTGTCCAGGGAAGATCTGATACTCAACCCACAACTCACTGTCATCCATGATGCTAAGCAGCACATTATCTGTGGCAAGCTCGCCCACATTGGCATTTCTGCTGACTACGACACCCGATATCGGCGCTGTTATTGAGTAATGCTTTAAGCTTGCATTAGACTCAACTTTGGCAATCACTTGCCCTGCTTTTACATTGTCGCCTACGGCAAAATTAAACTCAGTAATAAGCCCTGAAAATCTTGCTCTCACTTGGCTTATAGCTGTTTCAGGTACGACAGTGCGGCCATACAAGGTTACTGTTTTTTTGATATCACCCGATTGAGCGGTTTGCGAAACGATCCCTGATAATGTGACTTGCTCCGCACTGATATGCACTTGGCCTTCTTCATGTTCATCGTGACCATGCTCGTCATGCCCGTGCTCATCATCTCTATGATCATTATGTGCTTGTTCATCTGAATGGTTTTCTGAGTGACTATCTGAATGTTCGTTTTTATGTTCATCATGACCGAGAGTATTCTGTGTTTGCTCATTAGCGTGATGTTCAGAATGCACATCTTGATGATCATGATCGCCTGATGCATAAGCTGGAACAGCAAACATAAAGACTGCCGCCACAGCAATATGAACCACAGAAAGGTTATTGAATGGTCTTAAGTTCATTTGGGGAATCCTTGGAAATCTTCAAAAAAGGTATGTTGAGAGGCGGGAAGAGGTTCAGCAATTAATTGCTCTATGTCCACGCCATAACGCAATGCAGAAGCAGCAGCCTCAATTAATGCTCGACGAGAAAAGAGTAATTCCTCTCTTGCAGTTAAGTAATCAAGGTAGCTATATAGTCCTTGCTCATAAGCCGTTTGCGTATCTTCTAGAGCCAAAGTTAGTGTAGGAATAATGCTAAATTGCAAACGATTGACCGTGACAATGGCTTGCTGTCTATTGGCATAAGCACGATATAATTGTGCATACAATTCTCGTAAGGCAATCTCTCTATTAATCAGCACTTCATCTTTTGCTGCTTGAGCCGAAATGACAGCGCCCGTATTTCGTTCACCACTGAACAAGGGCACACTGAACCCTGCCGAAAATGCCATATCGTTGGTTTGCTGCATTTGTTTTACGCCAACCGACCAACTGACATCAGTACTCGATTGAGATTGAACAAAACGTAATTCGGCTTCTTTTAGCTGAGCTTGAGTTAAATAAGCTTCGATTGCTGGGCTATATTTCACCTTTTCAAATAAAGGTGCTAATGCAACATCGTCGGTGAAATCAAATAAGCTGCCTTCAATGGTTTCATAGTTAACCTGAGTTTCTCCCCACATCATACTGAGTGCTAATTTTGCGTAATCAAGTTGATGTAAATGGGTTTCTGCAATCAGCCTGGTATTATAAACAGCCGCCTGTGCTCTTTTAACTTCAGCATCAGGAGTCACCCCCGCTTTAGCGCGATGCTGCACCACCAATAACGTTTCTTCTGCAAGGCTCAATGCATCACCAGCAAGCTGCAACTTAGATTGCGCAGCTAACACATCAATATAGCGTCGTGTAGTTGTCGCAAGTATGCCAAGCCCTGCAATCTTTTGCTCAGCATCCAGTAACGCACGTTTTCTATTCACAATGCCTATGCGAGCATCTGATTTATCGCCAAGCTCTATTATCGATGATAACGACACTGTCGTTTCTGCACTATCAACAGCTTGAAAATCGCCAGAGCCAGCAATATTTTCAAGTTCTACGCCTAATTCGAACCCAGGCGAAAGCGCTTGTGTTTGCGCCTCACCTTCAAGCGCAAGTTGTCTGAATTGAAAAGTTTTCAAAGAAGGATGCTGTAATTGAACACGTTCAATTACAGTCAGTAGCGTCAATGATTCTGAAGCGGAGATCGAGCCAGTCGCGTATGAACTGGCAGAAACTAGCGCTGTTGTCCCTAATAAACAGCAAGCTATTTTTCTTAATAGAAAAGTACACCGTTTCGGGATGGTTATATTGTAAAACATCTGAGAATTAGCCTCGATTCAATACAAAAGATAAAACCTGCTGGCAATATGATTGATTAGAAAATACAGCAAGTTTTAGCAAATTCCGTAAAAAATTTGCTCATTTAAAAATGATTTTTGATTTAACGATTAAGCTTGGGGAGGGCGCAAAAAACTAAAGTAAGGAGCTTCTACTGCGTTGGAATTAAAGGTAAAAGCCAGGTAATCCGAATAGATATTGCCATGGTGTGCCATTGTGACTGGATGCATTAGCGTCATACAACAAGAGCAGCAGTTACTGCTGCATTCAGCACAGTCATCGTCAGCATGACTGTCGGCAAGAAAAATATCATCACAAAGCTCGTCGCTCGCTAGCGAGTGTTCATCAACAAAGGTTGTGTCTACTGAAGAAACATCATTGATTACTGTGGTGAAAAGTTCGACATTAACAGCGCAATCTTTATGCTCAAGAGCACAGTTGTCGGCCATCGCAACAACAGACTGCATCGCAAAAATCAGAATCAACAACAAGCGCGCCAGCATAGCTGGAAACGTGATCGTTGTGATTTTTACATCGCGATAAAAGCCTAACATTAATTCTTAGCGGCACCCTTTTTAGTGAACACATAATTAAATAGACCAACTAATAACATGTGTATCGCGCAAGTCTATGCTAAACCCCTTTAAAACACTACTGAGATTATTTGCTAATTGAATAGAGTAGACTTAAAAAACTAAAAACCTCGTTGAACGCACAATTTTATTCGATTAATCGGCGGATTTCTTGCAGCTGCTCAATTTCAAGATGCGGTAAAATATGTTGCGCCCTACCACCTTCATCAGCTTGAAGATTAAGCCAAAGACTTTGACAGCCTGCGTGTCTTGCGCCTAATACATCACTTATAGGATGATCGCCTATGTGCAATAGTTCATTGGTTTGGATATTTAAATGCTGACAACTAAGATCAAATAAATCGCTATAGGGTTTCATTCTTACCCCATGTCCAGGATGAACCACAAACTCTAAGGCATCATTAAGCCCAACACGGCGAGCATCGACATTACCATTAGTAATGCCAATTAATGGATACTGTTTGCCTAAGTCTGACAGTAAATTAAGAACACCATCATCAACCGTAAAGTCACTGCGATGAAAACAAAAACACTCTAAGCCTTGTTGCGCGCCTTGGCTTGCTTCAATTTCTGAATAATCCCATTGGATCAAAGCCTGCCTGAGGACTTCATAGCGCGCAGCTGTGGTGTCATGGGCCAGCTCACCATGCACAGCAATAACCTGTGCTTTTAGCTCACGCCATTGGGTTATTCCCCAGTTCGTCGGGGTGTTAAATTGCTCTTGCATAAATAGTGATAACGCAGATTCGGCTTTAATAATATGCGGTGCGTTATGGTACAAGGTATCGTCTAAATCAAAACTGATCGCCTTAAAAGGCCGCAGTCGTAAATATTGTTTCATTATTTCCCCTTGGCTTTTTTCGCTCTAGGATGAGCGCCATCGTAGACTTTTGCCAAGTGCTGAAAATCGAGACTGGTATAGATTTGCGTTGTGGATAAGTTAGCGTGTCCCAATAATTCTTGCACCGCTCTTAAATCTGCACTTGATTCAAGCATATGCGTTGCGAAGGAATGTCGCAATTTATGTGGGTGAACTTTTGCAGATAAAGCTTGCTCTTGGCCCCATTTATTCATTCTGAGCTGAATACTACGATGAGATAAACGTTTGCCTTGCTGACTGACAAATAAGGCATCACCCGCTTCTGCTTTTACCAAGGCGCTTCGGCAATCACACCAATGATTAATTGCTTCTATCGCCATTTTGCCAATAGGCACAACTCGCTGCTTACTGCCCTTACCCATCACTTTGACTTCGTTTTGACTGAAATCGATATCTGCCACATCTAAACTCGCCAGCTCAGCTAAACGCAAACCGCTGGAATAAAATAACTCCATAATGGCTTTGTCACGCTTACTGAGTGGATCATCAGCATCAATATCTAACAAGTGCGTCACTGCATCTAAATCCATATTCTTAGGCAGTGGCTTTGCTTGCTTTGGTGCATTAAGTGTTTTGGCTGGGTTGGTTTTAATGGCTTGTTCACGGACTAAAAAATCAAAAAATTGCTTTAAAGACGATAAACATAACGATAATGAACGTGGGCTAAGTCCTTGTCGATGAAGCTTAGACAGCACGGCTTGCAATTGATCGCGGTTAACCGTTAGCCAGCCTTCATTACATTCATCGAGTGAAGCGCCTTTAGGCTGCGAAAATATGATTTCAGCAGCGCGATGAATTTCATAAAGATAATTTCGTACGGTATGCGGCGAAAGCTGCCTTTCAGAATGAAGGTAGCGTTCAAATGCGGCTAGCCAACTGAGTTGACCCATGACACTGCCTCCAGTCATTGCTTAACAGAGCGTTGAGCGAGTCGGTTGCCAATTAGAATTTTGGCAACATATGATCCAATAGGTCTCTAATTTGTTGGAAAAAGAGATGATCCATATCAGGATGAAAATGGGCGGCATCAGCAGACGCTACGCCAAAAATAACTTGACCATTTTCATCTGATAATTTGGTCAGTGCTACCGAGCCCACCTCAGTGCCAAATAATCGTTTCGATTCAGATTGCGTTAAACGACCAAAGTAATAACCTTGCTGAATTCGTTGACGCCAAATCTTCGCCAATTCGCTGTCGATATCATGCACGGTTATCAGCCTTACATGGGTAAAACCAAACTCGGCCTTTAACTTTCCAGATAAAACTTGTCTGAGCTGGCCTAAATCTTCACACTTTAAGATCTGCATCGATAAATCGCTATTAAAGCGAAATATCTTTTCATTCTCTGTGGCGATTTTCATTAAAGAAGTAATTTCTTCTTCAAGTTGAGTCACCCGTTCACGCAGCATTTCTTGACGACGCTCAACTAAGGACACCGAACCACGCTCATGATGAGAGAGTCTCATTGCCAACAATAATTCAGGATATCGATTGAAAAAATCAGGGTTATCCAGCAGGTATTCGCGGATCATTAACTCATCAATCGGTAAATCTTCCATTACTACATCAGTGCCTAAAGCTGCCGCCGATTGGGCATCTTCTGCTAATAATTTTTTGGTGTTGAATGCGTCGCTCATAACTGGATTTGTCCATCAAATACGTGTTCAGCAGGCCCAGTCATCCATAATGGTTTTCCTTCACCTTCCCAATTAATGGTGAGGCGGCCGCCAGGTAAATCCACTTTTACCTGTCTGTCTAATTTATTTTGTAATATGCCAACTGCAACTGCTGCGCAAGCGCCTGTGCCACAAGCGAGTGTTTCCGCTGCGCCGCGCTCATAGACTCTTAATTTAATATGGCCACGATCCACAACCTGCATAAAGCCCACATTCACTCCCTTAGGGAAGCGTTCATGCTTAGTCAGCATTGGACCAATTTCTTCGACCTCTGCGGTGTCAACGTCATCCACATCAAGTACACAATGCGGATTGCCCATTGAAATAGCACCACACAAAAAAGTTTGTTTAGGGGTTTGCAATAAATAGGTTTTTTCAGGACGTTTGGCGCGAAAGGGAATTTTCCCCGGCTCTGTCACAGGTACACCCATATTCACGGTCACAGTACCATCACGCTCAAGTCGTAACGTCATTTTGCCTGAGCTAGTGCTGACGCGAATTTTATACTTGTTGATTAAGCCTTTATTACGCACGAAACGCGCAAAGCAACGTGCACCATTGCCACATTGCTCTACTTCACCGCCATCGGCATTAAAAATTCGATAATGGAAATCTAAATCTGGGTCGTAAGGAGGCTCAACTAACAATAGCTGATCAAAACCAATACCGAAATTTCGGTCAGCTAAACGGCGAATTTGATCTGGCGAAAAAAACACATTCTGTGTTACGCCATCAACCACCATAAAATCATTACCCAGTCCATGCATCTTGGTGAATTGGATCAAAAGAGTTTCCCTTATCGAACTAAAAAATAAACCTAATAAAATCAGTTAACCTTATTAAGGCGGTAAATGCTATTAAAGGCTGTGAATACCGTTAAGGCAGTAAATGCTCACCTTGCCACAATTGCTCAAGCTTTTCACGCTCACGGATCACTTGGTTTTGATCTTTATCGACCATGACCTCTGCCGCTCTTGGACGTGAATTATAATTTGATGCCATTACAAAACCATAAGCACCGCTTGAACGCACCGCTAATAAGTCACCCGCTTGTACATTGAGCTGACGGTTTTTACCTAAAAAGTCACCGGTTTCGCACACTGGACCTACAACGTCATAGTCAAAACTCGGTGCATCAGTTAATTGTACCGGAATGATATTTTGCCATGCACTGTAAAGCGCTGGGCGGATTAAATCATTCATTGCACCGTCAACAATCGCAAAACGCTTATCGCTGTTTTCTTTCAGTGACAACACTTCAGTGACAAAAATACCTGCATTGGCTGCAATCGCACGGCCTGGTTCAAAAATTAATTTAAGTGGACGGTCGCCTAAACGCTCAAGTAACGCAGCGGCATACACATCTGGATGTGGCGGCGTTTCATCATCATAAGGGACACCTAAGCCACCACCAACATCAAAATGATGAATTTCAATACCATTGGCTGCTAAACGATCAATTAAGGCTAGCATTCGGTCCATGGCATCTAAAAATGGCTGCATTTCAGTTAACTGTGAACCAATATGACAATCCACGCCTTTAACGGCTAAGTTCGGTAACGCATGTGCACGAGCAAAAACCTGCTCAGCTTCGTCCATCGCAATACCAAATTTGTTCTCTTTAAGGCCGGTAGAAATATAAGGATGTGTGCCTGCATCAACATCAGGATTAACCCTCAGTGAAACAGGGGCTACTTTTCCTAGCTTTCCTGCTACCTCATTTAATAATTCAAGTTCAGCGCTTGATTCAACATTGAAACAATAAATACCGGTATTCAGTGCTTGTTCCATTTCAGCTGTTGTTTTGCCCACACCTGAAAACACCACTTTTTTAGGGTCGCCGCCAGCGGCAATAACACGTGCAAGTTCACCACCTGAGACAATATCAAAACCACTGCCTAAACGTGCAAGTACATTTAATACTGCCAGATTCGAGTTTGCTTTAACCGCATAACAGACAAGGTGTGGGTGATTGGCTACTGCATTATCAAATGCATTCCAATGACGCTCTAACGTCGCACGTGAATAAATATATAACGGCGTGCCGTGGGTACGGGCAAGTTCAGCAACAGAACAGTCTTCAGCAAAAAGTTGATCCTGTTGATAATTAAAATAATCCAAAATGCGCTTCCTTTAAAATTGTTCTATTTTTGTGTCGACTCTTGAGACTGCTCTTGAGTTTGTTGTTGGGTTTGTTCACTAGTCGGCTCTTGCGATTTTCGCTCTTCCTGATTGGTTTCAACTTCAGGAGATTTGTATAACGGGCCTTTTTGTCCGCAGCCAATAATCGATAGGCTAGCAAGCATTACTAATAAAAACAGTCTCATTTTTCTCAACATCTATGCATATGGGGAGTTATAGCCTTATAATCGCATTCATAACCTAGGAAGTACAAGGATAGAAATACATGGCTATGACAGATACAGAATTTCATCAGTTGGCAGATGAGATGTTCGGCAAGATTGAAAACGCCATCGAAGCGGCTATTGATGAACAAGATGCCGATGTCGATATCTTCGCAAGCGGTAATGTATTGCAGTTAGAATTTGAAGATGGTTCGCAAATTGTCATCAACAAGCAAGAGCCTTTACATGAGTTATGGATAGCTAGCCGCACTGGTGGTTACCATTTCGCGTTTGTTGACGGCAAATGGTTTGATGAGCGTAACAATAGTGAGTTCATGCCTTTTGTTATCGACGCGATTACAAAACAAAGCGGCATTGCGCTATCTATTTAACGCCATCGACTTGATGGTGCTAAATAAGAATGAATTGAGCTTAAATATCTGAGCTCAATTCGTTCATTGCAATACCAAAAGGTACGACATTCAATTCACCGTCAATCCGTTCCAATTTAAAAAATTGCGGCATATTAAAATAGTGCAGTGATGACTCATCTCGCTCAAAAGCAAAGCTGTGACTTTCTTTTTCAACTAATTCTTTCATCGACATATCATCAAATATTTGATGTTTTAATTGATTGAGTTCATCAATGATAAACACATCAAGCGCATCCGGTCGTTGCCTTAAAAAATACTGTTTCGCGCCTTTGGAAATATAAAGTTTAATTACACTAGGGATACTGCGGTAAGGATCTTTTTTTAATACTGCTACTGGCGCCGTCAACTCAGGCTTTTTAAATCGCTCTACTTTTATTGGCGCGACTTTGACGTCATCGCCTTTGAGTTCCTTATATACCATCCCCATTGAATTGAAGAATAACCCAAAGCGTTTATGTGATAACTGTATTGGGTGCATCAAGGCTGAGGACTCTCTTGCTTCATGACAATATTTTACACACAGAGTAAATACTGCCAATAACGCATCGTTGATTTGTTTTTTTAATCGTTCTGCGCAATTAACCACTTGAATATCAACTTGCTCAGGCGTGCCTTTTAAGCCTAAAGCGATAAACGCTAGGGCTTCTAGTAAACCTTGTTCGCCTTTAAAACGATGACATTGCCATTCGCCCCAGCTATTGAGGCAAATTAAATCAATCGTAGACAGCATGTTTTGTTGCTTTTTACCTAAGGAAAACACATTGCCATTCATATAATCGATCATGATTTCTTGGCCTTGCCATTTTAATGTGGGATCGCCATCCACATTGGCAACGACAATGACTTTTTTGTAAAAATACGGCTGGCACAATTCGGCTTTGGAAACTTTATTGGTTGTCGCTAATAAAGGCACTAAGCGACTGGCCAGGTCGGTTAACGCACTCGAGCGGTGCTTTTTACGGCCATACTCTTGCCATTGTGTGTCGGCTGCAGAAATCCCATTCATCGCTGACCAAGCAATCAATGCGGTGGGCGTATCTGCTTTGATAATAGATGACTCTCCAAGCAGCTGACCTGACTTTAATGGTTGTCGATAAAGGTAATAGCGCGACTCTTTGAGGCTATGAATAATGGTCATATTCGGTTCAAACACCGAACGACTCCATAGCTTGTTTAAAGGCAATAATTGATGCTCGTCATCACTAAAGTAAGTATGGAGTTTACGCGCCAGCATGCCGAGTTCTTCAACTCTAAAGCGATCACTCAATGCTTGTTTTGAGGCAAACTCTAAAAGGGTGCGATAACTGATTAATAGCAGTTCATTGAGCTGTTTGTTAAACCACTTTAATTGACCTGAATGCCAATGTTGGCTGTTGTCTAAGGTTTCTAATAAACTTGGTGGCCAGTTCCAGTCATTAACTAATTGCTGCATTTTATTGCGTCGCCAATCATTGCCGACACACGCATTGGTTAAATTCACACCACATTTAAGATAAAAGCAACGTCGGACAATTTCTAAACGCCTGATATCACGCTTAGCTAATAAGTAGCTTTCAATACGTTGGTATAAAATAAGGTAAGCGTCATTAGATTCAGAAAAATCACCTTGCTCACATTGTTGCCAAATTTGCGCAGTAATGAAATGAGACTCTGGATAATCAGCAGCATACGTTTCTAACAACAATACTTTAAGCAGCGCTTTATGGGGTTTGTTTAAGCCTTTATACAATTGCCATAAGGACGCACCAAAATACTCAGTTGCTGGCATGGATTGCACGTCGCCTAAAAATAATACCGATTCATCTTGATTAGAGTTAGGCCACCATCCAACGGTTTTTCCCGCCAAACGTATGTGGGAGCGATAAAACTCTTCTAACAATAACCAATGCTGGGTACTGCCGCTATGTTCTTCACCTAACGAGCTATAACAGTTTTCAAAGGCACTGCACTCGCGAAATTGTAATGGGTGAACCAGATAAAAGTTAACTTCAAAGTCTAAAGAAGCAAACCATTGAGTCAATGCTGTGGTTTTCTCGGTAATTAAGGTTAAATCTGCATTGCTCAAGTTGGCCTTATACACTAGCCATACATCAACATCACTTTTAGGGTTTTGACCAAAGCTTGCCGTGCTGCCCATGGCATAAATGCCTTCAAAAGAACAAGGTTCTGCGGCGTTTGAAGTCAGTTTAGGCAAATTAAAAACATCACATGCCGAAAATGATTTTGTAGAATCCTGGTATTGATTGATACCGAATGGCGTTAATGCTGAATTGCCACCAGGCAATTGCGGGTGATGATGCTGAATAAGGTAAGCAATGAGATCAAACAGGTTTTGCTGTTTTGGTGACAACAGAGATTGAGCTCGTTCATAGCGAACGAGATTAAGTTGGTTGGCAATTTCAGCTGAGCGAGGCACTTTTTCTATCAAGGCTTCCATCCTTGTACTATCACCTTACGACTTATTCACACACACATTTAAGTAAACACTCGCTTAAATTAGGGATAAATTCATTAGCAATAACTTGTTCATGGTATCACTTTTATTTAAATACGCCAGTAAATGAGATCTACGTCACAAAAAAAAGATGTGCATAGTTCAAACAATCGCTATCGGTTTGTTACATAAGCCCACAGGCAATGTTAGCATTGTCGCAATTAAGTCTATCGATGGAACTCTCTAGCATGTCTCAAAATGTTATTCGTATCGCTACTCGTAAAAGTCCACTGGCTATGTGGCAAGCTGAATTCGTTAAAGCTGAACTTGAACGTATTCATTCAGGTTTAACGGTTGAACTTTTGCCAATGAGCACTAAAGGAGACGTTATTTTAGATACGCCTCTTGCTAAAGTGGGTGGTAAAGGTTTATTTGTTAAAGAGCTTGAAGTTGCCATGCTTGAAGATCGCGCAGATATCGCTGTGCATTCAATGAAAGATGTGCCAGTAGATTTCCCTGAAGGGTTAGGTTTACAAGTTATTTGTGAACGTGAAGATCCACGTGATGCATTCGTATCTAATACCTACAAAACAATTGCAGAATTACCGCAAGGTGCTGTAGTAGGTACTTCTAGTTTACGTCGTCAATGCCAAATTCGCGCTGCCCGCCCAGATCTTGTTATCAAAGACTTACGCGGCAATGTAGGTACACGTTTAGCTAAACTAGACAGTGGCGATTACGATGCCATTATCCTTGCAGCAGCTGGACTTATTCGTCTTAAATTAGATGAACGTATTGCTAGCTTTATTTCTGCAGAAGATTCACTACCAGCTAACGGTCAAGGTGCTGTAGGTATTGAATGCCGTATGAATGACGAACGTGTTAAAGCACTACTTGCTCCACTTGAGCATTTAGAAACTCGTTACCGCGTACTTGCTGAACGTGCTATGAACACTCGCCTTGAAGGTGGTTGTCAGGTGCCAATCGGTGCTTATGCTGAAATCGAAGGTGATACCTTAAGCTTACGTGGCTTAGTGGGTAACCCTGATGGTAGTCAAGTCATTGAAGGCGCTGTATCTGGACCTAAAACTGATGCTGTTGCACTAGGTGAAGCACTAGCTGAAGATTTACTAAGCCGTGGCGCAAAAACTATTTTAGACGCTGTTTACAACAAGTAATCAGGCAAAGTCAAAATATGAAAGTCTTGCTAACGCGCCCTGAAGGGCGCAATCAAGCGATGGCTGAACAGCTTAAAAATAAAGGCGTCGATTTTATTGTCACGCCTTTATTAGCTGTTGCTGCAACACTCTCCCCTATTGAAACCCAACAACTCTCTCAAGCTGACAGTATTATTTTTATCAGCACCAATGCAGTTCATTTTGCCGCTCAATCACTTAAAAGTCAGTTTCCAAATTGCCGCTACTACGCTGTCGGTCAAGCGACTGCTGATGCATTAATCCAATACAATATTCAAGCTGAAGTCGCCCCTGAAAACAGCCAAGATAGTGAAGGATTACTCTCACTTTCGTCACTTGCTGAGATCCAACATCAGCGAATTATCATCGTCAGAGGGGTTGGTGGTAGAGAAACCATTGCAGAAAAATTAACCTTAAGACAAGCTAAAGTTAACTATTGGGAAGTTTACCAAAGAGTTATGCCAAAGCTTGATGCACAAAGCGTTTGCAGCCACTGGCAGGCAGCCCAAATAGACACAATTGTGGTCACCAGCGGCGAAGTCCTTGTTAATCTAATTAATCTTGTGCCAAAAGAGTTATTTGCATGGTTGCAATCATGTCATATCATAGTCCCAAGTCACCGAGTGGAACAAAGGGCAAAAACAGCAGGACTTTGTCACGTCACTAATGCTAATGGCGCGAATACTCAAGCTGTTTTACAAGCGTTATCTCTTTAATCATTAAAGCAAAGTCTGTTATTTGCGATCTTGTTTAATCCTGCCAGACTTGTACCCTATCACTCGATATTTATGTCGCGCAGTAAATGGTCGCACTAGTAAATAGCCACACTAGGCACTCAAGGACAGCTCATGGAAAACAATAAGCAAGACTCAAGTCAATTAAATACCAAGGATTCAACCGCTGAATCAGTGAATAATGAGGCTGAGTCTTCGACTGAACTTGAAACCAGTACCACTCCAAGTACTAAGCAAACGGCTCAATCAACTCCCCCCTCATCAACTAAGATCGTCGACACTGAAAGTCATAGTGACGATGCAGCATCTACTTCAAATAGAAAAAGTTCGTGGTGGGTAAGATTGAGCATTTTATTATGCCTCATCATTGCACTCGCTGGCATTGGCATTAGTTACCTGTTGCTCGTTGAACTTGAAAGCCAAAAAATTGAACTGCAAACTCAAAATCAACAGACTCAAGCTATCAGCAATGAAGTGACTGAAGCCCTAATAGAGCCCAAGAGACGTATCGCTGAGTTAGAAATACAACAGCAAAATGATAGCTTGGCTTACCAGCAGCAAAATCAACTGGCTAAATCACATCAACAATTACAAGAGCGTGTGGCCACTATTGCTCAACGCAATCCAAACCATTGGATGGCATCGGAAGCTGAATACTTAGTCCGTATGGCGGGAAGAAAGCTATGGCTTGAAAATGACCCTAAAACAGCGGCCAGCCTATTAAGTTCTGCGGATGACCGTATTGAAGCAATGAAAGACCCTGCACTGCTACCTATACGCCGAGCTCTTGCCCACGACTTAGCCAAAACCAATGCGATTAAAACCACAGATGTAGCCGGTACTATCTATACTATCGATAGCATTTTAATCCAGCTGGATAGCTTGCCGTTAAACCGCGCTAAAGCGCAGTCAGCAGAAGACTTGGCAGAGCAGCATGTAATGACGGATTCATTAGATGATTGGCAAAGTAACCTTGCTAAAACCTGGCACTCAGTCACCGATGGTTTCATTACTATTCGTAAACGCACCACAGATTTAGAGCCGTTACTGGCGCCAGATCAACAATGGTACTTAATTGAGAATATTCGCAATAAACTCTTACAGGCGCAGCTTGCTTTATACCAACATGATGAAGTGAACTACCGACAATCAATTGGGTTTGCTCGAACTTGGATTCAACAATATTTTGATTTAGAAGAAACCAAAACCCAAGAAGCAATGACAGCGTTAGATGCGTTAATCACTGTCAAAATTGAGCAAGTTAAACATACCAATTTTGAGTCAACTCGATTGTTACAACAACTGATTACCTTTGGCTCATTGGTTCCAACTGAGGAACCGCAGTTATGATTAAAGTTCTGGCCTATGTCATCATCATTTTAATTGGTTTTTGTATTAGTCCGTTTATTATCGGAAATACAGGTTACGTATACATTGCTGCTGGTGAATATCAAATTGAAACCAGTTTAGTATTTGGCCTACTGGGCTTAGTATTGTTTTACTGCGCATTACAGTTAGTAGAATGGCTGATTATTTTCTTACTTAATGTGATCATTAATAGCCGGTATTTACCTGAAAGATGGCGCAGAGAAGCAGCTAAAAAATATACCCTTCAAGGCGCACTCGCACTGGCTGAAGAAGATTGGCCGAACGCAGAAAAAGCCATGGCAAAAGGTGCAGCAAAAGGCGAACTACCAGCTTTAAATCTTTTTGCTGCCGCAAGAGCTGCTCATCATCAGCTTAATACTGACGCCCGTGATAAATATTTAGCCGAGGCCGCAAAAGATCCATTAACTAAAACAGCGGTCAACACCTCGAAAACGCGCTACTTAATTCAACAAGGGAATCTCGCCGAAGCCAGAGCAGAGCTCGATTCATTAAACCCAACAAGTAAAAGTAAAACACCAGTATTGAAGCTAGCGCTAGATCTTTATCAGTTGCAACAAGACTGGCAAGCCTTAAAAATTCTATTACCCGCTATTCGCAAACGCCAAATAGTGTCAGAGCAACAATGTACTGATGTTGAGCAGTTAACCAATACAGCATTGTTAAATGCGGCAACAGAAGCCAACGAACAAGAATTAGAGAAGAGTTGGCATTGGTTGAGTAAAGCGGAAAGAAACCAAGCTAAATTGATTGCGATATACGCTCGCGGTCTATGCCAATACGATAGAAAAAAAGATGCTTTAAAGCTCATCACTAAGAGTCTTAAAGCAGAACATGATCCTGCATTACTGTCTGTATTACCTTTAATCCTTGATTCAGAAGATGAAGATATTAGAAAGTTATTGCTGCGTTTTGAGCAAACACACGAACATGATGCTGAATATCAAATATGTATGGCTAAATTAGCTCAGCAAAAACGCGATACTAAATCAGCTAAAAAACATTGGTTACAGGTTTGCGAGATCGTCCCAAAACGTGAAAATTGGTTAGCACTCGCTCAAATTCAAGAGCAGCTTGGCGAAAATACAGCTGCATTACAAAGCTATCGCAAAGCAGCTAATTCTACTGAATAATATTCAGCAAACCGAATATTTAACTAAACAAAAAACCTGTCATTGGCAGGTTTTTTTATATCTATATCGATCTAAACCCTCGTTTGAATCGTATAAATTCTCCTCTAATTCAGCAAATTGTTCTCTTCATACTTTATTATTAAATCTGTAACAATTTCGACTAATTACTCAGTAATGTTGATTTAACAAGTAAAAATTAATTTTAATATCTTTTCATTACCTTAGTGGTAATTCCACCGAGGTCAAAAAATTGACCACCGGTACATATAACGCTAAAATTGTTATATTGCGGTTAATGTTTCTCGCTGATTTTATAACGACAAATATAGCAATGTGATTTTTTATGCAGCAAATGTAAATACATTGCTAAATAGGGTTTTGGAGTTAAATATGAGTTCTGTTGTAACGAATAAAAATGGTGTTTTGAGTTCAGCTAATGGTGATATCTCGCTTACCATCAATGACCAAACAAAAAGTATTCTTCCTGGGGAAGCAATTCCTGCTGGAGCAGAACTCCATTTTGCAGATGGCTTGGCATTCGTAGTCACGTTTGATGACGGCACTATTTTAAATGGTGATGACGTCAATACAGAGCAAACCGATACTAGTACAACAGATGATTCAGTAGCTCAATTTTCAACGGATATGAGTCCTGAAGAACTCGCTGAGATTGAAGCCCTACAAGCACTTATTCTTTCAGGTGAAGACCCAACCGAAGAATTACCAGAAACAGCAGCTGGCGAATCATTAGGAAACCAAGGCGGAAGCGACTTTGCTTCACTTGCCCGTGAAGGTTCAGAAACCATTGCCACCGCAGGCTTTGATACATCATTCGATGCACCTGAAACATTAACTGCCAACCTGTCTTTAGGTGATGATGGCGTTAATGCGTTAAATAATAATAATTTCAATATTGCTCAATTTACTGACAACTTCGTTAACGGTGTTTCATTCACGACTTCATCAGGGCTATCTGGCTTTACTGGTGATTTTGGTGAACCAGGTTCATTTGCTTATCTACCCGGAGATACCATTACCTTTATGGTAGGTGGCGTTACCATTGCGACCTTTAGTGCAGATGTTATTCAAGGTGATATTTTATTCTTGCAAGATATTGCTGGGACTTTATTATCTGACACCAATATGGATTACGTTGAGAACATGGCTATCTTCTTACAGGCCTTGGACAACGATCTCACCGATGGTGTCGATGACGGTGTACTCAACACCAATAGTTTAATCAATATTGATGATAGCTACGCAACCAATATAAATATCCTTCTTTCTGTTCATGAAGCATTAGCAAATTATATCGATCCTACTACAGGTCAGCCTCTCAATATCGCTACCGCTGGTAAAGAAATGATTTCTCAAGTGCTTGCTGAACTTGGGATTATTTTTACTCGTGATACTGAGCGCCAGGAAAGCGAACAGAACTTATTCGAATCAATCGCAATGGAGCACGTTGCAGATACCATTGATGAACTTGCTGGTGATAGAACACCTGATGAGCACGATGCACGCACAGTCGACATTTTAGAAGTACCAGGTGGATTAATCACCTATAACTATAACGAATTAGACGGCCAAATCACTTTCTCTGCCAATGATTTACTTGAAGGTGCCGTAGGTCAGCAAGTTATTGACCAAAACCTATTAGTGAGCAATGTTAGACTAAGCGCCGCATTTGAAGATATTGGGACTTTACAAGACCTAGGTGACGGTAACTTTGTCATAATATTAAACGAAGGCATTACTCAATACGACCTGGAAGGGTTAAGTATTGATTACCGCGTCGAAGATTGGACAGTATTCAGAGACGTCACTTCATCCACTCAAGACCAATACAAATCGCATTTATCTGCTGAAATCCCAGATGTACTCGAAGATGTCGGTTTTAACCAGTTTACTTTAAACAGTGAACTGACTTTTGACGATGACCAGGCTCTGTCGATTACCTTTACCAGCGAGTTATTAAGTGAGCAGCTAGGTTACCCTATTGCGGAGTATGCTGACGACTACTTAGTTCCTTTAGAGTATTCCAATGATGGTGGCCTAACTTGGCAAACTATGACCATTACAGGTATAGATACCAGTGGTGACTTAGCGAGACCTATCTTTGGTTTCACCCTTGAAGCGGGTAATGATAGTGTTATGATCCGCGTCCCTATTTTTGATGACGCTATTATTGAGCCTACCGAATATTTCAATGCTGTTGTTACTGGTGAGAACGTCTACGATGAAGAGCTAGAATTTGCCATTTTTGATAATGATGGTGAAGGCTCTAATTTACCGGTAGTTGATATTGATTATGCTGTTGTAGTTGAAGGTATGGAGTTTGCTTTATTCACCCTCACCTTGAGCGAACCTAGTACTGAAACTATTACTCTTGATTACAGCTCAGAAGAACTGACCGCTTTATTTGGTGAAGATTTTACCAATGTCAGTGGCACAATCACTTTCCTTCCTGGCGAGACAACCGCTTATATTACTGTACCTATTACCGATGATTTAATTGTTGAAGACAGCCCTGAATTTGCGCTAATTAACTTATCTAATGTCACCAATGCTGTTTTAGGTGATACCCAAGCAACTTTGCGTATTTATGACAATGACTTACCTGATAATACCGCTATCGCGTTAGATATCGATCCTGTTACAGGTGATAACATACTTACACCAGATGAAAGCACAGGCACAGTGACCATTACTGGTACTGTAACCGCCGATGCTTCCATCACTACTGGTATTATCATGCTGACCATAAATGGTCAGGAATACCAAGCGATCATGCAATCTGACGGGACATTCTCTGTCGAAGTCGATGCTGCAGATTTAGTCAATGATGTTGATACAATTATTGAAGGTATTGTTTACGGTTATGGTACTGATGGAGCCAAAGGCACTGCTACAGCAACTGAAGATTACGACATCCCAACCGAAGCGCAAAATGATGCAATCATCATCGCAGAAGACACGGTTGCAGAAGGCAACGTATTAGATAACGATTCAGACACTGACGATGTTTTAAGTGTTATCGGCTTTGAAGTTAATGGCGAAACCTATAATGCTGGTGACTCAGTCACTTTAGAAGAAGGTGTGTTGGTTTTAAATAGCGATGGTAGCTATTCATTTACACCTAATGCGGATTGGAATGGCCAAGTTCCTGTTATTACGTACACTACTAATACCGATGTCACTGCAACACTGACCATTGAAGTAACGCCTATTGCTGATGGCGCTCCTGGTGTGGTTATTAATACTGATACCAATAACGATGGCATTATCAGCGAAGAAGAATTAGCAGGTAATACTGAAGTTTCTGTAACGATTGATCTAACAACAACTGGTGCACAGCCTGGTGATACCTTAGTTGTTAACGGTCAGGAAATTATTCTAACCCAAGAAGATATTGATAATGGTTCAATAGATTTAACACTGCCAGCCCCTGCTGAAGGTGAAACCATTGAAGTAGTAGCAACCATTATTGATAGTGCCGGTAATATAAGTCCTGAAGGTTCCGATAGTGCATTACTAGATACCGTCCCTCCAGTGATTACCGTTGTCGCTCCAGATAATAGTAATGATGATACGCCAACTATTACAGGTTCAACAGATGCTGAACCAGGTAGTACTGTCACTATCGTTGTCACTGACAGTGAAGGCAATGAGCAAGTACTCGAAGCCATTGTTGATGAAGATGGAAATTACCAAGTTGACGTAGCACAACCTTTGGCTGATGGTGATTACACTGTTGTTGCAGAAGTCACTGATCCTGCAGGTAATACAGCTACAGATAACGACGATGGTCAAATAGACACTATCGCTCCCGTTATTACTGTAAATGCACCTGATAATAACATCGACACTACTCCAACAATTACGGGGACAACTGATGCTGCTCCGGGAAGCACGGTTACGCTTACGATTACTGACAACGAAGGTAACGAACAAAACTTAGAGGCGATTGTTAACCCTGACGGTAGTTACGAGGTTGATGTAGCTGAGCCATTAGCTGAAGGCGAATATAACGTAGTCGCGGTTGTTACAGACCCTGCTGGCAACTCTGCAAGTGCTAATGACACTGGAGATATAGACACGACAGCTCCAGAGATCACCGTGAGTGCACCTGATAATTCAGCTGATACTACACCAACGATTACTGGTACGACAGATGCAGAACCAGGCAGTACAGTCACAATTATTGTCACTGACAGTGCAGGCCAAGAACAAATAATCGAAACCATTGTAAACCCAGATGGTACTTATAGCGTTGAGGTTCCTTTACCATTAGCCGAAGGCGATTACACTGCTGTAGCTGGCGTTTCCGATAGTGCTGGTAATGGTGCCTTTGCAGAAGACAACGGCGATATAGATCTAACGCCACCAACTATCACTGTTAGCACTCCTGATGATGCAAGTGATAATACTCCTCTAATCACTGGAACAACTGATGCAACTCCAGGCAGTACCGTTACTTTAGTTGTAACTGATAGCGATGGCGTTGAGCAAACCATTGAAGCAATTGTGGAGTCTGATGGCAGCTATCAAGTTGAAGTTCCGAATGAACTGTCAGAAGGCGATTACTCTGTAATAGCCGAAGTGACTGATCTTGCTGGAAATACAGCAACTGCAAATGATACTGGTGAAATTGATGCTATTGACGGTGCCCTATCGGTCGATCTGATCATTGATGCCTCTAACCAAGGTGACATCACAGGTACGTCGCAAGATATTCCAACAGGTGGCACAGTCACCTTAGTTATCAGCGATGCTGCAGGCAATGAAATCACTATCGAAAACATTACAGTAAACGCTGATGGCACTTACTCAGTTGATGATGTGGACTTATCGACATTAGTTGATGGCGAAATCACCGTGGTTGCGACAGCAACCGATTCAAACGGTAATGCCCTGTCAGCCAATGACACTGAAGATTTAAATGCAGTCGATGCTGAGTTAACAGTCGATCTAGTTATCGACGGGTCTAACCAAGGTGACATCACAGGTACGTCACAAGATATTCCTGCTGGCGGCACAGTCACGCTAACCCTGACTGATAGCGCTGGTAACACCATTGTTATCGAAGATGTCATTATCAATGCTGATGGCACTTACTCAATTGATGATGTCGACTTATCTGCTTTAGTAGACGGTGATATTACTATTGTCGCCACTGCAACAGACGCTAACGGCAATCCACTCACAGCCAACGATACTGAAGCATTAGATGCAACTGCGGGCTCTATCGACGTTGCATTAGTGATTAACGATGGCGCAGAAACCGCTGACATTTCAGGTACCACTACTGATGTCGCGCCAAACAGCACAGTCACGCTAACCCTTACCGATAGCGCCGGCACAGTGCAAATCATCACTGGTGTCACCGTTGATGCCAATGGCGATTACAGCATTGATGGCGTAGACATTTCAGGCTTAGTTGATGGCGACATCACTGTTGACGCATCAGCTATCGACCAAAACGGTCAAACCGTCACCGATGCTGACACCGACAACATGGATGCGACTGCCGGCTCTATCGACGTTGCATTAGT
>NZ_JAUOSO010000014.1:0-160013 GCF_030548905.1 Shewanella sp. 2_MG-2023
ATGATTAACCTGACTTTTAATTAACCTGACTAATGATTAACGCAACTTTTGATTTAGGTGGCTTCTGTTTAACCTGATTTTTGATTAAGGTGAGTTCGACGTTAAATGCACCTGCTCTGACAGAGAGTCCACAACATCCATTCCTCAAGCTGCAAATAAGATAACTCGCCAAGGCGTTTCTTAGTCATATTTTCAGTAAATCATAAAAATGATCATTTTTTATGAAACAAATTGAACCTTTTAATAGAGAGGTACTCATAGTAACTGTAGCGAGTTGGTCATGTTTATTTATCTCCAACGTATAACCCCTTCATCACGGGTCATACAATTAAATACACTTATCAACATGGCCTCATCAGCCAGTGCTAACCGAATTAGTTTTCAGACTGTTTCAGCGTTTTAAGTTTCATCATCATCCCCCCTTATTTGGGAACGAGTTAATACGCTAGCGCATTATTAGCCATGTCCCGCAGAGATACTTATGGCAACCCATTGGGTTGCCATTTTTTTTGCGTATAAATGATTAACCTGACTTTTAATTAACCTGACTAATGATTAACGCAACTTTTGATTTAGGTGGCTTCTGTTTAACCTGACTTTTGATTAAGGTGAGTTCGACGTTAAATGCACCTGCACTGGCAGAGAGTCCACAACATCCACCCTCAAGCTGCAAATAAGATAACTCGCTAAGGCATTTCTAAGTCATATTTTTAATAAATCATAAAAATGATCATTTTTTATGAAACAAATTGAACCTTTTAATAGAGAGGTACTCATAGTAACTGTAGCGAGTTGGTCATGTTTATTTATCTCCAACGTATAACCCCTTCATCACGGGTCATACAATTAAATACACTCATCAACATGGCCTCATCAGCCACTGCTAACCGAATTAGTTTTCAGACTGTTTCAGCGTTTTAAGTTTCATCATCATCCCCCTTATTTGGGAACGAGTTAATACGCTAGCGCATTATTAGCCATGTCCCGCAGAGATACTTCTGGCAACCCATTGGGTTGCCATTTTTTTTGCGTATAAATGATTAACGTGACTTTTAATTAACCTGACTAATGATTAACGCAACTTTTGATTTAGGTGGCTTCTGTTTAACCTGATTTTTGATTAAGGTGAGTTCGACGTTAAATGCACCTGCACTGGCAGAGAGTCCACAACATCCACCCTCAAGCTGCAAATAAGATAACCCTCCAAGGCGTTTCTTAACCATATTTTCAGTAAATCAAAAAAATGATCATTTTTTATGAAACAAATTGAACCTTTTAATAGAGAGGTACTCATAGTAACTGTAGCGAGTTGGTCATGTTTATTTATCTCCAACGTATAACCCCTTCATCACGGGTCATACATTTAAATACACTCATCAACATGGCCTCATCAGCCAGTGCTAACCGAATTAGTTTTCAGACTGTTTCAGCGTTTTAAGTTTCATCATCATCCCCCTTATTTGGGAACGAGTTAATACGCTAGCGCATTATTAGCCATGTCCCGCAGAGATACTTCTGGCAACCCATTGGGTTGCCATTTTTTTTGCATGTCTTTGACTGTGAAGTGACGACAAAGGAATGACGGCAAAGGAATGACACAAACCCAATTGTGCAAAACAAGCATTGGTTAAGTGATGTAATTTGATATTTAGAGTGCTATCAACACATTTTTACGCTGAGTTAATGCTGTTAAAGGCCGCTGGATGCTTTAATAAATGCACGAATAAGTGCACAAATAAACGGTGAGTTAGAATTAATTTAATAAATAAGCGATAAAAAAATAATTTTTTATCGAACTGATTGAACCTTTTCTTACCAAGGTACTCATAGTAACTGTAGCGAGTTGGTAATGTTATTTATCTCCAACGTATAACCCCTTCATCACGGGTCATACAATTAAATACACTCATCAACATGGCCTCATCAGCCAGTGCTAACCGAATTAGTTTTCAGACTGTTTCAGCGTTTTAAGTTTCATCATCATCCCCCTTATTTGGGAACGAGTTAATACGCTAGCGCATTATTAGCCATGTCCCGCTGAGATACTTCTGGCAACCCATTGGGTTGCCATTTTTTTTGCCTCAAGGTTTTTATTAAAAATCTAAAAAAACCAATAAAGTACATATAATCAGTAATGATACTTATGTGTTTTTAAACATCGCATCTAACTGCACTTGCAATGAAGGGTGGTAACCCTCTCTCGCTTGCTGATATATCTCTATGGCTTGGGTTTGATAACCTGCAATGAGCATTTCGCTATAAAGCGGCTTTACAAATTTAGCACGGCCAATATGGGCTAAAAACAACCCAACTTTGGGCATTACAATTTCATAGTGGTTTCTGATAGCGACTCTAAACCAATCACAAGCAAGTTCTGCATTTTGACTATCTGTAAAACTAAATGTCATATCCAGATCTTTTAATTGCACTTGAGTTAACTGAAAAGGTAACTGAGTGATAAAAAATTGCCAATGATGCACTCGCCAAGCTTCAACTTGCAATTTGGCTGCATTGACCCCTTCAGTGAACTGCTTTAACGCTAACTTCACCTTATCCAAACTGGTAGATGTAGGCGCTATAAACCATTCAGGTAAACCCTCACCATAAACCCAGGTCATCAATTCCGATTCGGAAATCACATCCACATGATCCACCAGCAAGGTTTGTTTGGCATAGTCGATAAAGGTTTCTGTGGTAATGGCTTCGAATTTAAAATGCTGAACATACTGATAAAGAAATTTATCAAAAGCCTCTCGTCCTAATCGTGCCTCTAACTCATGTACAAACATCGACGCTTTATCATAGGTGAAACGATTGAAAGCATCGTTGGCATCCTGATGTTGAACATTGGCAGGTAGTGTTTGTGACGTCATTGGCAATGACTGCATTTCTTCTTGTAAGCGGCCATACTCAATAACCCACTCCAAGTCAGCTTGTTCTTTGCCGTAAATGTTCTCCACTAAGCGATTAGTAAAATAAGTCGTAAAGCCTTCGTTAAGCCATAAATCTCGCCAGGTCGCATTACTCACCAAGTTACCTGTCCAAGAATGCGCTAACTCGTGCGCCACTGTAGACACTAAACTTTTATCACCCGCGATCAATGTGGGTGTGATAAAAGCCAATCTTGGATTTTCCATCCCGCCAAATGGAAAGCTTGGCGGCAGTACTATCATGTCGTAACGCCCCCATGGATACGGACCCAGTAATGACTCGGCTGCTACAATCATTGATTCTGTGTCTTCAAATTCTTTAAGGGCTTTTTCGAGCATGGCAGGCTCTGTGTAAATTGCGCAGCGCTCGCTTACCTCACCATAGGCGAGATCGCCCACAGCTAATGCCAATAAATGCGTCGGTATCGGCTTTTCCATCTCAAAAGTGAATAAGCCATCTGCTGGCATTTCGGCAGAGTTAGCCGCGCTCATCACAGCTCTTAAGCCGTTATTAACTTGAATTGAAGCGCTAAAAGTAATTCTAGCCTTAGGGCTATCTTGCAGCGGGATCCAACTACGTGCATTGACTGGCTGTGATTGGCTGAATAAATAAGGAGACTGTTTTCCTAGGGTTTGTACTGGCGTTAGCCACTGTAACCCCTGTGCATCCTTTGAAGTGCAATAATGAAGTACGACTTGTGTTATTTCACCGCCCACTTCAATGACAATTCTCTCACCTTGCAGTGCACTAACATGTTGCTGAGTGAATTCAAGTTGATTCCCATGAATATCTGATACTTCATCAATACTAATATCCCGTCCATCGAGTACCAATTGTGTCGAATCCGAAAGGCGTTTAAATAACAATTTGACTGAGCCTTGAAGCTGCTGCTTGTCAAAATCCACATTTAACGCCAACACCATATGATGCACTTTCATGTCATCTGTATTAGCAACCGAGTGGTAATCATTATTAAAATCAAATTGTTCAGCCACATCACATCCTTATCTATATGATTCTGCAGCTATGTTAACTCAATACCATCAATTCATCGAGGTTATGAGTGCTTCACATTAAATAAGGAGGCTTATGATTAGATTAATTTCAGACACAAAAAAGCCTCACGAATGAGGCTTTTAGTGTCGAGGTAAATTAAGCTATTTCAGCTTGATACCCGCTTTTTCTAGGTCTTTAGCAACAACACTACGTGGTAGTGGTACATAACCGTCTTTTTCTACGATTTGTTGACCTTGTTTAGATAACACGTAACGGATGAACTCGCGATCCATTGGTGATAAATCTTTGTTAGGGTGCTTGTTGATGTAAACGTATAGGTAACGTGATAATGGGTAAGTACCACTTGCAGCGTTAGCAGCAGTTGCATCAATGTATTTAGTGCCTTTCTTAGAAATAGCTACAGCTTTAACACCAGCAGTCTTATATCCGATACCAGAATAACCGATAGCGTTAAGACCTTGAGAAACTGATTGAACTACAGATGCAGAACCTGGTTGCTCATTTACGTTTGCTTTGAAGTCACCTTTACACAGTGCTTTCTTTTTGAAGTAACCGTATGTACCAGACACTGAGTTACGACCGTATAATTGGATATCTTTCTTAGACCAGTTACCATCAAGACCAACATCACCCCAACGATTTACATCATTTCCGCCACATTTTTTAGTAGAAGAGAAGATTGAGTCGATTTGGTCAATGCTTAACCCTTCAATTGGGTTATCTTTATGTACAAATACTGCGAGTGCATCAATTGCAACACGAATAGCAGTTGGTTTGTAACCGTAATGCTTTTCAAAAGCTTCAACTTCGTTAGGCTTCATTTGACGACTCATTGGGCCGAATTGTGAAGTACCTTCAGTCAAAGCTGGTGGCGCAGTAGAAGAACCTGCAGCTTGAATTTGGATATTTACGTTAGGGTAAATGTGTTTGAAATCTTCAGCCCATAACGTCATCATGTTTGCTAACGTGTCTGAACCAACTGATGACAAGTTACCTGAAACACCACTTGTCTTTTCATATACAGGTAATGTTTTATCAATTGCTGCCATCGATGTTGCTGAAAAAACACCAGCTGCTGCAAAGGCGATAGTGCCAACTAGCTGTTTAAGTTTCATTGTAATGCTCCGGTATTATAAGCGTTGTTATTTAAGACACGCTCAGTATCAATTGCTTCGATGACAAGTCTATGACTAATATATGACAGTTGTATGACAATCAACATTTGAAACATTTACGCCACAATCTTTCCAGAATACGCAATCAAATAAAAAGCCTCACAAAAACAATAAATTAAGCCGTAATAAATAACTAAGGCAATAAAAATACATACATTGCCAATAACTTAATTATGACAAAAACTGTTCAATTCGATTAAAAACGACGCCCAACACCAATAATCAAATGCTGCCAATTTAAAAAACCGTATTCTGTATATAGGTTCCATTCGTTCCTTGGACCAAAATCATAATTAATACTCACGGACATATTCTTGGTCTCTTTCTTAGCAAGATCAATATCAAATTTGACCTCTTCCATCAGCGGGGCTAAATCAGTGCCTACAAAAGAATAGTCTCCAGTCACATTCTGATTCACACTTTGATGGCTAAATCCTAAAAACCAAGCAAGCTTATCACTGCCGATATCATATCGCTGACCGACTCTTATCGAGGCAAGCTTGGTTTTAATCACGCTATCCGTTGTATCAGTATTCGCATTCACTATGGCACCCACTGCCATGACTATTACAGGGGTATCGCCGATAATAGGATCTATCTGCCCAGCGAGCACAGTTCCAATACCGTAATTTTTAGCGGTATACTCAATCGGGATAGGCAATACAATGCCATTACACGCATCATCACAAGGTAAGCCTTCAACATTATCCAGCTTTGCTCTAATGTCTTTACGCCCTTCGGTGTAGCCCAGTAACGCATAAACATTCCAAAAAGGTAATATCCAAGCATCAATTTTTAACTGCACACTTCTGTCGCTTCCTGTAATACTGACATCTTCAGCAGGCACTACATAATCATTAGGCCCACGAAAACCTAACAGGCCTCCATCCACTTGAACTTGAAAATCATTATCAGCAACATAATCTGCATCGATATTGTTATAAAACAAGCTCACACCAATTGGCAAAGGTAAGTCATGCCCTCTCTTAGTTGCTTCATCTGCTAATAAAGGTAAACCGCTCCAATGGGCGGGTTTAGTTAGCTGGTTAACAGCAGCCTGCACATCAGGCTCTGCCGCATGACTTGAGAGGCTGTAAGTGAGGAAAAAGCACAGGGGTAAACTTAATAGGCTTTTAGTCATGGAACGTCTTGTCTTTGATATGTTATTTAAGTCGTTAATCATAGTTCTGAAATTGTATTTAGGGGAAAGTACACAAGATTTAATTCAATGAATTAGTGCCTGATAAGCATTAGAACTCAAAGAAAAGTATTAAATTAAACAATATGAGCTCTGATACATATTGTAAAACACATGCAGAAATTGAATACACTCATTCTGGTCATCAAAGTTAAAGCTTGTTAACTCCATCACAGCATTAAGGGGTTGAAAGGCGGGTATATTTCATTATAAAAAATGCCTGTCTATGTTGAAATAAACAGGCACTTAACAATACGAATATTAAATACAAAGGTAAATTAAACGATAACTAACTTCACTTTACCACCAAGTGAATAGGGATAATAAAGCTAAAACAACTCCCCTTATCAGGTTCACTGGTAATAGTTAGTTCACTGTAGTGATGATTCAACGCATGTTTTACAATAGCTAAGCCTAATCCGCTACCACCGGTTTTACTCGAGCGAGCATTATCAACCCGATAAAAGCGCTCTGTTAATCGATTAATATGTTGCGGCGCAATACCTAAACCTGTATCGGTCACACTGAATCTTGCGCCAGTAGGTACCAATTCCCATCTAACGCTTATCTTACCGCCAGGCTCTGTGTATCGAATCGCATTAGAGATTAAGTTTGTGCAAGCACTGCGTAATTGCACTTCGTTTCCGTGACAATCTAGATTATCTTCGGCAAAAAAAGTTAACTCATACTGATCTAATGCTAATGCAGACGCTTCGTCTTTTAATATATCGAGCATGGCTGTCATATTAATTGTTTGCTCTAAATCGATATCAGCACCATCTTCAATGCGCGATAAAGCTAAAAGCTGCTCGACCATTGATTGCATTCGCCTTGTTTGCTGCTGCATTAGATTTAAAGGCTTGTGATTCATGCTGTCAGGCTCTTCCATGCTTTGCATGATTTCTAAATAGCCCTGTAATACTGTGAGCGGCGTTTTGAGCTCATGGGATACATTGGCAACAAACTCTTTACGCATCCCTTCTAACTGATTGATTCGAGTAATGTCACGAGCAATGAGAAGCAGTTGGCGATCACCATAGCTCATTAAGCGAACTTCTAATAAACGCTGGTCAGATATCGGTGAAGCTAACTCTAATGGCTCTTTAAACTCACCCTTTTTAAGGTACTCAGAAAAGTCAGGGTGCCTGATAAGATTATCTATTCGTTGGCCATTATCTTGAGGCCATACAAAGCCTAATATTAGTTGTGCAAGCTTATTACACCATAAGATATTATGTTCAGAGTCTAATACAACTGCAGCATCGGGCAGTGCTTCTGCGCCTTGCCTGAAACGACTCAGTAATGAAGCCAACTGGCCTACTCTGCGGCGATTTTTACCCTGCAAACGATAGATACCATTAAAGATACCTTCCCAAGAACCAGTGCCTTGAGGCGGGGTTAATTTACGGTCTTTCCATAACCAAAAATTAAGTCGGCTAATTTGACGGTAATGCCATCCTAATAAGGCAACACAACCTATGATAATAGCGAGGGTGATTTGATCAATGATGATGCCAACAAGGGCAAAAGCGAACAGTATTCCAACGAGGCGTAATAGCAATCTGGAACCTGAATAAGATCGAAACATAGGCAGCCTAAAAAATTAATGTAAATAAACCTTTAGCAGGTTATTACCTAATTATTGGTAGGAAATAATGGCTCACAAGATAGCTTAAAATGATATCACTGACTATAGCCTTTTGTTAAAAAACTGCCGAATAATTGTGAATTTAAAGCAACACCCATCGTGGGTCTAAATTCAAACGCATATTACTCGGCGGTTTTCTTAGCGCGGCGATGTCTGTGATTACATTCTCGTCGAGAAGCGGTATCCAGCACCACGTACAGTCTGAATCAACTTATCATGGCCTGAGTCTTCAACCGCTTTGCGTAAGCGACGAATATGCACATCAACGGTTCTATCTTCTACATACACGTTAGTACCCCAAACGTTATCTAGTAACTGTTCGCGACTATAGACTCGCTCAGGGTGAGTCATAAAGAAGTGTAATAATCTAAATTCTGTCGGCCCCATATCAAGCACTGACTCGCCCACTGAGACACGATGGCTGACAGGGTCAAGTAACAAGCCCTGAACATCAATAGTCTCTTCTAGACGCGTAGGTGCACTACGACGTAAGACAGCTTTAATACGAGCAACAAGTTCTTTAGGAGAAAAAGGCTTGGTAATGTAATCATCAGCCCCGACTTCTAAACCCTTCACCTTATCTTCTTCTTCACCACGTGCTGTGAGCATGATAATAGGGATTTGGCGAGTAAACTCATCTTGCTTTAAACGCTTAGCTAATTGTATACCGCTTCCACCTGGAAACATCCAATCCAATAGGATTAAATCCGGGTAAGGCTCCTGCAGTAGATCGATGGCAGAATCGAAATCTTCGGCCGCCGATGTGGTAAAACCGTGTTGTTCCATAACAAAGGTCAGCATCTCACGGATGGCTGATTCATCTTCTACAATTAAAATCTTCGCTGTCATAATATTTTCTGTGATTAATTTGCCGCATGAGTATTATTGGTCAGTTTTATTACAGAAATATGATCTCAGTGCCAATAACGGCTACAAAATCATATTATTGTCATAAATCTATCATTCTTTACATTAATAGCTTAATGATTCTTGCTTAAAACACTTAACTCATCAAAAAATAAAGGAGACTCACGCCTCCTTCAATTATTCGCTATCTAAGTTAACCTTTGATGAAACGATTAATTAGAACTTGTGTTCAATACCCACAGCGAAGTAACTTTCGTCGATTGAGATGTCTAAATCATTGCCTTCATCATCTTCAACTGTACCCATTGAAGTACGATCAGTATAGAAAGCAAATAATTTAGTTGGCTTACCTAATGCGTAATCAGCACCAATAGACCATGAATCACCTTTGTCTTCCATGTCTTGGTATTGTGCTTTTAACGTCACTTGTTCAATTTTGTATGCTGCACTTAGTAAGTAACCATCGATGCTGTTTCCACTATCAACTGCTTCTTCTTGCTGGTACATACCACCTAGTACAAAACCAGCAATTTTACCTTGAACAGTACCACGAACGATGTCGTAGCCTGCTACTTCAGAATCATAAGCAAGAGCTGCGTAAACAGGGCTTTTCTTAAGGCCTGAGTCACCGTACATAGCTGCGATGCTGAAACCATCTTTTTCTTCTTGCTTGCTGTCGCCTTCTGCTGCGTAAGTTACACCCACTTGGAAGTCACCAAACTTTGGCGTTAAGTAAGTTGCAGTTTGTGCTAAACGGTTCTCACCTTTAAAAAGACTTTTTAAGTCACCTGAGTAGTCGTTAAATAAGTCTACTTTACCTTGTGACTTCTTAAGCATTGTGTCGTTACGACCCACAGCAAAAGAACCAAAGTTGCCTTTTAACCCAACGAACTGATTACGAGCAGTGAAGTTATCAGAGCTTGAGTTACCAGTATCAACTTGGTACTCGATTGTGTAGAACGCTTCTAAAGAGTCGCTTAATTCAAATCCGCCTTTAACACCGAAACGAGACGCATTACTTTGAATTTCTGTAACTGAACCATCACCTTCATCGTTAGATTGAACAGTAACATTTAACTTACCATATACTTCAAGTGGTTCTGCAGCGTGAGCAGTTGAAAGCGTAGCAGTAGCAATAGCTGAAGCAACTAGAGTTTTATAAAAAGCGTTCATCATTTCATCCTTTAGACATTATTTGTTGGTGTTTCACACCTAATTTTTGCTGCTATTTGGTTGGAACTAACAGGTTACTGTTAACCAATAGCTTGGGAACGAGGCGAATTCTGCACGCCTTTTGTTGCAGAAATATTTCAATCCGTGAATTTTATTTAGCTCTCGCTAAATTAACTACCAAAAAGAACAAATAAGATGTTGATAATAAATGTAATTAACCTAAAAAGCACAAATATGACAGTTTAATGAATTCTGTTTTAGCGACAATCAACACTGATGAACCTGATGGTTTACCCCAGCCCCGTGATACCGTAAACTGCATTTTTAATTTTTGATGAGCGCCTTTTTATGTGGTTTAAAAATCTCACCCTTTATCGTTTCAATAAGCCTTTCACTACCGATACCGAGGCACTCGAAACAGCGTTAGAAGACTTCACCTTCTCACCATGCTCAAGCCAAGATATTAGTAAGTTTGGTTTTTCAAATGCGTTAGGTAAAAAAGGCCAAGCCTTAGTTCATACTGCTGAAAACCGTCATTTGATTTGTGTGACTAAAGAAGAAAAGATTCTACCTGGTCAAGTCATCAAAGAAGCCATCGATGAAAAAGTGGCGATGATTGAAGATCAAGAAAGTCGCAAAGTGACCAAGAAAGAAAAAGATGCGATGAAAGAAGAGATAACCATGACGCTACTGCCACGAGCATTTTCTCGCCGTAGTCAAACTCATGCGCTTATCATGCCTGAACTTGAAATGATCTTAGTCGACAGCTCTAGTGCAGCAAAAGCAGAAGAATTATTAGCATTATTACGTAAAGCATTAGGCAGTTTGCCAGTGGTGCCTTTGCACTTTACTACACCGATTGAAACCACGCTGACTGAGTGGCTTAGAAATGGCGCTTCTCCGCAGCCATTTGAAATGCAAGATGAAGCTGAGCTTAAGTCTGATTCAGATGAAGGTGGCATTGTACGCTTTAAGCAACAAGTACTTCAGGAAGATGAGGTTCTTGCTCACTTAGCGACAGGTAAACAAGTTCATAAATTAGCACTTCACTTTGGCCAATCAATCGCCTTTTTAATGCAATCAGATGCAAGCGTGAAACGCTTAAAATTCTCTGAAGAATTTAGAGCTGCAACTGATGATGTTGGCACTGAAGATCCATTAGCGAAACTCGATGCTGATTTTGCGTTAATGGGCGGCGAGCTTGTTGCCTTTATTAACTCGCTTAAACAAGCACTTGGTCCAATCGAAGAAAATATTTAATCGATTTAATTAAAAAGCCCCAATAACTTTCGGTTATCGGGGCTTTTTATTACCACTTAACAAATGCTTATAAACTAAGTTAGAAAATTAGTTAATAAACTTTCCTGCTTCATCAAATGGCCAATCAATCCCAAGCCACGCTTTTAAGAAGGCCTTTTGTTCAACACTTGGCGTTTCAACACCTTGGATCGTTAAGTCACCTTTAGGCTGCTTTGCTAACGTGAGTGGCACTTTAATGAGTTGGTCGTTTTTAAACAATGACACTGTAATTTTGTCACCAGGTGTAAAATCCTCTAGGCGTTTTTTAAATCCTGCCGCTGTCACTTTAAGACCGTTAATAGCAACAATTTCATCACCAGCTGCTATGCCAGCAGTCCAAGCTGGGCTGTTACGACTGACATGGGCTAGTGTTAAGTCTTTATGACCCCCGCTTAACCTTAAACCGCTATAAATTGTCGACTCATCTTTCTTCCCATAAGTTATCACTAAGCCCGCTTGCGCTAGCAGTGAATCAAAATCTAAGCTAAAAGGTGAGGTAATATGCTGCTGCCACCAAGATTGATAATCTTTTCCTGATAAGCTTTTTAATATCCCTTTTACATCATCAACGTTATAGCCTTTAGGTAACTTAAAATCACGATATAACTGACGATGAACATCGCGATAAGAATGTGCTAACTCAGTATCTTTTAATAAATTAAAATCTAATGATAAAGAGGCCAAATAACCTTCTGAGTAGATATTCACCCCGTGGTTTATCGCGTAATCCCCACCTGTATTGGTCCACTCATTTAAACTGGCTTCTGAAACAGATTGAATTTCACGACCTGGTTTATGCATATTGTTATTCACCCGTTTTGCTAAGTCAGCAAAAAATTCTTTCGGGGTAATCACATCAGCACGAAGCAACAATTGATTTTGGAAATAACTGGTAGACCCTTCAGCCATCCAAAGTAACTGCGTCATACTGGCTTGTTGATAATCGTAAGGAACCAAACCCTGTGGACGGTATGCTTTAACATTCCAAGTGTGAATGAACTCATGTGATGCTGTACTGATAAAACGAAGGTAATCTTTGCGCTCTCTGAAATTAAAGCGTGGCAGCTGAATAATGGTAGAATTTAAATGCTCTGTAGCACCGCGTGCACCGCTCGTAGCATGTACCATATAAACATAACGCTCAAATGGATAGTCATCCCAAATGACACTTGCTGTACTACTGATTTTTGTTAAGTCTTTAACCACTTGTTCAGCGTCGTAATTACCCTCTCCCCAAAACACTAGCTCATAATCTCTGCCATCAGCTTCAAAGGCATAGTGAGTATTAATTCCAGTTTCAATCGGTGAATCGATTAATACATCATAGTTATCCGCAATAAATGAATGCGATTTACGTCCTTGCTCCATACCCGAATGGCTCTGCCAGCCCTTAGGTACCTTCATTGAAACCTTGACTTCATCGCCCCTAAATTCAGGACTATACATAAACACGCCACTGGCGTCTAAATAAGCATGGGAGTTGTCAATATGGCGCACACGAGTGCCTAAATCATTAGCATAAAGTTGGTAAGATACGTTAACTTCAGTGGGTTGCGTCAGATTAATCTGCCATTCGCCTGTAGCACTTCTTTGCCAGGTTAACGGTTTTCCTTTGCTGTCTGTCGCTTCAAAGAGTCGTATTCCATCAGCTAGTGGCAGTACCGCATACTTGCCTGTACGCCATACAGGTAAATTGACCGTTAATATCTCTGCTGAAGATTTAGGAAAGCTCACTTGTACTTTTGCTAAGTGGTGTTGTGGTTGGGTTAAATCGATTTGGTAATTTACTTCAGCTAAGCTATTAGCCGAAAAAAATACTCCTGCAGTAAAAATAGCCAGTTTTGAGACTTTCACTCTACATTCCTTCTGTTATTATTCTTGTTATAATTTTTGTTTATTGTAGTTATTTGTTTTCAACATCATACAAATTCTTTGAAAAAAGATTACCTCAATGGAAATGATAATATAACAAGCGGCATTATTCGCCCACCGACTTCCAACAAAAGCTTACAAAATAATAATAAGGCCGTTAATCATTCATGCAAAAAATCATTCTAAGCAGTTACGTACTATTGCTATTAATAATCGCCTTTCCTGCTCATGCAGACCGTTATCAGCAGCGAGAAATTGAATTTAATGAAACGCCCAATGTATTGTTTGAGCAATTATCAACTCGTACTCAATTCCCTCTGTCATTTAATGATCGCGCTGAATTTGAGGCCATTGCGGACTCTTTAAAATATCATCCGGACGAATTACATGCTGATTTAGAGATTTTGGCGCGACTTTTTCTAGAAACAGCACTGAAAGCTGAGGACAAAATTAATAAAGCCCGATTACTGACACAACAACTTGAAACTCTTGCTGAAACGCCAATGCATGAAGCAATTATTTTACTACTCGAGGGGAGAATTAGAGGCCTTGAAGATCAACAGTACAAACAGTCCATCATTTTATTCAAAGAAGCCCTTAATAAAATAAGCAATATCAACGATAACCAAAGTTTAAATTTGCAATTTATACTGCATCAAAATTTAAGCTCCTTACACACTTTAGTGAAACAAGACACGCAAGCTTTATATCATTACAAACGCTACCGAGAAATTGCTTATCGACTGCGTAATGATTACTTCATTGCTCAATCTGAAACAGCAATAGGCATTTATTACACTGGGCGTAATCAATTAGCTAAAGCACTGCAGCATCATAGTGAAGCCTATAGAATTTCGAATCGTTTAAGCTACCCAGTCATTCAAGCGCAAACGCAGTTTCAATTATCTCGTGCTTACCGCGACTTAGGTCAATGGGATGAAGCCCTCAAGAATGCCAATGAAGCCGCAATCAGTTATCAAAAACTGGGGCGAGATGCATCTCAATCTAAAACGATGACTGTCATTGCGATGATCTATGCAAATCAAGAACAGTGGAATAAAGCCATTGACTATTACCTTAATGCACAGCAATTAGATGAAAAGCATAATCGAAGAATAAGCCAAGGGCTTAATTTCCATAATATTGGCGAAGCGTATCTTCATTTAAGTAATTACCCGTCTGCTATGAATTACTTACAAATGGCTAATGATATATTTAAAGAAAAAGGGATCATGCATTATCTTGTTTATAATGAGTTGCTATTTGCCCAAGCATTGTCAGAGCAGTCATTATGGAAAGAAACAATAACTCATGGGGTTGCCGCATTAATCATAGCCGATTCAAAGCAATTACCTGATGCGCAAAAGGAAGCTCTTGAATATTTAGCCAAAGCATACAGAGAAGAACGTAATTATCCCGCGGCATTAGATATGATGGAAAGATTAGTCCAAATGCAACAAAGCACCGAAGAAAAGCCTGTTGAAGAAACACTTACATCAAACTTAACTGAAGAAAAATTAAAGTTTGAAATCAATATCTTTCAACATAAATTGGGGAAATATATTGAAAGCAGCAAAGATCAACAAATGGCTATTATCATCCTACTTGCGACGATTTTCATATTATCTTTTGTATGGCTTTATAGCTTAAAACGCCTCAATAGTGTGAAACAACAAAAAGCTTTACTGGCTAAACAAGTATTACAAGAGCCTCAAACACAGCTTAAGGGTTATCAGGGATTACTTTGCTGTATGTCTAATGATGAATCCCCTAAAACCATTGCCTTGGTGAGTATTAGCTTACTAAGTGAGTTAGACATTGAGTTTGGATTAACAGAATCGAATGCCATCACTGAGAACTTAATCAGGCAATTTGAAGAACAATTAAACAGTAAAGTATACCTAATGAAACCTGGCGAGCTTGCTTTTTGCTTTAAAGAAGTATTAACCCCAGAACAAACCTTGGCTCAAATCTCCGATGCTTTGTCTCATCAAGCATTAGCAATTAATGACAATGTCCCTCACTTCTCGGCGCTAAACAGGCTTGAGCTTGAGTGTGTACTTGGCCATATAAACTTGCCGCTTTTGGCGAATCCTGACATAAGGCTCACTACAGAATTACAGTTTGAAACAGTGCAGTACGCTTTAGCTGCAGCAAAAAGTATTAATGTAGGCCATACTTACGTCAGTATTAGAACCCTAAACTTTGCTCCAGCAGCCATTTTCTTCAAGCCATTATATTTAAATTTAACTCATGCGCTGCAAAGGGGCATTATTCGGGCCGAAAGTAATCGAGCCATTTCCGATATCAAATGGCCTAAAAATTAATCACTAAAGCCCGATTGGCTAAGCTTTCATTCATATTGGCCGATATAGGTGTATAGTTAATTGATAGCATTATTAAATATACTTTTTTTAAAGTATAATTATGGACTATTCAATCGGCTAGATTATTGATGTTATTAGTTATTTGTTTATCTTAGGAAACCTATAAGCATGAAAGATTCTTCAACTGCAGTCTCACAAGTTTCATTATTAAAACAGAAGCTTAATTCGGCTAAGTTGGCGCTCGAAGAAATCCATGAAGATCGTAATGAAAAATTACGTACTTTAATTCAATTCTTAGGGCATTTGAGTCTAGCCTGCAAAGGACAAAATCTTGAGCTCGATAACCGTTTAGCCAAATTGCGTCACCACCTTCAAGGTTACGATCAAATCGATGAAGCGCTACCTGAATTAGTAGAAATTGAACGGTTATTAAAAGGCCAATACAACCATACTATGACGCGCCTTGAAGAAAGTCGCACTAGCCTTTCTCGGGTCATCAGTCAGATACAAAGAGTTGATTCTGCGCCTGATGAAATCAAAAAAGAAATCAATTACTTTAAAAAAGATCTTAATAAGCCCATCCATACCATATGGGAATACATTCCAAAAGTAGAGCAAGTGATTAGCTTCTACGAGCATATTTTACAAAAAGAGTTTGCTGGCACTGATGACCATGTCATTTTGCCGCAACACCTCATTTTAGCGAAAGAGCTTGCCCATAAAATTTCAGAAATAGAATTTAGAAAAGAACAGCGTGATCAAATCTTAGTGATGAAAGAAGTCTTGATGGGTGACATCAAACTGAATACATTACTTGAGTCGTATCAAACTATTCTAAGCTTATTACTCAATAATATCGCACGTGAGAAAACGGCATCACAAGACTTTTTATATGCACTCAATGATGCGATTAGTGTTGTACGTGATGTAGTCACAAATACGGCCAATAACAATGACCGTTCACAGCAAATTAAGACTCAACTTAATAAAGAAATTAACTTACGAGTGGATAATGCTGACGGCATTCTAATTGAGTCTGATGATTTAATGGCATTAAAGACAGCGCTTACCGTGCAGCTTTCATCATTAAAAGATGCCTTAAGTCGTAAGGAAGCATTAGAAAGTCGTGAACAGGCACTATTGCGTAAATCCATTGAATCAATGCGTAAAGAACTCACCAGCATCACTAAAGAAGCTAATAGTTATAAAGAAAAGCTGTTTGAACACCAAAAACTGAATTTACTTGATCCACTGACACAACTGCCAAATCGTGCAGCGCTTGAAGACAGAATGGAGCAAGAATTTAGAAATCATAAACGTTTTGATACGCCGCTATGGGTTGCAGTAACAGACATTGACTACTTTAAATCTGTTAATGATAACTTTGGCCACAGCACCGGTGATAAAACCTTGCAAGTGATTGCTATGGCATTAAAAAACTCTTTGCGAGAAAGTGAATTTGTTGCCCGTTATGGCGGTGAAGAGTTTGTTTTATTGCTTCCAGAAATCAATCAAGACAATATTGGTTTATTATTAAACCGTGTACGGGAAAAAATTAAGAACATCCCATTTAAATTTAAGAATCAGCGTATTACCGTCACATTATCCATTGGTGCAGCGCAAGTTATGAACAACGAGCGTATTGAAGAAACCTTCGAGCGTGCCGATGCTGCCCTATACAAAGCCAAAAATAATGGCAGAGATAGAGTCGTGATTGATATCTAATATCATAGGCAACTCATCTCTAAGAGGAGTTGCATATGATTGTAAAAATTAGCCCTAGAGGCAGTTTAGATCAACTGTCTCAAATGGAAGTTAATCGTTTAAAGCAAAGCGCTAAAAGTGAACTTTACCAACTGCTAAGAAACTGCTCCCTTGCTGTCCTCGCCTCCGGTTTGCAAAGTGATAACTCAGAAACCCTATTTGACACTTACGCCAATTTTGATATCAATGTACTACAGCGTGAGCGAGGCCTATTAATTGAATTAATCAACCCTCCAGAGCAGGCCTTTGTCGACGGAGAAATTATTGCGGGCATTCAAGAGCATCTATTTGCAGTCTTACGAGACATTGTCTATATCGACAATAAATATGATAATTTAAAGCATATCAACCTGACCAATGCCAGTCACATCACCAATGTGGTGTTCGATATTCTGCGTAATGCCAGAGTCATTTCTCCGATGAAAGATCCCAATGTGGTTGTTTGTTGGGGCGGTCACAGTATTAACCCCATTGAATATCAATACACCCGTGAAGTCGGCTACGAGTTGGGATTAAGAGGCTTAGATATCTGTACCGGTTGTGGCCCTGGCGCGATGGAAGGCCCGATGAAAGGCGCTGCGATTGGACACGCAAAACAGCGAGTCAGTAATGCACGTTATATCGGCTTAACAGAACCCAGTATTATAGCCGCTGAGCCTCCAAATCAAATCGTCAATGAATTAGTCATATTGCCTGATATCGAAAAACGTTTAGAAGCCTTTGTTCGCTTAGGGCACGGTATCGTTATCTTTCCTGGCGGCGCCGGGACAGCTGAGGAATTACTTTATATTCTGGGGATTTTACTCAATCAGGCAAACCAAGATTTACCCTTCCCGCTCATTCTAACTGGTCCCAAAGAGAGCGCTGACTATTTCATAGAAATTGATGCCTTTATTGGCGCAACGCTAGGTCAAGAAGCACAGGACAAGTATCAAATCGTTATTGATGATCCCGTCGCTGTCGGCCGCATAATGAAACAAGGTATGCTGAAGGTAAAAGAAATGCGTAAAAGTTTAGGCGATGCCTATCAATTTCAGTGGTCATTAAAAATAGAGCCTGAATTTCAACTACCTTTTGAGCCTACTCATGATGTGATGGGGAACTTGCAATTATACTTTCAACCAAACAAAGCAGAGCTTGCCGCAACACTTAGGCGCGCATTTTCAGGTATTGTGGCTGGTAATGTAAAAAGCGATACCATCAAATTAATCGACGAGTTTGGCCCCTTTGAAATCCGTGGTGATAAACAACTAATGACGATGATGGATAAACTGCTAAACGCTTTTGTTAAGCAGCAAAGAATGAAGCTACCAGGTAGCGCTTATGTCCCTTGCTATCAAATTGTTACCCCTGATGACTAGAAGCCACTTTGGCCAAGTAAAATGCAGGGCGTTGTTTAATATCACGTTAAATAGCTATATGATTAGTCATCACAATTTGCGTCACATGAAATAGACTTTCTCTGTGATATTAATAATAAAATATTCCCTGCAACGACTCACTTGAGTTGTGCCACCAGCAACGAAAAGATAAAACATGAATAAACTATTGATCATTGATGGTCTCAATCTTGTTAGACGTATTCATGCTGTATTACCAGATGAAAATGATATTGCCAGTGTCAAAGAGCGCACAATATCTGCGTCAAAAAAGCTTCTAAATCACCATAAACCCACTCATGCGATTGTAGTGTGGGACGGTGATGAAGAATCCTGGCGAAAGCACTTATACCCAGATTATAAAAAAGGCCGCAAGCCCATGCCTGCAGCGTTAAAATCTGGATTAGCTGATATTAAAGTTGCTTTAGCAGAAGCCAACATACATTCACATGACGCAGCCTCAGAAGCTGATGATGTCATTGCAACCTTAGCCACAAAAATCGCTGAAAATAATGGCAAAGCAATCATAGTGTCGACGGACAAAGGTTTTGGTCAAATTAGCCAATCGAATATCGACATCTGGGACCACTTCAAACAACAGTATTTTGAGATAAAAGAATACGAAAAGAAGTTAGCCGTTCAGCAAAATCAAATATTAGACTTTATCGCTCTAGCAGGTGATTCTGGCAATAAAGTGCCAGGGATTGCTGGCATTGGCCCCAAATCAGCTGCAGACTTATTAAATAAATTTCGTAGCCTCGCCAACTTATATAAATCAATCGATAACCTTGGGGCAAAGCAAGCTCAAAAATTATTAGATGGCAAAGATATGGCACGGGTAAGTTATAAACTGGCACAGCTACAATGCCATATGCCACTTAATATCAATCTGAAACAATTTAGAGTCCCAGCCCAAAACGAAAGGAATGCTTAAGCAATGAAACCTTCCCTCTCCATGCTTATTGCATCAATGTTTATCGCTTATGTCGTATTCGCAATCACCGTTGTCATCATTTATGAGCCTCGTCCTGAAGATAGAAGCTGGCAAGAAAGACAAGAGTTTAACCATAGGATGCTGAGCGAAATAACCATTGGGCAAAGTATTCAAAGCATTCGTCAACAGATGGGCCGCGCTGACTTTACCGAAGCCAAAGCTACCGATAGCGCAAACTTTCAAATTATGTTTTATCGAACGCACCACGTAAAATCCGATGGTAAAACCACCAAAGATGAGTGTACACCTTTGTTGTTTAAAGATGAGCAGCTGATTGCATGGGGGCAAGAAACTTATGACCAGTTCTTGCAGATCCCAATTTTAAATAACATTGTAGAGCCTGTGACCTCGACAACAGCTGTGTTACCAGCTGTGTTACCAGCTGTAGAAGTGGAAGCCACAAGCGATACCCAGAAGTAACGCTAAAAGGCTCATTGCCTAATCACTGAATTGATTTTGCTAAACCTGTTGTATTATTCAATGAACCCAGCGTCATGCAAACATAAAAAATGCCACTTAATGTGGCATTTTTATTGGACTTAACTGAGTCAGTTTAGCTCGATTAAATGAATATAGGTAGCTACTTATATTCTTTATAAGCTTCGCCTTTTTCCAACCACTCTGGCGCATCTGCACCCTTTAGGTAATGGTCAAAATACTGCTTCATTCTAATCGTGTAATCTAATTTATTTGGGTACTTTTTCAAGTGATGTGGTTCGTCTTCATATTGTAAGAACACCACATCTTTCCCCGTACGGCGCATCGCCAGATATAACTCAACACCTTGTTCCCAAGGCACCGCATCATCTTTATCACCAAACATAATCATCATCGGGGTTTGAATACGTTCAGCATAAAACACTGGTGAGTTTTCTATATATTTCTGTGGTGATTGAAACAAGCTTTCAGCAATACGGCTTTGGCCTGTTTCGTATTGGAACTGACGCGCTAAACCTGAACCATGACGAATGCCACTATATGCACTGGTCATATTCGATACGGGCGCGCCTGTTACTGCAGCTTTAAATATATTTGTCTGGGTCACTGCAAAAGCAGTTTGATAGCCGCCCCACGAATGCCCTTGAATCCCCACAGCGTCAGGATCGGCGATACCCATATCGATAAGCTTTTGGACGCCAGAAGTTAACCCTTTAACTGCTGATGCCCCAGGATAACCTACTTCAAAACGGATATCAGGCAAGAATATTGCGTAGCCATTGTCAGCATACCAAGCAAAGTTAGGACGATGGTTTATCGCCATATGCGGGAATGAATGTAAACGGTCGCTCATAAAGCGGTAAAAATACACCATGACAGGGTATTGCTTACCTTCTTGATAATAAGTGGGTTTAATCAATACGCCATCAGTTTTACGACCATCAGCATCGCTCCACTGAACCAACTCAGCACTTGCCCAATCAAAGCCATCACGTTGCTTGTCTAAATCAGTTTGTTTTACAGCATCATTTGGTGAGTTCACGCTAGCGGTATAAAGATCTGGAAACAAATCATAACGCTCTTTCGAATACACGATAGTGTCTGCATTTTTACTGCGCGCTAAGATTTTCAGTTTAGCGTTACTATCAACTAATTCGGTCAAACTAGAGACGCCAACTGTAGCACCATAAAGACTGTCGGCTTTAGTGGTTTCGTTATAACCATGAATCAGCAATGATTGATCTTGTGTGACAACAGCTGGCACATCGCCGTCTTCGTATTGCCCTTCTACACGTAGTTGCGTTTTAGTCTTACGCCCTTCCCCTTTTGACAACATAAAGCCGTCAAAAGATGACGAGTTGAACTGCCAAATGTCATATTTGTCATAGGCAATAATGCCTGAGCCATCTGCTAACCAAGGACCGAAACCATAGCTCGGTGCATTACCTGGATAATCATGATCTTCATTGGCAAAACTGACGATAATATCTTTTGAGATGGTGTGTCTTCTCACGCCTGCAATATCGTACATAAATAGCTGGCCTTGTTGATAATAAGCAACAAAGCGTGCATTTGGCGATAATGTTGGCATTTCATTAGATGGATGCTGAGTCAGTAACTGCAACTTTCTACCAGTATTTAAATCAACCAGATAAACGTCTTGGTAAAAACCCGCCCAAGTGATCATTTTCTGATATGGCACATCTGAGGTCGCCAGTAGATAACGTTGCTGCTCTCCATATTGCACATCTGGAATCGCTTCATCAGCAAGTTGGACGATGCGATTTGCTTTTACGTGCAGTACAGATAAATAAGTGCGTTGTTGCTCTTTTGAATATTGCTTAACTTCATGAGGCTTTATCTTTGGGTCATCGCCATGCCACACTTTCAAATTACGAAGACCTGTAACCACACTGGTATCATATAAATCAGCTTCAGACTCGATCTCTGCTAACGAAACCACTTTATCAACCTGAGGTACGCGGCCAATAAATAGTCGCAAACTGTCTTCAGAGAAAAACACTTTAGAATATTGGTTTAATGTCCAGTCATCATCCAGTGGCGTTTCTTTCAATTTAAATGTGGTTAAGTTTAATAGTGAAAGCTGATATTCACGCTCATCACGTTCGACTTTAGCGTCACCTTGAGTGAAAGCGAGCCATTGACCATCATCAGATAAACTTAGCTCTCCAACCTGGCTATCAATGTTTTTAAACACTTGCTTAAGGGTATTATTGGTTAAGTTAACTTTTTTAATGAGGTGTTGATTTGATTTGATATCATTAATAGCAACAACAAAGTTTTTACCGACGCGGTCAAAACTAAATTGAGTCACATTGTCAAAGTCGTGGCTTGAGTTGTCAGCTAATTGAATCAGTTTTATTGCACTGCCAATGTCTTTTTCATTGATACTAGGTGCTTCTTTATCTTCATCATCCTCGGCTTCTTCAACTTCAAACCAAATCGCTAAAAAGAGCCCATCCTGGCTAAACTCTGCATGTTTCACTTTCTCGAAGTTTTGTTGTTCAGCCGTTTCGGTGTTGAATAATGCAAGCCCTGAATGCAGTTCCGATTTTTTTAATGTCTTCTTTTCTAATAACGTCGGATTAAGCGTCGCAATGGCAAAACTGCCTTGGCTGTTAAGCTTAACATCTGAGCCGCCAGCAATAACAAACTGCTTCTTAGATTCAACAATATTGATCAGTGCCCGGCTATCACCTCTATCAGGCATTGCTTCAACAGCGATGGTCTTTCCATTATCAGAAATCACTGGCTGCTTAAGCGTTTCAAAATGCATAATGTCATTTAGCGATAATGAAGTGGGTTGTTCAGCCGCAGCAAGCGACATTGACGCTGTGAGTAACGTCAAGGGAATAAGTTTATGTAACTTCAAAGTCATCCTCGTTATATTTATTATTTTTAAACGGCTAAGTCTTGAAGACTCATCCTAACGCTTAAACATAAGAAACGACATATTTTACATGAGTGGAAATAGATCGTTTACCATCAATGTATAATTCTGTTCTCTTTTTAGCAAAAACAATAATTAAGTTTATTTTTTAAACTGTTAGACCAAAGTCGTCTGTTCAAAAAATCTAATCTCAATAAGCTATCTTGGTAAATTAACCGAACCAATTAACGAATCAGCAACAATCACGGTCTAAATATGACGCATATTGAAGCTTTAATTTAAGCTGTTGTGAATATCTTAAAGCAATCAGCTGAGGATTAACTTAAAAAACTTAAAAAATATGTGATTTATCTCACTAAATCCTGTAAAAAAATTTCAAAATTCGTTAAAATGCGCCGCAACAGAACCGTTAGTTAATCGTCCCGTAACAGTGTTATTAACACTGACAGGAAAATGCAGTAACCACTAAGTGGAAGGACTATCCATGCCAAAACGTACTATAACCGTAATCCCAGGTGACGGGATTGGACCAAGCATTATCGATTCCGCTTTAAAGATTCTCGACAAAGCTGGTTGCGACTTTGAATATGAATTTGCAGACGCCGGTTTAGCCGCACTAGAAAAGCAAGGTGAATTAGTACCACAGCGTACCTTAGACCTAATCGAAAAAAACCGTATTACATTGAAAGGACCTTTAACAACACCTGTTGGAGAAGGCTTCACTTCAATTAACGTGAGCTTACGTAAAAAATTCAGCCTATATGCAAACGTACGCCCAGTACTTTCATTTAACGGTACTCAAGCACGTTACGACAACATTGATATCATTACCGTTCGTGAGAACACGGAAGGTATGTACTCAGGTTTAGGTCAAAAAGTATCTGATGACGGCGCAACAGCAGAAGCCACCAGTATCATTACACGCCAAGGCGCTGAGCAAATCACAACATTTGCCTACGAACTAGCACGTAAAGAAAACCGTAAAAAAGTGACTATCGTTCATAAAGCTAACATCATGAAATCAACTTCAGGTTTATTCTTGAAAGTGGCACGTGAAGTAAGTGAACGTTACCCAGATATCGAAACAGAAGAAATGATTGTTGACGCAACTTGTATGAAGTTGGTTATGAATCCAGAAAATTTCGACGTTTTGGTCACCACTAACTTATTCGGCGATATCTTATCTGACTTATGTGCAGGTCTAGTCGGCGGTTTAGGCATGGCACCTGGTGCTAACATCGGTAAAGATGCTGCTATTTTCGAAGCTGTTCATGGTAGCGCACCTGATATCGCGGGTAAAAACTTAGCTAACCCAACGTCTGTAATTCTTGCTTCTATCCAGATGCTTGAATACTTAGGTATGGCTGACAAAGCTGAAATGATCCGCGCAGCAGTATCTGCAGTGATCGAAGAAGGCGACCGTACTACTCGTGATTTAGGCGGTACTCATGGTACTACTGACTTCACCCAAGCTGTTATTGACCGTTTAGGTTAATTTACCTGACAATCAGTCGGTAAATAATAAAAAAGCTTTAACAAAAAGCCCTTAGTGATTCACTAAGGGCTTTTTAATATCTGTTTTTACTCGCTATGCCTGTTTACTACTTAATCGTGAAAGTTCCAGGCTGTATTAGGCTTAACCCATAAATGTACCGTCACTTCATCACGGTCATGATAAAGATGTTTACATTGGATTTTAAAGTCATCAATTTCATTTTCTTTTAAAATCACAGCCATGGTATCAAGAATTTGTTTAACTTCTTTATAGCGACTCTTCATTGGGAGTTTAAGATTAAAGATAGCTTCTTTAAACCAACCATTAATGGCCCAAGCTTCCATTAACTCAGCAACACGTGATGGCTTTTCTACCATGTCACACACTAGCCAATAAATGTTCTTTCTTGGTGGCTCAAAACGAAAACCGTCAGCACGATAATGACGTACTTGTCCTGTATCCATTAGCTTTTGATCCATAGGTCCATTATCAACAGCTGCCACAAACATACCACGGCGAACTAGCTGATAAGTCCAGCCTCCTGGACAAGCGCCTAAATCAACAGAATGCAGGCCTGAACGACAACGTTGCTCTTGCTCTTCCTTTGTTAAGAAATGCCCAAAAGCTTCATCCAACTTTAAGCTTGAACGACTTGGCGCATCTGCAGCCATTTTGAGGCGTGGAATCCCCATAAAATGAGGCGAGCTGTTGTTCGTTAATGAGTAACCCACATAAGCCTGACCTGGCGCCACAAAGCAAACATGAATAATCGGTCTTCTGTCATTTTCTTGAGCAAGTAATGAACCTGACTTTTTTAGCCCCTGGCGCAATGGCACTGTGAACTTACGACAGAATCCAGATAATTCTTTAGCTTCATTGGTATCAGGCGTTTCGACTCTTAATTCACCTGCTTTAGTGACACCTGACAATGCCGCCACAACGGGTGAAACACGGTCAGTTTCAGGCAAGCCCTTTAATAAGTCATTAGCTGCAAACATTTGTCTGGCAAAGACTAACGAATTCAGTTCGATTTTCTTGGCTAGCTGTTCACCACCATCTTCTTCAAAGCATTGGTAAATAACATAGGCATCGTTGGTATTGGTTTTAACAAAACCACCAATATTCAAGTCAGCTGCTCGCTGTTGAATTTCTGCAGCACAATCTTTTTCATAACCTGCACGGCAGAACAAAAATAGGTTTTTCATGGTGAACCTTAAGCTTCAAAACGAGACTCAAGATTGAGTGTCGTTAGTCAGTACAATTAAAAATACAATATTGAGCTGCATTATACGCAACTTTACAGACACTGTGTGAATTGAAGATATAAAAAGCGAAAACAACAAAGCCGCAAAAAGTTGCCTTTGTGCGGCTCTGTAGCAATATTAATCATCAAACATCAAACGATATTAAGCTGACGCTATTAATCCAAAGTGATTCTAAACTTTATCTTCATGCTTAAAGATAGCAAGCGCAAACAGTAACCAACCTAATAACATACAAAGGCCGCCCATTGGCGTTATCGGGCCAATCCATTTAGCCCCTGTGAATGCATAAACATATAGCGAGCCAGAGAACAGTAATATCCCAACAAAGAATAGGCCTGCTGCCCAATTAAGTAATTTTGAAGATATCCAATGCCCAGCAAAAGCGACCGCAATAATCGCAAAGGTATGGTAGAAATGATAATCCACTCCCAGCTTAAAAATAGCCACAAGTTCAGGAGGAGCAATATTTTTAAGTCCATGAGCGCCAAATGCGCCTAAACCAACCGCAAGAAAACCACTCAATGCAGCTAATAGTAACAAGCCTTTTTTCATTTCATTGCCTTTAAAAATTCAACTATCATCAAAAATTATTAAACGTGTAAATCGATAAACTGCTTACATTGCTCAATACAATCTTGCAGATTAGCCTCTAAAGTGGCACCTGACGACTTTCTTGGCATAAAACTATGATCGCCATCAGTAATCCAGCCTAACTTAATGGCATCGCTTAGCGGCCAAAGTGGAATTTCTGTTTTGCCACCAAACTTATCACGCTCTCCCTGTAACACCATCACAGGCACTGAGGCATCATTTATCGGTGATAAACGGGGCTCTCCCCCTTTTAGCGGCACAAATGGATAACCTAAACACATTACTGCCTTGATTCGCTTTTTTACTTGCTCAAACTCAGGGTGTATTTCAACTTTGGCGATATCACTTAATTCAGGCGTTGTAATAATCGCTGACATTCTTCCCCCCATGGATTTCCCCATGAGGATAATATTTTCCGTAATTAAGTTGCCCTGTTTGATTTGATGTTCAATATCAACAAGCACTTGTTGATAGTAATTAAGTAACTTAGGCGCTCTATCGGGTGGTCTACGCTTACCGTCTTGCATGTTGGCTTGCATATATAAGAAGTTAAACCGTAAAACTTGCACGCCAGTTTGTGCAAGATCGTTTGCCACTTGCTCCATAAAATCGGAATGCATATTAGCGCCGGCGCCGTGGGCAAAAACCACCAAAGTTTTACTGGGCTTGCCCAATAAAATCGTTTCAATGTCTATTTCAGGCACTGGTGTTAGTCTATTTTCAAGTTTTGTCATTATTCGGGCTTATCAGTAATCATGTAGACATAATATTAGGCGAAGCAAATTGCACCTCACCGAGCTTAACCAGCAAGTAACTCACTACGTGATTCTTCGGCAAACATGTCAACCATCCACTCTCTAAACGCGGCAACTTTACCAAGTTCGGAATGATTTTGCTGACAAACCAAGTAGTAAGCATCTTTGCTCACTAATACTTCTGAGAAAGGACACACTAATCGCCCCGCCTTAATATCAGGTCGAGCAAGCACGCTATAACCTAATGCCACACCTTGTCCATGAGCTGCTGCTTGTAAAACCAATGACGAATGACTGAATATCGGCCCCGAGTTAACATTAATTTCACTAATCCCGCATTGTCTAAACCAAGCTTGCCAATCATGGCGACTTGAGTCATGCAATAAGGTGTGATTTTTTAAATCACTGGGTTTCTCTAATGGTTTAGGGCCATTGAGTAACAAGGGTGAACAAACTGGAATAAGCACTTCATTGCGTAACTTATCAGCGCGAAGTCCTGGCCAATTGCCTTGACCATAATAGATAGCAACATCGACGTCATCAGTTAATGAATCAGCTTCACTGTCTACGGCTTTAATCCGTACATCAATGTCTGGATTTTTTTCACTGAACTTTGCTAATCGAGGCACAAGCCATTGAATTGCAAAGCTTGGAGACATACTAACCGTTAATGAACCTATCGCACTTCTTGCTAAAAGGCGGTCCGTAGATTCCCCAAGTTGGATAAAGATATCTTTGATATCGAGAAAATAACTCTGGCCTTCTTCCGTTAATAATAACGAGCGGTTTTTACGGCGAAATAGTTTTAAACCTAAAAAATCTTCTAATGCTTTAATTTGATGACTCACCGCCGCTTGAGTCACAAAAAGTTCTTCTGCCGCACGAGTAAAACTCAAGTGTCTGGCAGCTGCTTCGAAAGCTTTGACCGCGTTCAAAGGTGGCAATCTTCTCGACATAGTGATCAATCTCTCGTTTTTTAATTAGTTTTTCTAATGATTATCGTTATTTTTTGTCGTTTGTAAAGAACACTGTATTCGTTTAAATTATAACCATTGAAATTTAGTGAGTTGGACAATCTCAATATGGAAAAGAGGGAGTGTCCGACAGTATGATTTGTCAGCCCGGAGGCGACCCTTTATGTTTAACTTAAAAAACCTAGCAACTGTAACTTTACTTTCTACTTTCGCTTTTGCAGCTAACGCTACAGATTCAACAATTGATATCAGCGACCTGCAAGCGTCAATGAACGCTGAATTTGAGCAAAGTATGACAGAAATGCAGAACAACGTTGATGTCGATGTTAAAAGCTCATTAGTTGCTGAGAAAGAAGATCAAACAACAGTGACCACAGCAGAAGTTCGCATTGCTGAATAATCTACTGTAAAAACAGATTCAAAAAAACCGCATTAGCCAAATTAATGGTGATGCGGTTTTTTTATGGCCATTTTTTATAGAAAACCACAATATGGGTTCAACTTAAAGTAGCTAACGGCAAACCTTGAGAATAGAAGATAAAAAAATAGCTAGCGGAATACACCACTAGCTATTATTTAATAAGTTTTAAACCGTTATTACTGCAATTTCAAGCCTCAACAATATCAAACCTCAGTAATATCAACGCGCCACAATATCTGTATCGCTTACCAAGATGCGTACTGCTTATGGGCGGTACACTTTCACGTTGCTATAACCTTGCTCTGTTAAGTAAAGCGCTTGCAGTTTACTCATTACACCGCGGTCACAATATAAAAGGTAAGTTTTCTCTTTATCTAAATCAGCAAACTGAGTCGCTAACTTAAAGAAAGGAATTTTTAAAATTTCAGTACCTTCGATACTCAGCGGGTTTTGCTCTTCTTCGTCTTGAGCACGGATATCAATAACAATATCACCATTATAAATTGCTTCAACGGTTTCTGTTTCACTGACCGTAGTCTCTACTTTTTCAGCGATTTGCTTAATATCGATAACCACGGCATCATTTACGACGCGATCAATTAAGTCTTCAGTAAATTTAAGCTCTTCCGCTTCAATCTTAGCTAGCACTGCTTTAACTGTTGGCTTTTGCGAAATAACGCCACAATATTCAGGTATTGCCTTAGCAAAATCTTCGGTACCAATTTTGCGGCTTTCGTTAATAATGTCTTGCTTATCCATTGTAATAAGCGGGCGCAAGATTAACAGATCAGTACAACGGTCAATTACGTTAAGATTAGTGAGAGTTTGGCTAGATACTTGACCTAAACTTTCGCCAGTCACTAATGCTTGGATACCATACTTGTCAGCAATTTTAGTTGCGGCGCGCATCATGACACGCTTTAAGATAACCCCCATTTGACCGTTATCGATTCTTTCTAAAATTTCTTCAACAACAGGTTCAAAAGGCACAGTGATAAAACGGACTTTGTGAGACTCACCGTATTTCTGCCATAGATGATAAGCAACCTGCTTCACACCGATTTCGTGTTGAGCGCCGCCCAAGTTAAAGAAGCAGTAATGGGTACGTGCACCTTTCTTAATAAATTGGTAGCTAGAAACACCTGAATCAAAACCACCAGAGATAAGTGATAACACGTCTTCTTGAGTGGCCATTGGGAATCCACCCAAACCTTCAATACGACGAACAACCATATACAGTTTCTCGTGATCAATTTCTAAATTGACTGTCATATCAGGATTTTTAAGCTTAACGCCTGCGGCTTCGGTGTGCTGATTTAATCCACCACCCACATAACGCTCAACCTCAATCGAATTAAAGTCATGCTTACCAGTACGTTTAACACGAACACAGAACGTTTTACCTGCCAACTCGTCTTTATAAACAGGTAGCACTTGCTGATAAATATCATCAATAGAATCGAAGCTGTATTCATCTACTTGAATAACATGGGCAATACCAGGAATACACTCTAGACGTGCAGAAATTGCATCAACTCTGGCTTGTTCATCGCTAGCTACGTGGATCATAATGCGATCCCATTGGCGCTGTACTCTTACGTCTTCATCAACTTTTTTAAGTACATTGCGAATGTTAGTTTCAAGGATTTTAGTAAAACGCATTCTAACGGTTTTACTTTTCATCATGATTTCTGGGTATAGCTTTACGATAAACTTCATTGGATTTCCGCGGGCATCTGATTCGGTATAAGCCTTATTAAGCAGTAATATTATCTCGCCAAAAAGACGCTTATGGCATTCATATTAGTGACTAAAAAGGCATAAAAAACGATGACTGGACAGTGACCAGCCATTTAAGGGCGGGATTATAGCAAAAATTGACTATTAACCAAACACATTAAATAGCAATACCTAGACGAGAGCGCATTTGGGTTTATAAACTAGAAAACATCAAAAAAGCCGCGTTAATAAAAGTGAATCACAATTATTAAAACGGCCTTTTATAGTCTGCGTAAAACTCGTTTAAAATCATTTAAATCAACAAAAACGAACTCGAAAAACATCCGATTGTAAACTGATAAAATTGATTAATCCGCGCCCTTTATTGCTGCGGGATAGCTTCAATTTCTCTCGACTCTTTTGCTTTACCTTGCTCAATAGAAATTTCAACTCGGCGATTTCTACTGCGATTTTGATTAGAGTCATTGGGGACTAGTGGCGAGTTTGATGCCATGCCAACCACTCTCATTCTCGCCTCATCAAAACCATTCACTTTAGCAAGTTCGTGAGCCACTGCAACTGCACGCTTACTCGATAAATCCCAGTTAGAACTATAAAGCTCATTACTGATATGCATGCCATCGGTATGTCCTGAGACAGTAATGATCCCCGGAACATCTTTGAGCAAGTCACCAATAGAGCGGACAACAGGTTTAAATCGCGGCTGTAAGAAACCAGAGCCTGAGGCAAATGAACCTTTCTCTCGAATTCGAATTATGATTTGTTGACCTAATGATTCGATTTCAATTGCACCATCAACAATCTCTTCGTTGAGTTTCTCGGCCATCTTTTTAACTTGATCGTTAATGTTTTCTTGCTCTGATGATGACTGAGATTCTTGTGCTTGAGCTTGCTGTTGTGCTGTAGCAGCTGCATTACCGCCTCTGTTTTCACCTTGTTGTTTTTGCACACCGCCCGCACTGGCATCATCACCCGCTTGATACTCAATGGTTTGTTGGGTCATTTCATTGGTTTGCTGATTAATAATTTCAATCGGTGTCGGATCAGGTTTACCAGGTCGAAACTCCAATGCGATGACTGACGTTCCTTTAGGAATATCTTTTACTTCCACTTTATTTTGTACGCCAAATGCGTACTTCATCGAGCCAGCGATTTGTTTGAACTTCATCACATCCATTTCAGAGAATGCTAGCAGTAGAACGAAGAAACACATCAACAACGACATCAGGTCAGCAAATGTCGCTAACCACAATGGCGCTCCAGGCGGTGGACAATCACACTTGGCCTTCTTAGCCATGAGTTATTCTCCGTCCGTTGTATCAATTTGACGTGATTTTTCAGATAAGTAGTTTTTAAGAAAACCTTCGATTACACGCGGGTTTTGGCCATCTTGAATCGCTAATACGGCATCCATAATCAAATTACGGTTGAGCAATTCTTCACTCATTCTTAATTGAAGTTTGTCGGCAATCGGGATCGCAATCATGTTCGCAATTATCGCGCCATAAAGCGTTGTTAACAAAGCAACGGCCATTGATGGACCAATCGATTTAGGATCATCCATATTAGATAACATGGCAACCAGGCCAATCAAGGTACCGATCATCCCCATTGCTGGCGCTACATCACCTAGAGACTTAAATATACCAACACCGGTTTTATGACGTTCTTCAGTAAGTGCAATATCTTTTTCTAAGGCTTCACGAACCACATCGCCATCATGGCCATCGACCAACATATCAACGGCTTTCTGCATAAAGCTATTAGTGATTTGAGCCTCTTCTAATGCCAAAAATCCACCTTTACGGGCAGCATCAGCCATATTAACCGATTGTTCGATTAAATCTTCTGGCTTATCAATTTTAAACATAAAAGCTTTAGCGCCAATTTTAACAGCACCCAGAAATTGCTTTAAATTGTACTTCATCATTACAACGAACAATGAACCAATAAACACAATCATCACTGATGGCACATCAACAAATATTGAAATACCGCCACTGCTGACCATAAACCCAATAATAAAAGCAAAGGCTCCGATTAAACCTATTAGGGTTGCTAAATCCACAATGTCTCCTTGATTGCAGTCTTATAATGCTGCCTACTGATTAAAACCGTAAAATGGTTAACCGTCTTATCGATATTAATGTAACACCCTGAGTGTCAGTGATAATAGTTCAATTACTAAAAAAACACTCGATAGCCAGCATTCTTTAAAAAAATAGCCAGTGGTGTAAAAAAATCAATCAATTCCACGGTATAAAAAGCATTTTCAATATAACTTATGAATAATACTTGTCGATGAAGGAAACTGGCATTCGTTATAGTTATCGGTCAAACTTAGCCCAAGTTTAGAGTTATTTTACTCATTGTATAATTTTTCAGTCACAAAGCGTGCTATTGAGCAAATAAACTACGACTCAATTTGACCCTTAGCTCGCCCTGATATACTTTGTTCTGCGCACAACATAAGGAAACATTATTGTGGCAAAAAAACCTGAGAATCTTAGTTTTGAAGAGTCCTTATCGGAGCTTGAAAACATTGTTGCAGATCTTGAGCAAGGTGAAGTCACATTAGACAGTGCCCTCAAACAATTTGAGCGTGGAATAAAGTTGGTTCGCCAAAGCCAATCCAAGCTTGAACAAGCACAACAGAAAGTATCCATCTTATTAAATGAAGATGATACTAACCTGAGCCCATTTACCGTTGAAGGCGAATAAGTGTTAGCCCAAGCAATTGAAAAGTATCAACAACGCGTCGATAACGTTCTGAGAAATAAACTTGCAGAACTCGACGATAGTGCCCCTGAATTAAAAGCAGCGATGAGCCATGGGGCTTTATTAGGCGGCAAGCGAATTCGCCCTTTTATGGTTTACAGCATTGGCGAAATGTTAGGCGCAGATTTAGCTTTACTAGATAATGCAGCTGCAGCCATCGAATGTATCCATGCTTACTCATTAATTCATGATGACTTACCAGCGATGGATGATGATGCCCTTCGCCGAGGCAAACCCACTGTTCATATCGCTTTTGATGAAGCCACAGCTATTCTTGCTGGTGATGCATTACAAACATTGGCTTTTGAGCTGATATGCCAGCCAAATGACAACATATCGGCGCAGCAACAATTAGCAATGGTCACCGCGTTAGCAAAAGCATCAGGTTATAGTGGTATGTGTGGCGGTCAAGCAATTGATCTCAGCTCAACAGACAAACGTATCAACCTTGAACAGTTAACCCAATTACATAATAAAAAAACCGGTGCGCTGATCAGTTGTGCTGCAGAGTTGGCTTTAATTGCTGCTAATGCAAGTCAAAAAGAACAACAGATTATTAGAGAGTTCGCCGCTAATATCGGCTTAGCTTTTCAAGTACAAGATGACATTTTAGACATCACATCTAGCACAGAAGAGTTAGGTAAGCCCCAAGGCAGTGATGAAGAAGCGAACAAGAGTACTTTTCCTCGCTTGCTTGGACTGCAAGGTGCAAATGAATGTGCCGAGCAACTAATTAACGATGCACTATCAGCGCTGGCAAATTTAACCTACAATAGCCAGTTAATTGCAGACTTCGCCCGCTATATCATTGCGCGAAGATTATAAAAGAGACAGTTTATCTCCTTATGAGTTTCGATAATTCTCAATTTCCGGTATTGGCACAAGCTAATACGCCTGAAGATTTAAAAAAGCTGCCTCAAGGCATGCTGCCACAACTGTCTGATGAGCTAAGACAATTCTTGCTAAAATCAGTCAGCAACTCGAGTGGCCATTTTGCTTCAGGCTTGGGTACTGTTGAATTAACAGTAGCGCTTCACTATGTCTACAACACGCCATTTGATCGCGTGGTTTGGGATGTAGGACATCAAGCTTACCCACATAAAATCTTAACGGGTCGTCGAGACCAGATGCACACTATTCGTCAAAAAAATGGATTGCATCCTTTCCCTTGGCGCGAAGAAAGTGAATATGACACATTCAGTGTTGGTCACTCTGGCACTTCTGTCAGTGCGGCATTAGCCATGGCTGTTGCTGCTGAAAAAGAGCAGAAAGATCGTAAAGTCGTTGCTGTTATCGGTGACGGTGCAATGACTGGCGGCATGGTATTTGAAGCCATGAACCACGCAGGTGACTTACACAATGACATGTTAGTTGTGTTAAATGACAACGAGATGTCAATCTCTGAAAACGTCGGTGCCTTAAACAACCATTTAGCCCAATTGATGTCAGGCCGTTTTTACACCACCATTCGTGAAGGTAGTAAAAAAGTGCTTAAGGGCATGCCTGTCATCAAAGAAATGGCAAAGCGCACTGAAGAACACCTAAAAGGCATGGTTGTACCAGGGACTTTATTTGAAGAGCTTGGCTTCAACTATATTGGCCCAATTGACGGTCACGATGTTGATTCTTTAGTTGAAACCTTACGCAATATGCGTGATCTTAAAGGACCACAAATATTACATATCATGACCAAGAAAGGTCGTGGTTATGAGCCAGCAGAGAAAGATCCTATTGGCTGGCACGCAGTACCCAAATTTGACCACACTCAGTTTAGAAAACCTAAAGCGAAACCTAGCTCACCGACCTTCTCACAAGTGTTTGGTAAGTGGCTTTGTGACGTAGCTAAGGAAGATGAAAAGCTGTTAGCCATTACACCTGCCATGCGTGAAGGTTCAGGAATGGTTGAGTTTTCTCAAAAATTCCCTAAACAATACTTTGATGCCGCGATTGCTGAGCAACATGCTGTTACCTTAGGTGCGGGTTTTGCTTGTGAAGGCTTTAATGCTGTGGTGGCCATTTATTCTACCTTCTTGCAACGTGGTTATGACCAAATCATTCATGATGTGGCCTTACAACGTTTACCGGTATTATTCGCCATTGACCGTGGCGGTATCGTTGGCGCTGATGGCCCAACCCACCAAGGCGCATTTGATTTAAGTTTCTTACGCTGCGTACCTAACATGGTGATAATGGCACCGTCTGATGAAGATGAATGTCGTCAGATGCTATATACAGGTTATCGTTATAAAGCAGGTCCTACAGCTGTTCGTTATCCTCGCGGTAGTGCCACAGGTATCGAGCAAACTGAAGTGATGACTGAAATACCCATCGGTAAAGGTGTCATTAAACGACAAGGCGCTGATATTCAAAGCACAAGCAAGAAAAGCAGTATTGCCATTGTGAACTTCGGAACCACTTTAGCTGCTGGTCTTGAAGCTGCAGAAGCCTTAGATGCTACCGTTGCAGATATGCGCTTTGTTAAGCCTCTAGATGAAGCACTACTGGCTGAACTTGCCAATAGTCATGATATTATCGTCACGCTTGAAGAAAACGCCATTATGGGCGGTGCAGGTAGTGGTGTGATTGAAGCATTACAGAAAATGAAAATCATTAAGCCTGTGCTGCAAATCGGCCTGCCAGATGAGTTCATCAAACATGGTGCCCCTGATGAAATTATTCAAGAATTAAAGCTTGATGGCGCTGGCGTGCTAGAGCAGATTAAGCAATATATTGGCTAAGCTTCAATATTATTAGCAAAACACAAAAAAAGGACTGCCATTGCAGTCCTTTTTTATACTTGAGGTTTGATTAATATCTATTAACCACCTTCAATTATTCAGCCTCAAGTTTAGGCATTATGATAATGCGTAAACTTGGGAGCCTAAGCGCTAAATCTAAGTGCTAAATCTAAGTGCTAAATCTAAGTACTAAATCTAAGTGCTAAACCTAAGTGCTAAATCTAAGTACTAAATCTAATTGCTAAATCTAAGCGCTCAGTCTTAATGGCTTATGCTTGAGTATCTACGCTTGGTCCGCCTTGCGAAACCATAACCATAGCTGGACGCAATAAACGTGCGTTCAAGGTATAACCTTTTTGCATCACTAGCATCACTGTGTCTTTCGGGTATTCAGCACTTGGTTGCATACCAATAGCCTGATGATGCTCAGGATTAAATGCATCACCTAGTGGATTAACTTGTACCACGCCAAATTTCTCAACAGAACTTAAGAAACCTTTCATGGTTAAATCAACACCTTCAACAATCGCTTTCGTTGCTTCATCTTCAGGATTAACACCCGTTAACGCGCGTTCCATGTTGTCTAACACAGGTAAAAGCTCGTTAACAAACTTCTCTAAAGCGAAAGCACGTGCTTTTTCAACGTCTTTAGCTGCGCGAGTACGGATATTCGCCGTCTCTGCTGCTGCGCGAATTTCAACATCTTTACGCTCAGCTAAAGCTGCTTGTGACTCTGCAAGTTGTTGTTCTAATGCTTCAATTTTAAGATTAGCTTGAGTTAACTCATCAACTTCTTGTGCTGCTTCAGCTTCAACTTCTGTTTCAATTTCAGTGGTTGCTTCTGCATCAATTACTTCTTGATCTACTTTATTCGACTCGTTGCTCATTTTCACTCCAGCTAAAAATGCTTTGTTTCTGATTACTATGGGCATATTATGGGGATCAATTTCGTTGTTTCAAGCCTTTGAGCAAATCAAATACTAATATGACCAAAAAGTTTCAAACAATTGGCCTTATCGGCAAACCACATCATCAAGGAACAAACCTCACTTTGAAGCGTTTGCATCATTGGTTGTCTATGCAAGGCTTCGAGATATTAGCCGAAGAACGTGTCGCTTCTGAACTCAAAGTTGATATTGAATCCGTTGATTTAACTGAATTAGGTGAGCGCTGCGACTTGGCAATTGTTGTCGGTGGTGACGGTAATATGTTAGGTGCTGCAAGAGTACTAGCAAGATTTGATATTGCAGTTATTGGAGTTAACCGTGGCAATCTAGGTTTTTTGACTGATTTACCCCCAGATAATTTTGAAGAATCCTTATCTAAAGTGTTAGATGGTCAATACGATACTGAATACCGTTTTTTACTCGAAGCTGAAGTACATCGTCATGGCATGCTTAAAGCCAGCAATACCGCTGTCAATGAAGCCGTATTGCATCCAGGTAAAGTGGCGCACATGATCCAGTTTGAGGTCTATATTGACGACCAGTTCATGTATAGCCAACGTGCTGACGGAATGATTGTTTCAACCCCTACAGGTTCGACAGCTTACTCATTGTCAGCTGGCGGCTCTATTTTAACGCCAAACCTTCAAGCTCTTATTTTAGTGCCAATGTTTCCACATACACTGTCTTGTAGGCCTATTGTTGTCGATGCGAGTAGTACGATCAAGCTAGTGGTATCACCTGATAACGGTGAAAACTTAGAAGTCAGTTGTGACGGCCATGTGCACTTATCTGTACTGCCAGGTGATGAAATACTGATTAGTCGAAGTGAAGACAGATTAAGAATGATCCACCCGAAAGGCCATAATTACTTTAACGTGTTACGTGCAAAGTTGGGCTGGGGCAGCAAACTGTTTTAATCGATAGCGAGAAGTCGCTGTTAGAAAGTGAGGTATCGATAATGGCCATGAGATTAACCTATATGGTTTATCTCATGGTTAACAACCTTAAGGTGAATAGCCTTAAGCTTAAGGTCTAAAACATCATAGGCATTAGCCTAATGACTTAACAACTCATCAAATAAGCAAGCCAGCAACGGTTCACTGAGCTTTGTGCCAGCTAATGGTTCCAATGCTATGATTTCTATTCGCGAATCCATAGCTTCATCCAACTCCATCACAGACAGTTTGCCATCAACCATATTAAAACCCGCAATACCCTCTTCAGTTATCATCACGGCTTTCAGTCGAACAATATCTTCAGCAATGAGTTGGTTAATCCAATCAATTAATTTATCAAAATCAAAACACAATCTAGGCTCAAATATCCAGCCCACACTATAAGCACCCTCACCTTGATTCTCTCTCATCCAATAGCCTTGCTGATTAAACTCAATAGTCTGGGCTTCATTCTCTTTATCCGTTTCTGGATCGAAGCCTTGGCTCAAGCTTTGACTGGCACCAAGACCAAAGCCTGTTGAAAAAATAGAACTTGTTTGGCTAGTCAAAGCAGGTTTTATCGAACGAGCGAAACTAGCACTCTGTTGCGCCTTTTGTAACAGAGCTCGAGGCTGATTAAGTGACTCAAAGACTCGCGCAACCGCATTGTCATTCGTTGAATGAATCACTGATTTAGTATGGCTGAACTGCGATAAGAAATGTTCGAGATTTACAAGCTCTTGTTGCTGATATAAATCCACTTTACTGGCATACACAAGATCAGCTATTTGGATTTGCTGGTTAAAGTTGTCATTTTCACTGTAGCGTTCATCTTGTATTTTACGTGCATCAACCACACATACTGTCTGGTTCACGTTCAGTACTTGTTGATTAAACTCATTAGTGAGCACTTTTAAAATTTCAGCTGGATGCCCCAACCCCGTTGGCTCAATGAATAAACGGTCTGGTTTAGCTTTTTGAATAAGCTGGTTAATCGCAACTTGAGTCGGAATACCCGCTGCGCAACATAAGCAACCACCAGCAACTTCTTTAATGACAATTTGCTTTGATGCATTTTTGCCACCAATTAAACCTGCATCAATACCAATTTCTCCAAACTCATTCACCAATACAGCCCAAGTTTCATTTTCAGGCTTCAACTTAAGCAGTGACAAAATAAGGCTGGTTTTACCGGCGCCTAAAAAGCCGGTAATAATATTAGTATTAATGGGTTTAAGGATCACTCTGATTCTTCCTTGTCAGCTTGTAATGAGGTGCTGTGGTGAGTTAAACGTTACTTCGTTTTTTTGGCGTATTTACCTTGCCTAGTTGGCTTTGATTTATCATGACCACGCGGGCCATTAGCTCTTTTATGTTTGAAGGACTTTTTAGGTTTTTCCGCTTCCACTTCACGATACCTTGCAGGTAATGGCGCGCCCGCTTCATAACCAGGCTGTATCTGAACATCAATTTGAGTATTGATTAAAGACTCAATGTCACTTAATAAATCCATTTCATTTTGCGCAACTAACGATATCGCTTGACCCGTTAAACCTGCACGGCCAGTTCGACCAATACGATGCACATAATCTTCTGGCTCTGGTGGCAACTCAAAATTAATCACTAATGGCAGTGCTTCGATATCCAAGCCTCTTGCTGCTAAATCGGTAGCAATCATGACCCTAAGTTTGCCCGACTTAAACTCTTCTAGTGCTCTGTTACGCGCCCCCTGAGTTTTGTCACCATGAAAAACCGCTGCTTTTATGCCATCTAACTTTAATTCTTTTAATAAGTGCTCAGCCGTTTCTTTCATGCTGGTAAATACCATCACTTGCTGCCAGTTATTACGGCCAATCAGCTCTGATAACAACTCAGCTTTACGTCTTTTGTCCACCTGAAATACAGATTGTGACACCGTTTCAGCCGTTGTTTGATTTGATACATGAACAAACTCAGGTTCATTAAGCATTTTTGCAGCTAAGCTTTTCACCGCTTCTGAATAGGTAGCCGAAAACATCATTGTTTGATGCTGGCGATTCACTAATCGCTTCACCTTTTCGATATCTTTAACAAACCCCAAATCCAACATGCGATCTGCTTCATCAATGACTAAATGTGTGACAAACGATAAATCCAAATCATGTTGACCAATGACGTCAAAAAGTCGACCTGGTGTCGCCACTAAAATATCAACACCTTTAGCTAACGCTTTACGTTGAGGATTGATACTTGCCCCGCCATAAACAGCCACGCTTTCAAAAGGTAAGAACTGCGCATAATTAACAATATTCTGTTCTATTTGAATCGCAAGTTCGCGTGTTGGGGTCATGATTAATACCCTAAGACGTTGCCAAGCAGTTTTATTGTCTTGGTCATCAAGCTGTTGCTCTAACAGTGATAAGAGCGGTAATGAGAAAGCTGCCGTCTTACCTGTACCTGTTTGGGCACTGGCTAAGATGTCTTTTCCATCAATGGCCAACGGCATCACAACTTGCTGTACAGGTGTCATGCTGTCATAACCACAAGCCTTTACTGCATCTAAAATAGGCTGTGAAAAGCCAATTGAATCAAAAGTCATATTTTTCTCTAATTTACACTACCAATAATGGCGTCATTGTAACGGCTATGGCCTAATTTGGCGATTTATTCACAGGCTTTATATTGTGATAAAGCTAATAACGCCATCGCAGAATTACACTTCATGGTTTGTTTATGTTGGGGGCTCATACTTTAAAAATCAGATATCAAAGTAACAGTTTGTATCTTTGGCTTTTTTCTGTTGCTTTCGATAAACCATTTAAGCAACATAAGCGCTACAAAAACAAAACAAACAAAGGCCAAAAATGAAGTTGTTATACCCTCTAGCATTCGCACTCACGTTATCCGCTTGTGGCGGCAGTTCTGATTCAAGCTCTCCAGAACCAGTAGATCCTGTCCCGCCAGTTGAAGAGGCTGAATTACAAGCTGACATTTGCTATCTAATGTCAACGACATTAGGCGATATCACCTTAGCGATTGATACCACTAATACACCAATTACTGGGGAAAACTTCAAAAGTTATGTTGATGAGGAATATTACAGCGGCACCATTTTTCACCGCGTAATATACAACTTTGTATCCCAAGCTGGTGGATTTACCTCTGGGCTTGTTGCCAAGCCAGGCAATGATCCTATTGAGCTTGAAAGTAACACTGGATTAACCAATGCTCGCGGCACAATTGCGATGGCGAGAACGAATGTAGCCAATTCAGCGACCTCACAGTTTTACATCAACGCTTTAGACAATCCTCAACTTGATTACAGCAGCAGTAGCGCACCAGGGTATGCAGTATTTGGTCAAGTCGTCGCGGGAATGGAAGTAGTTGATCAAATCAATATTACTGATACAAGTGGAAATGACGTTCCCGATACCGAAATCATCATTAATAGCGTCACCGAATCGACTTGCCCTCAAGTGTAAACGTATTTTTTCTATAAAAATTTAGCGTTCAAACAGTCTTTAATGCCTATAACTAATTTAGTTATAGGCATTTTTATTTTCAGCTCAAATATGCTCTAGATCAAACCTAAACAGTAAAATCTGCGCCAAATCCCTCTTTGGTATTAAAACTACAAAACCGAACAAAACAAGTATGAATATATGATTTTCATCACAAACTGCAGCGCATTTGGTTGTTACTTTAACAACAGAAAAGAATTTTATATTTATTAATTTTAAGTACTAACGAGGTTTATCATGGCTACAAAATTTTTTATTCCAAGTGTCAATGTTATCGGTCAAGGTGGTGTAGATGAGGCCATTAATGACATTAAAACCTTAGGTTTTAAACGTGCATTAATCGTAACAGATACGCCTTTAGTCAAGATTGGCTTAGTCGAAAAAGTCACTAGTAAGTTAATTGAAAATGACATTGCTGTATTTGTATTTGATGGGGTACAACCTAACCCAACAACGGCCAATGTTGAAGCAGGCTTAAGTCTGTTAAAAGCACACGAATGTGACTTCGTTATTTCATTAGGCGGAGGCTCTCCTCATGACTGCGCCAAAGGCATCGCGTTAGTAGCCACCAATGGCGGTAATATCTGCGACTATGAAGGTTTAGACATGTCAGCTAAGCCACAAATGCCACTTGTTGCAATAAATACCACTGCCGGTACAGCAAGTGAGATGACGCGTTTTTGTATCATCACAGATGAAAAACGTCATATTAAAATGGCGATCGTCGATAAAAATACCACACCAATTTTATCAGTAAACGATCCTGAGTTAATGATTGAAAAGCCTGCTGCATTGACTGCTGCAACGGGAATGGATGCACTAACCCATGCGATTGAAGCCTACGTATCTATCGCTGCAACCCCAATCACCGATGCTTGCGCGATAAAGGCCATTGAATTAATTCAAGCAAACCTTATCAACGCTGTTGAACAAGGTGACAATATTGATGCCCGCGAACAAATGGCTTATGCACAATTTTTAGCTGGTATGGCATTTAATAATGCAAGTCTAGGCTATGTTCACGCCATGGCGCATCAGTTAGGCGGTTTTTACGATTTACCACATGGCGTTTGTAATGCGCTGTTACTGCCGCATGTACAAGCCTATAACGCTAAAATTGTGCCAGCTAAACTTAAAGATATTGGTAAAGCAATGGGAGTCGATGTTGCCCAGTTAACTGATGAGCAAGGCGCTGAAGCCGCAATTGATGCCATTCGAACCTTGTCTGTCGCTGTAAATATTCCAGCTAACTTGACTGAACTTGGCGTTAACCCAGAAGATATTCCAGTCCTTGCTGACAATGCGTTAAAAGATGCTTGTGGCTTTACCAATCCTAAACAAGCTACCCATGCTGAAATTTGCGAAATATTTACCAACGCACTATAAATAAGCAATAAGAGTCGCTTTCAAAAATGTTGTGAAATAGACAAATGTAAAAGTGACTAAATGTGAAAGTGACTAAAATTGTAAGTATTGCGTAATTGCATGAATTGGAAATGGCTATGCACATTTTATTCTACATGTGCATAGTGACCATTGTCTGTCTGTGATTTCGCGAATATTGAAATGCTTGTTTTGCTCTTATGTTTATAGCTCTTCTATGAATCACTCTTATGTGAATCACTCTTATGAGAATGACACTTACGTGAATGGCTCTCAAATGCTTGTCATTTTTAAAATGAGATATTATTGATTTTGTCATTATTACGGCTTGAAGCAAGCTAGGATAATCGAGAAATATTCATTTTGAGCATTATTTAGACAATAAAATACCCAACTATTTACAATACAAGCAGCCTTCACAAAAACAAATTAAGCCACTGATATAATTGAACAAAAAAAGTTAACAACATAACATTTGTTAACTAGATCTAACTTCTACAAATAACCATTGACCAAAGTTAAATTAGCGGTCTATGATGAATTACATTCTTAAAAAAGTAGGTAAGCTATGACAGCAATCACTCACGTGTATAACTACACGGTAAGATGTCCTCATTACAAAGAAAATGAACAACCAGCAAGCTGGTTGAATCATGTCGAAGTCAATCAATCTAGTGAAATCGCATTAAACAGAATCACAAAGTGGCATGATGAGCCAGGCACCAAAGCTTTTAAAAATGGCGAATTCATTGTAAGAAAATCTAATACTGATGATACTTACTACGCTATGCAAAGCGATCGAATGTTCAATAATGCTCACTCCTTAGTTACGTTTAAAGTATTCTTAGATAAATGTTGTCAGAATGCTGATCCTGAAAAAATTATTGCTCATCTAGTTGAAGACTATAATGGTCGCCTTGCTAAAGCACAGGCATAACCTCTTCCATATACTGAATGACTAGAGCATAAAGCCTAAATCGATGCTGTAGTATCCATACCGACAAGTTTTTACTTGTCGGTTTGTTTTTGTAACATCCAATCCTGAATCATGTAAAAAGTGATCAATTTCGCATTTCTAAATTCTATTTTAATATTCGGTCACACTTTAACAATCTCAAAATGACATATTGTGACTGTTTAATATATAAACATCTCCATATAACTCTGAATCGCCACATAACATCAAATCCAGCTTCAGCTGAGTCAACTTACTGATGTATTTTTTAGTACTAACACTTTAATTACTTTTAGTGCAAACAGAATGGTTTCCTTTAGTGAAAGCACTATGGTTGTTGATTTTTTCGAGCGCATTAGCCACTTAAATCAAAACCACACTCAACGATGTATCCAGCCAATAATAGTTGACTATTTCAATAGAAGCCGAGTCAGAACTCGGTTTTAGTTCTTGGTATCAGAGTTTGCCCATTTTATTTTTAACCTTAAGTAAGGAGCATCAAGCGATGCAAGCAGTTCCAAATATCGTCATTATTGGCGGCGGCGCAGGTGGCATGGAAATCGCCACTAAGTTAGGCCGTAAAGTAGGTAAAAAAGGCAAAGCAAAAGTCACTTTAGTTGATTGCGCAGAAAGCCATGTTTGGAAACCATTGCTCCATGAAGTGGCAACTGGCGCGCTGGATATTGGTTTAGATGCGATAAGCTATCGCGGTCACGCATCTGATCACGGTTATCATTTTCAGCAAGGCGCAATGATTGATATTGACCGTGAAAACAAGCATATCATTCTTGCACCGATTAATGATGAAGACGGTCAAGAGCTACTGCCTGCGCGTAAAATCCCTTACGATTACGCTGTCATCGCCATTGGTAGTGTCGCAAATGACTTTAAAATCCCAGGTGTTAAAGAGCATAGTTTGTTCTTAGATAACACCGAGCAAGCGATGTCTATTCGTAAGATTCTCCTGAATAAATTCATGCGCTATGCCAGTCATCACCAATTGGATGAAAAGATTAAAATTGCAGTCGTGGGTGCGGGCGCAACTGGCGTAGAAATGTCAGCTGAAATGCACCACGCTGTAGAACAGCTCAGTGGCTTTGGCTATAAAATTGATACTAGTTTACTCGAAGTCACGTTAATTGAAGCTGATGAACGTATTCTGCCTAAAGTTGATAAAGTAGAAATTTCAAACTCTGTCACCCGTGAGCTTAAGCAACTGGGTGTTAATGTGATGACAAATACCCGTATCACAGAAGTTAGCCCTGAAGGACTTACCACCACAAGCGGTAATCTAATACCGTCTGACATGGTTATTTGGTCAACAGGGGTAAAAGCACCTGACTTTTTAAATAATATTGGTGGCCTTGAAAGCAACCAAATCAATCAAGTCATGGTTAAGCAAAATATGCAAACGACCCTTGATGATAATATTTTCTCCATTGGCGACTGCGCTGCATGTCCACAAGCTGACGGAAGCTGGGTGCCACCTCGTGGTCAATCAGCAAGACAAATGGCATTGATGACAGCAGATAATATTATCTTGATGCTTGAAGGCAAAGCACCAGCCAATGAGTACGTTTATAAAGATTTGGGCTCTTTAGTTAATTTATCTAAATTCCATACTGTAGGTAACTTAATGTCATTCATGGGAGGCGGTGTACTAGTAGAAGGTAAGATTGCGCGCTTTGTATATACTTCACTTTACCGTCGTCATTTGATTGAATTACATGGCGTAGTCAAAGGCACATTAATGATGCTAGCAAAAGGAATTGGACGCATTATTCATCCACATTTAAAACTACATTAAGCGTCAATGTGCATCTAAAATGAAAAAGCCAGCTTCAAACTTGTTGAAGCTGGCTTTTTATTTAGCTATACCAGTGTTTAGCAATGCTCAAGCGTTAATACTTTTTACATCCTTGATTAAGCAGCATTCGCTCTAACACCATGAGGTACAGGTAACCCTCTTTCGTTAATATTAACAAACACCACCTTATCAACAAAAGCCACTGGTGCATTATTAAAGCTATTTCGCACTTTACAACGTAACGTGATAGAACTTTGCCCTAGGCTTATCACTTCCATTCCAAATTCAATTACATCGCCAAGCTTTGCTGGACTCATAAAATTAATCTCAGAAACTAGTTTGGCCATTAGCAATTTACTGTGCATTTCACAGCGTGCAAAAAGAGATGTTTCTTCATTTAGCCAATTCAATAACTGGCCACAACAAAGATTTTTTTCAGAATTTAAATCAATAGGTTTTACAATATGACGGCTTGAATATTCCATTATATTGATCCTTACATTATGAATACCCCTAAAGAGGTAGCAAAAACAAAGCCAACATAAAAAGTCATTGAAAAATAAGCACAAATTAATTTGCGGAGAGAAATATAGAAGAATTACCTAACCAGAATACGGCAACAACTCAACTGAATGCACCAATTAAAAGCACGATGCAGCTTTCCTGCTAACATCGCACAAATAAGATACAAGTCTCTTTTAGCGTGACATTACTGAACTGTTACTTGAGGAAGACATTTTTTAAGCACATCAACAAATGTCAGTACATCCTGTCGACTGATATCTTTATGAGTGACAAAACGAAGTGAATAGGTCGCGCTAATTAATATACCCTGCTGAGATAGTAATAAACTTAAATGATTAACATCAAAACGCTTATCTAATTCAGCAAACACCATGTTTGTTTGAACCTGTTTAGCATCAACATTAAATTCCGCCATCTCAGCTAAATGTTGAGCGAGTAAAGCTGCGTTGTCATGATCTTCAGCCAATCTTTCAACTTGATCAGTAATGGCCAGTTCTGCTGCAGCAGCGATAATGCCAGCTTGACGCATACCACCACCCAACATTTTACGCCAACGAACCGCTTTGTTAATTAAACGCTCATCACCCAATAAAATTGAGCCAATAGGCGCAGCTAAGCCTTTTGATAAACAAATCGACACTGAATCAAAATATTGGGTAATTTCACTGATCTGCACATTTTGAGCAACGGCAGCATTTGCCACTCGAGCTCCGTCTAAATGTATTTTCAAACCGCGATTAAAGGCTAATGCCTGAGCATCTGCTAAGTATTGCTGCGGTAACACTTTACCACCAATAGTATTTTCAATGCTTAATAAACGCGTATGGGCAAAATGAACATCATCTGGTTTAATCGCAGCTTCGATATCTGCCAGTAAAATGCTGCCGTCAGCCTGATTATTAAGTGGCTGAGGTTGAATACTTCCAAGCACGGCTGCCCCACCACCTTCAAACTTATAATTATGGGCTTGCTGGCCACACAAGTACTCGTCTCCGCGCTCACAATGACTCATCAAGGCCAATAAGTTTGCTTGAGTACCCGAGCTGACAAATAAGGCGCTATCGAAACCAAATCGTTCTGCGGCCATATCCTGTAAACGATTAACGGTAGGATCGTCGCCATAAACATCATCACCGACTTCAGCTTGAGCCATGGCTTTTCGCATCGCATCAGTTGGTTTTGTCACAGTATCACTTCGAAAATCTATCATGTTTATACTCAACTACATCAAGCTCGTTTAAAAGCAGTTTAAATTTATAAGAAAGCCATTCTACCTTAAAAAATATTACCCGCGTTGAGTTAAATTTCGCAAACAAAAAAGCCAGCATTTAATGCTGGCTTTTCTTCCGCTCATTCAATATTACTGAGCTGGCATATTTTTAATTTGTAGATCCATTTGCGGGAATGGAATCTCAATGTTAGCAGCATCTAGAGCATTCTTAATCTGCTCTAGTAACTCAAAATGAGCTGGCCAGTAATCGGCAGTGTTAACCCATGGACGAACCACAAAGTTAATAGAACAATCTGCTAGTTCACCTAGTGCAACAGTGTATGCAGGATCTTTAAGAACGTATTGATTATTGTCTAATACAGAAGAGATAACTTTCTTGGTTGCTGCGATATCTGAGGTGTAACCCACACCGATAACTAAATCAACTCGACGTGTTTCTTTAGTCGAGTAATTAGTAATAGTGCCATCCATCATCGCTGAGTTTGGAGCAATAATGGTCTTGTTATCGCCTGTGCGAAGTTTAGTAGAGAAAATAGTAATTTCTTCAATCACTCCTGCTACACCAGCGGCTTCAACAAAATCACCTACACGACAAGGGCGGAAGATAACCATCAACACACCAGCTGCAAAATTTGACAATGAACCTTGAAGCGCCAAACCAACAGCAAGACCAGCAGCACCAATAACAGCGACCAGAGATGCAGTTTGAACGCCTATCTGCCCTAAAGTTGCAATGATGGTAAATACAAACACCAATCCCCAAACTAAATTGCCGACAAAAGATGCCACTGTTTCATCAATCTTACGACCGACCATCACTTTCGTGGTTAATTTTTTAGCCACGTTTGATAAATATTTACCAATAATAAATATCACAATTGCCATAACGACTTTCAAGCCGTACGTCACGATAAACTCAGGGGCTTGAGCCATCAAACCTTCAATATTTTCCATTGTCTTACTCCCTTAATAAAAATTATTTTTCTACTTTAAATTCTACACGTCTATTTAATTGTCTTTGTTGAGCCGTTTTATTGTCAGCCACGGGTTCGAGGCTGCCCTTTCCCTGCACTGCTAGCGAGCTAGGCTCAAAAGCAAATTCATCCACTAACACTTTTTTTACTGACTCAGCTCTTTGTAATGACAGGTTCAAATTAGTTTGCTCAGATCCAATATCATCCGTATGACCAACTAATAGAAGCCCTTTACCTTTTTGTAAAATAGGTATCATTTGCTTTATCGCTGCCAACTGAGTTGGTAGAACATTTGCCTGAGCAAAGTCAAAATACACTTTAAGTGAGCTATTTTGCGCCGAATTTTGTTCAATTGGATTATTGGCAATTGCTAGTTCAGTGACGTCTTGGCACCCATTAGCTAACACCAATACCCCTAGAGGTGTATCCGGACAAGCATCTTTTTTATCTGGCACACCATCTCTATCAGTATCTACCCATGCGTAACTGGAGCTAATAAAACTTAAACAAACGAACAAGACTAATATTTTTCGCATGATTCAGCCCCTAATTCATTAGTTTTTAACCAACATACGGTTACACAAAAGTTAATTATCTTAACCTTGATAGCTTTTAGCAGTATAAATCCAATGGGTTACATTTTATAGATTTGTTAACACTTTTGAAAGCGTTTACCAACAACTTACATGAGTATAGGTTCAATACTGAAACGCGCGAATTGATGAAGTGTGTAGAAGTCACCTATTCTCAATCGTTTATGAAAAAATCTAACCCCGACTTTACCTTGAAGGTTAACACTCACAATAAAACCCAAACCTCAACATACGTATCAACAATTTTGCGAACAAAGGTGATTTAGAGCAAGTATTTAGTTCGCCGAATACCCCACTACCATTGACTTATAAGGGCTTTAAAGGGTATATAAGGTGAGCTTTTTATGGTTTTAATGATTAAAACTGTAAAAAGACGATATTTAATATAATAAATAAACAACAAAGTGATTAATTTTATAGCAACTAAATTGAAACAATAACAGGCCACAGCCTGAAAATATCAATACGTTTAAATTAATTACCATTGCAGACAACAATTTCTGTGGCGACCTTTGTCCCGCAGGCAATCACAAGCTTAAGGTGGAAGACTAAATGAGCAATGCAAAACCACAGGGGACCATGCTTGGTCATCCCAAGGGGCTTTTCCTGCTGTTTACAACAGAACTCTGGGAAAGATTCAGTTATTACGCAATGCGCGCCATTCTGGTGCTATATCTAGTAGATAAAGTTCAAACAGAAGGTGGACACGGTCTTGGTTGGACTCAAGGTGATGCGATATCACTTTACGGTACTTTCACTGGTCTTGTATATCTAACCCCGCTTATTGGTGGTTGGTTAGCTGATGCATATCTTGGTCAACGTAAAGCGATTATGATTGGTGGTGCCTTAATGGCAGCGGGTCAATTCATTCTAGCGCTGCCTCACAGCTGGATCCCAGGTTCTGAAACCATGGTATTTTACATTGGTCTTGGTACGCTAATTATTGGTAATGGTCTATTTAAGCCAAACATCTCAACTATGGTTGGTGACTTGTATGAAGAGGGTGATCATCGTCGTGATGGCGCGTTCACTATTTTCTATATGGGTATTAACGTTGGTGCATTCCTCTCAGGTATTATCGTAGGCTCAGTTGTTGCAGCTTATGATGGTAACTTCCAAATGGGCTTCTTATGTGCAGGTATCGGTATGGTACTTTCACTTATTATCCAATTTCTTTTTGCGCAAAAGTTATTAGGCGACATTGGTCGTTACCCTGCTGCTAAGCTTGAAAAAGAAAAACAGCAAGAATTGGGTGAAGTACGTAAAGAACCTTTAACTAAAATCGAACGTGACCGTATTAAAGTCATCATGGTTATGGGTTTATTCACCATCATTTTCTGGGCTGGTTTTGAACAAGCCGGTGGTCTAATGAACTTATTCACTAACGACTTTACTGACCGCATGATTGGCGGCTGGGAAGTACCAACGACTTGGTTCCAGTCTCTTAACGCAATGTTCATTGTAATTTTTGCTCCTGTTATCGCATCTATTTGGATTCGACTTGGCAAAAATGAACCTAACTCGCCAGTTAAGTTTGCACTCGGTTTAGTGCTGCTTGGTATTGGTTTCTTATTCATGATTGGCGCTGTACTTGAAATGGGCGGCGACGCTGATGCTAAATCAAGCATGTGGTGGCTAGTAGGTGCATACTTCTTCCATACAATGGGTGAGTTATGTTTATCTCCAATCGGTCTTTCAATGGTGACTAAATTGGCTCCACTGCGTATTGCTTCGCTAATGATGGGCGCATGGTTCCTATTCGTTGCTATTGCAAACAAAGTAGGTGGTATCGTCGGTTCATTTATCGGACATGGTGGTGAGAAAGAAGAACAATTAGCAAATGCTATGGCTATCTTCGCTGGTATTGCTATCACCTCTGCTGTATCAGGTATCATTCTTTACTTCTTGGCAGACAAGCTTGTTGACTGGATGCATGGCGCTGAAGGGCACAATGAAACTGAAGAAGAAGCATTAGCTGAAGAAATTGCAGTTACTGCTGAGCACGAAGCGATTAAACCTAGCTAATTTGTTAGATTAACGCTGACTAAAAAACCTCGCAATTGCGAGGTTTTTTTTGAATTATTGTTTGTGATTTTATCCAATACCCTATTAACGCTATCTTTGATAATAGAATAAACCTATAAAGTACAGGCGTTTAGCCTTCAAACGAAGATAATTAAACGAAGATAATTAAACGAAGATAATTAAACGAAGGTAATTAAACGAATTCTAATTCAATAAAACCACCAGCAGGTAATTCTTCATCATAAAACAAACCATCAAATTGGTTATTCATTAAGCGGTTGCGATGATGAGATATATTACTGGCGATACAAATTTTCTCATTTGGCATTAAGGTTCTAAACTGCATGCTAGGTTTATTCCACTCAACTGTACCGAGCTGTAAAGACTCTGAAATAGCAAGGGGAGCCAACCCTGTGCCATTTCTCAAATAACATCGTAAACCTCCACCAGCCTGCCCTATCGCAGCTCTGTAGTGAGTTAACTCGACAGCCACATACACAATATCTACATAGAGATTTAAACCAGAGTTAACCATCCTGTCATTGAGATAGCTCAACATACTAAATGGTTCGACTAACGTGGTGCTCAAACCATTACGAAACAGTTTCAACTTCTGATTAACGAAGCTTCTGAGTAATACACATCCAAATGCGGCGCGATTATCTTCAGGATGAAAATGCGCCATATACATAATTAAATGGTTATCACCCACCATGGTTGAATCAATAAAATAAGCGCTGACGTCACTGTTTTTACACAAGCTATAATGGATCTGAGCGGTAGGATAACTCACATTAGACGCTGGAAATAATTGCTGCTGAACACTTTTAGCCGCTTCTGCGTTGTGTTCAAGCAGGGTAAAGTTATCTGCTAACTCTTGATAGGATAAATCTTGGCTCATACTGGCAGCGGAGTTAATTACAGCGTGACTATCACTAAAATCGATAGCGCCTAAGTCGGTATTAGCTGGAGAGATAGCTTGTTCTATTGCTTGTTCAATAATCTTTAAATCTGAAACAGGTTTAACCAGATAATCACTCGCACCGTATCTCAGCGCTTCAACAACATCAGCCATAACATTATTGCCAGAAATAACAATCGAAGGAATTGCGGGGTTTATTTTAAGAATTTGTTTTAACATGCCAAGCCCACCAAGCCTTGGCATACTCAAATCGGCAATAACAACATCTACGGTATGTGATTGAAACTCACTCACCCCTTCGTCGCCATCACAAGCTTCAAATACAACCGCACCTTGTTGGATTAAAAAGTCAGCCAATAATTGTCTAAATACTGAATCATCTTCAACTAAAAGCACTGAGACATCTGTTAATGCCATACCACTCCTTAGGCAGCTAACTGCCGAAGACGTTGTCAGGCTTCGGCAGTGTTACTCAAGTTCTGATAGATATTCTTCGAGTAACTCATCGTCATCTTGTTTAGTTGGCACATTGCCATCATAAACTTTGTAATCCATATGTTGAAAATAAGCTTCTTTGACAAAGGTATATGGATCAAGCGCATTATCTAATAAGCGTTCTTGATCAATAGCGGAAGCACGGGAATCAAGATTCTTTAATCCCCATTTTAAAATAGATTGCCACAACAAGAACTCTGATAACGGAAAGTATAGACCATCAACCCAATCTGTCGCGAGCTCTCTTGTCACATATGGTCCAAAAAATGGTGCCATAAAATAAGGCCCGTTAGGCACGCCGTAATAGCCTAAGACTTCATTGAAATCATCCTGTTTTCTGACCATGCCCATCATGTCAGCGACATCAACAACCCCTAATAGTCCTAGTGTGGTGTTAACAGTAAAGCGTCCACCAGCATTGGCAGCCCACCCCCACTTACCTTGTAAAGCGTTATTAACTAATGAACTAGGTTCTTCGAAATTACGTACAAAATTATTGACGCCAGACTTAACAGGTGATGGGAGATAATCATTGTATCCATGAGCTATAGGGCGGAATAAATGCTTATCTAAAATAAGATAATTGAAGTCCCACATTGCACGGTTAAACCCTTCAATCGGATCCCGTGGGTCATTATAGACCATCTCTACTGCAGGCTTTTGGCTCGCTTCACTGGCAGCGATTTCTTCGGCATGAATTGATGCAGAAAAGCAACCCAACAACAAAGAAAGTAACATCCATTTATACTTCATACATCTCTCTTTACGGGAACAATTTATGTAAACGTTTTACAATAAATATAGTACTAATACGTTTAACCCACTTTACTGAATCACTATCTAATACAGAAAATTGATTCAATGATTAACCCAAGAGCAAACCTATAAACCATAAGTTGCAAATAATAGTAATTAACCCAAAACGTTAAAGCTTGATTACTGCAAGTCGATAAAGGTTGGTATTAAGCGAATTACACTCAGGAAGTCTTGTTAAGTAATTATCGCTAAGAATACTGCTGAGGCTTGATAGATCAACAATTAATTTGTAATAGAACATATTTAAAGGTGATAGTAGATTTAAAATGACATCAATGAAACTGCCAGCATCGACAGACAAACCGGCGTCTAAAACCTCCAAGTTAGACTCGCAAGCTTCTCATGTCTTAAAATCGACAGTGAATACAAATAGCAAAACTGCGCAGCTCAACTATCAAGGGACTAATTCAAATGTATCTAGTCCCGCTGAACAAACATCTGTAGCTCAATCGCCTGTTAAAGATAACTCCACTACATTGCCATCCAATGCAGTATTATTACCCGTTAAAATGCTTATTAATACGCCAAGCACTTCGGCCAACTTATCTAAAACGGATGATAGCTTTAACCAAAAACCTGCAATCGTCACTATCACTATTGAAGGCAATAATTTTCAATTTAAAGCCAATGAACAAATAATCAAACTGATCCAAATGGGTGCTAAGGGGCTGTTGAGTACTGACAGTATTAGTCAGCTTCAAAACATCGTTTCTCACAAAATTAACACTTCTAGCCAGCAGCTTTCAGCTCAATTGGTATTAGTGTCTCAAGCCATTAAGTTAAATCTACCCACAGAGATTGTTAACTTAGCACAATCAAACGGGGTAACATCGCAACAACTGTTAGCATTAGCCACACGCCCTCAAGGGTACCCTTTACCTTTAGTTGAGTTAAATGCAAACCGGCTAATGTTTGAAAATGGCACGAATGTGATAGTGTCGCCTTTAACTAAACTGCCATCAGGGCTTAACCTTGCTACAGTGACTCAATTAGCAGGTCAACTTCAACTAAGCTTGAGCCCAATAAAGTTAATCGACAATGTGTCGCTAAGCCCTACAAACAATGTTCCTGTTACACAAGTTAAACCACAATTGGGTAACATGGTGTTCAGTAAACACGAGCCTGTTCAATTATTAACGCAATATTTAAAAAACCTTGAACGCATACCCTTGGTTAATGAAAAAAGCCCGTATTTAGTAGGAAATAAGCCTATTACCAGCGAGTTGAATCGTCAATTACCACAAAATATCAATGCGCTTGTACAACAGCCTTTCACAGCTCAACGCCTTGAACAATTAAGCCAGCAACTTATTCAACAATTGGCACATCAAAACAATGGCCATAACAGCTTAACTAAAAGTCAGTTTAAACAATTACAAACACTGGTTAATCAAAACTTACTAAAACCCGAAAGTGTATTGGCTGAGAAACAAGTAAACGAAGTTAAGTTACTCATCTCAAAACTCAACCCAAGCCCCCTTACGTCTGAGTTACGTAAGCCTGGGGGGACAGTTAAATCACCTTTTGAGGTATTGAATCAAAACTTATCTAAAGCTGGAGCGATGCCAATACAAAAGGCAACTAGTGAAGTTCAACAAAACCTAGCATCTCAACTTATAAAACTGATCCCAAGTTTGGATCTATCGCCGTTAACTGAACTTGCCAATCCTTCATTACTTAAAGCTGAACTCAAAAGTCTGACGAGTTTAAATCTGGCTCAAACCACGCCAGCTAATATCAACCTTTCTGGTGGTGCTATTACCACATTATTTCAGCTTTTACTCGGTTTTAAACTAACAGCAAACAATACATCCATAAGCCCGCGCTTACAGTCATACATGGCAAAACTGCAACAAAAGATAGCCAAGCCTGCATCACTTGCGCCGCAGCTATTATCGGCTTTAGATAAAGCAGGCAGCCTTGAATCAATGGGAAAACTGGCTAGTAGCATTTCGCTTTATCAACAAAGCAGTGATGCTAACCAAAACTTAACTTGGTATTTTGCTTTACCCTATTCAATAGGGCAAAGAGACGAGCAGCTAGAAGGGAAGTTCGAAAAACAACCAGGTGAAGATAATGAAGACAAACAACAAAACTGGCGCCTGCAGCTTAAGTTTAATTTAGCCCAAGGACCTATTCTAGTTATGGCGCATAAACAAGGGGAATACTTAGACCTCACATTCACAGGTAATGACACCCAAGTATTATCTAAGGTTGAGCAATTCCAAGCCTCTTTAATGGATAAAATCAAACAAGCTGGGTTACAAGCAAGAGAAATATCGACCTTGGTTGACCATGTCCCCCCCACTCTTTTACCTGGCGATCATTACTTGGTCAAAACCAATGCTTAACCAAATTGATATTTAAGGTATTTAAGATGACTGACGTAAAAAAGGCTGTAGCATTAAGTTTTGATGGTAATAGTGCACCAACGATTACAGCAACAGGCAAAGATTTGGTGGCTGAAGAAATTATCTCATTAGCTAAAGAAGCCGGGGTATATATTCATCAAGATGAGCATCTCAGTCACTTTTTACAGTTACTCGAACTCGGTGATGAAGTCCCAGAAGAGCTCTACACGTTAATTGCAGAGCTTATTGCATTTGTTTATATGCTCGATGGTAAATTCCCTGAGCAATGGAACAACTTACACCATAAAATTATCGACAAAGCCTAAATTCACTAATGTATAAGTTGCTTAATGGCATTATTTTTTATGTAACCGAATAATCAATTCAGCTTCAGCTTTTGGTAGCTCACACTCTTGTATTAATTCTTCTATTCCAGCACCTAACCCAACCATCTTAAGCGCTCTAGAGTACATTTTTGACTGAGGGTCTTGCTGGCTTGCCTCTTCAATTAACTCTGACTGTTTACCTATTTTCTGTTCAAGCTCTACCACTCGTCGGCCTACACCAATTGTGCCACTGCGCAATTCTTGTAGTTCCTTTTTGACGGTTTCACGTTGTCGATCGTTTTCTTTAACTAATACAGTTAACGCATCAACTTTGCTCTGAAGTTTTGTTGTCTTTTTACTAAAGAACATCCAAATGACTGCACAACTAACAACATAAACAGCGATAACAATGAGCAACTCTTGCGACATTTATTTTCCTTAGTAATACCAATTCCATCAAACGGATTTAATTTAAGGTATTAAAACACAAAAGCCAGCAAAAAATAATGCTGGCTTTCATCGACAATCAAAAATCATTATAACTGGGTAATTTCAGCCCATTCATCATCTGATAATAACTTGTCTAAATCGACCAAAATCAATAGTTCGTTATCTCGATTGCTTACACCTTGGATAAACTTAGCGCTTTCTTCAGTACCGACATTTGGCGCATTATCAATCTCTGAACGGCGTAGATAAACCACTTCAGCAACACTATCGACTAAAATACCGATAACTTGTTTTTCAGCTTCAATGATCACAATTCTTGAGGAATCATCAACCTCTGCTGCATCCAATCCAAATCGTGAACGAGTATCAATGACGGTAACGACATTACCACGAAGATTAATAATACCTAGTACATATAAAGGTGCACCTGGCACTGGCGCTATTTCGGTATAACGTAACACTTCTTGAACTTGCATTACGTTAATACCATAGGTTTCATTATCTAGCTTAAATGTCACCCATTGTAGTACTACATCTTCTTTACCTGCAGCAACTGCTGCAACATTTCTTGAGTCTGTCATAAATAACCTCAGTCAATCGAATCTTGACAACCTAATCCTGCATCTAGCATTTCGATAAGCGCTTGCACGTTCAAAATACCACACATTTGTTCTTTTACTACACCAGCAAGCCAAGGGCGCTTACCAGGTTTTCCACGCCAATTTACGTGTGATTTATCTATTCTTACTGCATTCACCAAGGATTCGCATGCGAGCCCCCAGTTACTGTCTTCAAGCATCACTAGATATTGATAATCTATACTGTCAGCCAATTCTTGAGTATATTTTTCAGGCATTACCCAGCGGCAACTATCAACAACATTCACTTTCTGTTCACGTCGAGTTTGCACACCTAAAAACCAATTAGGGCGGCCAATCAAATGATTTATATGTTCTATTTTAACAATACCACCCAAACTTACCAATGGTACAGCTAGGGTTAACCCCGCAACATTGAAAAATAAAACTTGAAACTCATCATCCAGGACATCTTGTAAATTTCCCGTAATACTGGGTGGTACTGATGATTTCTGTTGTTCTTCAACATTAAGCTCAACTTCACTGACATTAACTTCAGCTTTATCAAAGCTTATATCGGCTGATATTTCAGGTTCTTTATTGTTTTGCGAAGATATAATTTTAACGTCATCAACCGCTGACTCTTGAACAACGGCTTTCTCAAGTTGCAATCTAACCTGCTGAGCTTTTAATTTAATCTCATCTTGAACTTGTTGCGCCGACTTATCAGACGCCGCAGAATCGATTTCGCCGATGTGTATAGACTTGCTTTCAGGTTGCTTAACTTCTGGCTTTGACACAGCCGACAACAATTTGGAAAGTGCAGCTTTATCGACTTGAGGCTCAGCAAACGCTTTTTTGACTTCTTGCTGCTGAGGAGCTACTTTTTTAACCACCGCACCCAAGCTATTATTTATATGCGGTTTTTTGAATGTTTTACTGTGTTGTTTTTTTAAACTAACCGAATTACTGTTCGACGCTATTGGTGCTGGCTTATCTTCAGCCGGCGTTTGAACCTCTTTAGTGGGCTCTTGTAGTAGAACAGAGAAAAAATCAAAAACAGTCTCGTCAACCGATTTTGACATGCTTAAACTCCTTCGCGAGCAAGAAATCCAATAAACGGTTGTACGCCTTCATACCACGTGAGCTTGGGAAAAAGTGAGATACGGGCACATGAGCTAAACTGGCATCCCTAAACTTAGTATCCACAGGAATAACATCAGGCCATAAGGTATCAGGATAAGTTTCTTCTAAGGACTTAAGGGCTGTAGGTGAAGCTTTTGTGCGTCGGTCAAACATCGTTGGCAAAATAGTAAAACTATAAGAGGTTTTTTTAGAACGCCCCATTAACCCCATTGTTTTTACCATACGCTCTAAGCCTTTAATCGCTAGAAACTCTGTTTGCACAGGAATGATAATATGCTGACTAGCCGCAAGTGCATTAACCATTAATACGCCTAATATCGGCGGGCAATCAATAATGGCAACATCATATTTATCTTCAAGCAATGAGGTGACATTGCGAAGTACCAATCCCATTCCTTCTTGATGTCCCAATGCTCTATCAAGTGTCGCTAAAGCCATGGTAGCAGGAATTAAATCTAGCCCATCAATTGATGTAGGCACGATGTGTTTCTCAACACCTTCTAGTGTAAGGTTTTTATGAGCCAGGAATATGTCATAAAGTGAGCTGGGAACTTGCTCTGAATCAATACCGAGATAATAACCCAGTGAAGCATGAGGGTCAGTATCAATCATCAATACCCTCTTCCCACGCTTAACTAATGCACCAGCAAGACTGGCCACTGTCGTGGTTTTTCCCACACCACCTTTTTGATTAGCTATTGTCCAAACTTTCAAATCACGCCTCGCCACTCAATATTAATCGCACTATTTATTTTTATTAGCGGTGTCAGTTTCTCGGGTGGTTACCCTAATGCCACCATGTGGCAATGTAATAACTTTTACACCTTGTGCATTTTCAGTGACAGCTTGACTTGAAAGTGCAGGATTTAATGCTTGTTGACTCGTTGAAGAGTTTTCAACAGTATCAGAACTCATTAACTCGGTGCCAGGGCCAAATGCCATAGTGATATCTTCACCTTTTGCGGCTCTGGCGGCCATCGCTTTGGTTTGTCCAGGATATTTAGCTAACCAATTCGCGATTTGTTCTGCTTGTTCATCCGGTACCATTAACAATACTTGGGATGCTTTTAATTCAATAACTTCTGCATTAAGTTCGCGGTTTTTTTTCGCTAAATCAAAATATAAACTCGCTAAGCACACCACTGCAATAACCAATAAAAACACCAGCAACATTTGCTGTGTCGTCATTGATTGTTTTACTCTAGCCACGAGCCGTCTCTTTTATAATCGCTTCTGCCATATTTTCTAATGCAATTGAATGACTAGAAATACCCGCTGATGCGACGGCTTGAGGCATGCCATATACAACACAACTGGCTTCATCTTGAGCCCAAATAGTTGCCCCTGCAGTTTTTAACATTCTAGCACCTTCGCGTCCATCAGCACCCATGCCAGTTAGCACAACCGCCATAACACCACTACCAAAAGCTTTTGATGCTGATGCAAAAGTAATGTCTACACTGGGTTTATAGTTCATATCAGCATTGCCGGCGATGACTTTTAAGCGACCTAAGCTAGCGCTTTTTTCAACCATTAACTGCATTCCACCTGGCGCTAAATAGGCACAACCAGGCTTAAGCATATCCCCTGTTTGGGCTTCTTTTACATTAATTTTGCATAAGCTGTTCAGTCGACTCGCAAAGGCTGGTGTAAATGCAGCAGGCATATGTTGAATCAATAATATGGGGTGTGGGTAATTTGCAGGAAAAGCTGTCAGAATTTTTTGTAACGCTACAGGGCCACCCGTTGATGTGCCAATCAATAAAGCTTTGTATTTTTTGCCGCTCGCCCGAATCGAAGCTACTGAAGCAGTATTTCCCTGATTCGTCGTCGAATTAGCAGTAGATAACTTGGGAGTGATTGATGATTTAAGTGTCGAATTCGCACCACTCAGATTCGAATTAGTCAGTCTTGACGCTGATGAGCTTGTCGTTGAAGTTCCTAGCGAAGATGGGGTAGTTCTCGCCACTGGTTTAAATAGACGACGACGACCTAGTGCTTTAACCCTTTGCTGTAAAAGCTTAATCGCATCATCTTTATTTGATGCGATATCTTCAAAACGTTTCGGTAAAAAGTCTAATGCGCCCGCATCCAATGCATCAAGCGTTGCTTGTGCACCGTCATGAGTTAATGAAGAAAACATCAGTATTGGAGTCGGATTGGCAGCCATGATTTTACGAACGGCAGTAATACCGTCCATAACAGGCATTTCAATATCCATAGTAATAACTTGAGGTTTCAATTGAGCAGCCATATCAACAGCTTCTTGACCATTGACGGCAACACCCACAACTTCTAAGTCAGGATCTTGATTAACAATCTCACTGACTCGTCGTCTAAAAAAACTCGAATCATCAACAACTAAAACTTTAGTAGCCATTTAATTCCTTAAATAATGGAACTTTTACTTCTTACTTTTAGCGTAATATTTTAATAAGCCTGGCACATCTAAAATCAGTGCAATACCGCCATCAGAAGTAATTGTTGCTCCAGCCATACCTGGCGTACCTTGCAACATGCTTCCCAGAGGTTTAATTACCACCTCTTCTTGTCCTATCAGTGCATCAACCACAAAGCCAATTTGCATGGTCCCAAGTTGCACAATTACTACATGCCCTTGCTTTTTATCACCATGAATAAAGTTAGTTTTATTTCGATGTAACCACTGCTCAAGATAAAATAGCGGTACGGCTTTATCACGAACGATAACGGTTAATTGTCCATCTACTACATTTGTTTTAGTTAGATCGAGGTGGAAAATTTCGTTAACGCTTGAAAGAGGTAAAGCAAATACCTGCTTAGCAACATCTACCATTAGAGTCGGCATAATTGCTAATGTGAGTGGAACTTTAATCTCTAAGATTGTTCCCTTGCCCTGAACGGAATCAATATGAACAGTACCATTAAGCTGGGTGATACGGGTTTTAACCACATCCATCCCAACACCACGACCTGAAATATCTGAAATTTCTACTTTAGTAGAGAAACCAGGAGCAAAAATTAAGTTATAAGCTTCGTTATCCGTCATGCGTGCAGCTGAATCTTCGTCTAACACGCCACGACTGATAGCAATTTCTTTTAATTTGTTGGCATCCATACCTGCGCCATCATCTTCAATTTTTAGTAGAATATGATCGCCTTCTTGGCTGGCTGATAAGGTAATGGTACCAGTTCTTGGCTTGCCATTCGCTTCACGGGTAATCGGCATTTCAATACCGTGGTCTACTGAGTTTCTAACTAAGTGAACCAATGGATCAGCGAGTGCTTCGACAAGGTTTTTATCAAGGTCGGTGTCTTCACCAACCATGATCAAATCAATTTCTTTATTGAGCGTACGTGCCAAATCTCTGACAACGCGAGGGAAGCGACCAAACACTTTCTTGATTGGTTGCATTCGTGTTTTCATTACAGCGCCTTGAAGGTCTGCTGTCACTAAATCTAAATTTGCCAACGCCTTAGACATCTCTTCGTCATCACGAGAAATACCTAAACTCACCAAACGGTTACGCACCAATACTAGCTCACCAACCATATTCATAATCTGGTCTAAGCGAGATGTATCTACACGAACCGTAGTCTCACCTTGTGGCATTGCATTTTGTGTTTTCGCAGGTTCTGCTTTTTTCGCAGCGGGCACAGCTTTAGATGCAGGCTCTGCCGCTTTTGCAACTGGCGCTTTACTTGCTGGCGCTTTACTTGCTGGCGCTTTATTAACTGGAGCTTTAGCTACAGGAGCTGGTGCTTTGGGCTCAGCTTTAGCAGGTTCACTTGGTGGGCTGGCTTTAGGTTTACTTGCCTCGACAGGCGGCGTGACCGCTGCTGGTGCAGAACCTTTACCGTGTAACTCATCAAGTAGTTTTTCAAATTCATCATCAGTAATGTCATCAGCATCGACTTTTGGCTCTTCAGCTACTGCTGCAGGCTCATTCTTTGCTGTCGTTGACTGAAATCCACCTGAACCATGTAGCTCATCAAGAAGCGCTTCAAATTCATCATCGCTAATTTCATCGCTAGCAGCACTGTCATTGTTAGGACTTGTGGCATTTACTGTCACACCTGCAACAGGTTCGTCATTGACTGATGTTGGGCTTTTCCCTTGTCCATGTAATGCATCAAGTAAAGCTTCAAACTCACTTTCATCAATATCATCAATGCTACCTGAAGTTCCTGCATCGGAGACAACTTCAGCTTCAGCCGCTGCAACAGGTTGTTCGATAATGGCTTCAATGAACTCTTCCACAACTTCAGATTCAGTCTCAACAACTGTCTCAGAGATTTCAGAAGGAAGAGGCGCACCAGAACTCAAAAGCTTAAGCTTTTCAAGTAAAGCGGGATCTGCATCATCTTGCGGCTGGCCTTGCTGAGTTTGCTCAAACATACTATTGATAGCATCAACAGCTTGGAGAATGATATCCATTAACTCTGCGTTTACTTGACGCTTACCGGTTCTCAGTAAATCAAAGGTATTCTCTGCTTCATGACAAACGTCGACCATAGGGCCCAAGCTTAAAAAACCTGCTCCACCCTTTACTGTGTGGAAACCTCTAAAAATAGCATTAAGTAAATCAGCATCATCAGGATTATTTTCAAGAGCGACGAGTTGCTCTTGTAGAAGCTCTAAAATTTCACCAGCTTCAATCAAAAAGTCCTGGAGTATCTCTTCATCAACATCAAAAGACATTAAATTTGACTCCTAATTAGAAACCCAGACTTGATAGCAGATCATCAACTTCATCTTGGCCTGTTACCACGTCTTCACGGGTTTCAGCATTCAAGATGGGACCTTCTGCTTCAATTTTATTGTCATCAACGACCCGTGTTGAGTCTGCTGCGCTTTCGCCAAAAATAGTGAGCATGGAGACTAAATTGCTCTCAACTTCTCTGACTAAATCAATAACACGACGGATCATTTGGCCAGTTAGATCTTGGAAATCTTGCGCCATCAAAATTTGATTGAGCAATTCCTTTAATCTACCTGAGTCATGCTCGCTATGAGACATGATATGTTGAACCTCATGACACAGAGATTTAAATTCGCTTAACGCGATGTCTCTACGCATCAATTTGTCCCACATGGGTGTGACCGATTGAATGTTATTAATTATTGTATCGGCCAAAGGTAAACATTCTTCAACTGCATCCATAGTTTTATTTGCAGCTTGCTCTGTCATATCGATAACAAAGTTTAATCTTTCTTTTGCGTCAGGTATTTCAGTATTGGCAAGTTCGGCTAAACGGGTATCAATTTGGAACTCATTTAATGAACTATGAAGTTGACGTGTCAACTTTCCGACTTCATCAAATAAATCCCGCTGAAGAGGCGCTGATAAGTCACGAATGACTTCATCAGCTTGTTCTTGTTGGCCATCTTCAAGCAGTTTTACGAGTTGCTTTGCTTGTTCAAGGTCGATCAGCCCTGATATTGCTGCCTGCATAACTTATCCTTAGCTTATGCTAAACGTTCAAATATTTTATCGAGTTTTTCTTTTAACGTTGCAGCAGTAAACGGTTTTACTACGTAACCATTCACACCCGCTTGCGCTGCAGCAATAATCTGTTCGCGTTTGGCTTCTGCAGTTACCATTAACACGGGTAAATGCTTGAGTGAATCATCAGCACGAATCGCCTTAAGCAAGTCAATACCTTGCATGCCTGGCATATTCCAGTCAGTTACAACAAAATCAAATTCGCTTTTTTGTAACATTGGTAAGGCGGTTGAGCCATCATCTGCTTCTTGGGTATTGTTGAATCCCAAGTCTCGCAACAAGTTCTTGATGATACGTCTCATTGTTGAAAAGTCATCAACAATAAGAATCTTCATATTCTTGTCCAAGGTTTCCTCCGGTGAGCTCATACACTGTGCTCTATATTAATAATTATACCTGTGTCCAATGCTTGAGTTTGCCTTTAAGACGCAGCATTGCCTGACTTAATATCTGGCTAACACGCGACTCGCTGACCTCAAGAATGGCACCGATTTCTTTTAAATTTAATGCTTCGTCATAATATAGCGACAAAACTAACGCATCTCTTTCGGGTAATGTTGTAATTGCTTCAGATAGTGCTGATTTAAATTGCATTTCAGCAAGTGACTCAAAGCTCTCATCAGGAGTAGACTCTGCTGTTACAATCACATCTTCAGATACACCAAGATCTTCAATCCCGATGATCTTCCCCACTGAAACATCATTTAGAATATGATGATACTCTTCAAGAGTCATCTCTAATTTTTCAGCAATTTCAATATCTTTTGCATCACGGCCGAGCTCTTGTCCTAATTCATCAATAACCTGGGCAACACGACGTTGGTTACGATGTACAGAACGAGGAACCCAATCACCTCGGCGGATTTCATCAATCATTGAACCACGAATTCGGATGCCAGCAAAGGTTTCAAATTTAGCCCCTTTACTGCCATCAAACTTCGATGATGCTTCCAATAACCCCATCATCCCTGCTTGTAATAAGTCATCCAATTGCACTGATGCTGGCAGCCTTGCCAACATATGATGAGCAATTCTTTTTACCAACGGAGCATACTGTTCAACAATTGAAGTTTTATTATCAAACTGAGTATACGCAGCGGCTTTATTCACTCGTTGAATCCTCTTGTTGATCTTTACGTTGAACTAATCGTTCGACAAAGAACTCAAGATGGCCGCCTGGCTGTTGAGGAACAGGCCAGCTCATAATTTTATTCGCTAAACCATGATAAGCAATCGCTGCAGGTGACTTAGGAAAAGCTTCGACAACCAATTTTTGTTTACGAACTGATTTTCTTAAATTTTCGTCAAATGGAACCGTAGCAACTAATTCTAAAGCGACATCCAAGAATCTATCCGTCACTTTACTGAGTTTGGCAAATAATTCCATGCCTTCGCGCAAACTTCTGACCATATTCGCCACAATTTTAAAACGAAACACGCCATGTTCACGACTTAGGATTTTAATTAAGGCGTAGGCATCGGTTATTGATGTCGGTTCATCACAAACAACAATCAACACATCTTGTGAGGCACGGGAGAAACTCAGCACCATATCCGAGATACCAGCAGCGGTATCGACAATTAAGATATCGAATTGAGTTTTCATTTCACTGAAGGCGCGAATTAAGCCCACATGCTGAGCTTGTGTAAGCTCGACCATGGCTTGAGTCCCTGAAGTGGCAGGCACAATGCCAATACCTTTAGGGCCACGGACAATAATATCGTCCAACTCTGCTTCGCCAGAAAGTACATGGGATAAATTGCGTTCTGCTCGAATACCTAGCATCACATCAACATTTGCTAAGCCTAAATCGGCATCGAGTACTAACACTCGTTTACCTTTTTCAGCGAGCGCAACAGCGGTATTAATAGACACACTGGTTTTACCCACGCCGCCTTTGCCGCCACTGACTGCAATTACTTTTACTTTATCGTTATTTGGTTGATTCATCATACGTAAACCACTTGCTTGATCTCTGGTCATATTGTTACTCGAATGCATAGGCCATGTCATTTGACCACGCAGTGTCATGTGACGTTTGAGGTTTGGTGTCGTTTAATGCTGCTAACGCTTGTTTTGCGAGCATAAGCGTATCAGCAACTTGCATATCTTCTGGAACACGTTGACCATCTGTTATATAGCTTAATGGTAACCCATTTTGAATCAATACACTTAATGCGCCAGCAATCGAAACCGATTCATCTAATTTGGTCAAAATCACCCCAGATAATGGGATTCTTTTAAAATGCTCAACAGCATCTTGTAACACTCTTCTTTGAGAGGTTGCAGACATGACTAGATAACTTCTAATCGGTATTCTTGTATTTGCCATTAAATCATCTAACTGCTGATAAAGGCGCATATCACGCTGCCCCATCCCAGCTGTATCTATTAATACTAACTTACGATTCTTAAACTGGTAGAGAATTTGTTCTAATTCAGCAAGATCGTGAGCTTGTTTTACTGGACATCCCATTATTTTGCCATAAGTTGCCAATTGCTCATAGGCTCCAATACGATAATGATCTGTAGTTATGAGTGCAACCTGCTCTGGACCATGATGTGCTGCAAATCTTGCCGCTAATTTAGCCAGCGAAGTCGTCTTACCAACACCTGTTGGACCAACAAATGCCACCACGCCACCAGTACGAACAATATCATCACCTTGGTTATCTAATAAGTTCGCTAAACTCTGAGGTAACGCTCTCACTAAATCTGCAGGCGTATATTGCTGACTTAAGCCTGCCAATTTCGCCGCTACAGCAGGAGAAAACTCTGCATTAATTAATTTACTTTCTAGCATTGCCCCAACGGGGTCAGTGCGCTTTTTCTGGTCTTTCATTAACGAAGATACTTGATGAGTTAACAACCCACGCAAAGAGGCCATTTCTTCTCGCATTGCTTCAATTTCAGCAGACTGACTTTTATTCGATGTTCTTGGTTGGGCAAATTGCTGTTGTTCAATTTTAGGCTCAACTTTCGCTGTTTTTGTATCTTGTAATTGTTTGGCCCAATCGGGTAACTCAGGTTCTTCAACTCGCTGCGACATTTGTTGCTGCAAACGATTATGCTGTTTTTCAAGCAAAGCCTGTAGTGAATCAGCTGCAGGAGGTGGGCTTACCTTGGTTTGCGCTTTCACTGTTGGCTTATTTTGCCCTAGTGAGACTTGATCATCACTGACATTCATAAAACCAGGTACAGGTGAATTTACAGCAACGTCCGCTTTAGGCTCATCGTAGTCAACTGCCGCAACGATTTCTATTCCACCCGTTACTTTTTTATTCGACATAATAACGGCATCAGATCCCAAGGTTTCTTTCACTTGAGCTAATGCTGAACGCATGTCTTTGGCAAAAAATCGTTTAATTTTCACTACGCACCTCTTTCAAACAGAAAGTCATCGCTATTGCCCTACCGCAGATACTATGCGTATTTGCTTTTCATCAGGTATTTCTTGGTAAGAAATAACCCGTAAATTCGGGATAGTATATTTAACAAATCGTGACAGCGTTGACCTTAGCATACCTGATGTCAATAAAATGGCTGGTTGTCCAACCATTTCTTGCTTCTGAGAAGCGTCTAATAATGACTTCTGCATGCGTTCTGCAAGGCCTGGTTCGATATTTGGCCCTTCACCGCCTGTCGCCTGCATAGACTTGTGCAACATCTGTTCCAACTCTGGTGCCAATGTAATGACAGGTATCTCTAATTCAGGCCCAGATATTTCTTGAACAATCATTCTCTTCAATGCAATACGCACTGCAGCGGTTAATACTTCTGTATCATTACTCTTTGTACCGTATTCTAACAGGGTTTGCACAATTGTGCGTAAATCACGGATAGAAACACCTTCATTTAGAAGGTTTTGCATCACTTTAACCACAGAACCCAATGGCATAATATCTGGAATAAAGCCATCAACTAACTTAGGCGAGTTTTTACCTAACATATCCATTAACTGCTGTACTTCTTCATAACCCAGTAATTTAGCCGCATTGTTAGTCAATAGTTGGCTGATATGGGTCGCGACAACTGTTGCCGTGTCTACCACGGTATAACCTAAGGTTTGAGCATGTTCGCGCTGCTCTGGCGCTATCCACACAGCTTCTAATCCAAATGCAGGATCTGTTGTTTCAATGCCATCAAGCTTGCCATACACTTGCCCAGGATTGATCGCGAGTTCACAGTCATGGCGAACTTCAGCCTCTCCAACCACTACTCCCATTAACGAAATACGATAACAGTTAGGTGATAAATCAAGGTTGTCGCGAATATGCACCGCTGGTACTAAGAAACCTAATTCTTGTGATAATTTCTTACGTACACCTTTAATACGACCTAAAAGCTCACCACCTTGACCTTTATCCACTAACGGAATAAGGCGGTAACCTACTTCAAGCCCGATAGTATCGACATGTTGAACGTCTTCCCAGCTGAGTTCTTTAGGCTCTGCATCCTTAATTTCTGCTGGGCTTTTAACCGCTTGCTCAAGCGCTGCGGTTTTGTTGTCATTATTTCGCTTATAAATCATATATGCAGCAAAGGCTGTAATAAAAGCGAACGTTAAGAATGCAAAATGAGGCATTCCAGGCACGATACCCATGACAAACAATACGCCTGATGCAATCGCCATTGACTTATGGCTGACAAACATCTGGCTTATCATCATGCCGCCCATATCACCCGATTCATTTTGACGGGTCACCATCAATGCTGCAGCGATTGATAACAGTAGCCCAGGGATTTGAGCGACTAAGCCGTCACCAATGGTCAATAAAGTGTAGATTTCAACAGCACTGGAAAAATCCAATCCATGTTGAACCATACCGATCACAAAACCACCGAGAATGTTAATCACCAAAATCATGATACCCGCAATGGCATCACCTTTAACAAATTTTGATGCACCATCCATCGCACCGTAAAAGTCAGCTTCTTTAGTCACTTCAGCGCGGCGTACGCGAGCTTGATCTTGCGTTAATGTGCCAGCATTTAAATCGGCATCAATTGCCATTTGTTTACCTGGCATGGCATCCAATGTAAAACGGGCGCTCACTTCAGAAATACGGCCAGCACCTTTGGTAACAACGGCAAAGTTGATGATAATAAGAATCAGGAAAACCACTAAACCTACAGCGTAGTTACCACCAATAACCACAGAGCCGAAGGCTTCAATGACTTTACCTGCGGCATCACCACCGTTATGACCTTCCAATAACACGATTCGGGTTGAGGCAACATTGAGTGCCAATCTAAGTAGCGTTGCGACTAACAGAACGCTGGGGAATGCGGCAAAATCTAATGGTCTATCAGAATAAATAGCGACAAGCAGTACAACGAGTGCTAAAGCAATGTTGAATGAAAATAAGATGTCCAACAAAAAGGCAGGCATGGGCAAAACCACCATACCGAGTGCTGCAAGCACTAATAATGGCGTACCTATACCTTTAAAAGTACTTAATCTAACTTGTTTAACTTGACCTAATGCTGCTTTTACATCCATCAGTAGGAAACCTTTATAGTAATATTCTTGACGCTGACAACAGTAAAATGCAATTACTAAGCCAAAAGAATAGTTTCAAAAGGGCCGCTGGGTTAATTGAAGGTTTTGTAAACGATTTAGTGTTTTAAATCATCAGGGATAGGTTGATTGATTGGCACGGGCTTAGGTCGCTTGCCCCTACCTTTTTGATACTGCTTGAGCTGGAATACATATGCCAAAATTTGTGCGACTGCAGTGAATAACCCTTCAGGCACTTGTTGGTCAATTTTCGTCGTATGGTATATAGCACGTGCTAAAGGTGGCGCCGACACAATAGGTACTTCGTGCTCTCTGGCAATTTCACGAATTTTAAATGCGACATCATCGATGCCTTTCGCAATTAAAAAAGGCGCAGCTGACTGACTAACATCGTATTTAACCGCTACAGCATAATGTTCAGGGTTAACCACAATAACATCTGCATTTGGTACTTCAGACATCATCCTTTTGTTGGCCATCTCGTGCTGCATTTGTCTAATTCGACCTTTTACTTCAGGTTTACCCTCAGTGTCTTTGTATTCATCTTTGACTTCTTGCTTGGTCATTTTCAATTGTTTATTGTGATTCCATATTTGAAATGGCACATCAATCACCACAATAAATAGCATTGAAGAACATAACAGAATAAACATCCATACTAACAACTCTAGTGCATGGTAAACGTTGCCAGGTAGATGATCTGTCGAGAGAGTCATTATCTCAAAGAAGTAAAAACTCAATAAAAAATAGGCTGATACAGCCACTACAGCAAATTTAGCGATGCCCTTGGTCAACTCAACTAGAGCTTGTGTACCAAACATTCGCTTAAATCCTTTAGCAGGATTCATTTTACTGCCTTTGGGCATAAAAGCTTTAACTGAGAACGTCATACCACCCAGAATGATATTACCGATAAAAGCAATTAAGGCGAGAAATGCAATAAAACTGATGAGTGGAAAAGCAAGCTCATTGCCAACCACTCCCCAAACCAGAAACATTGAGTTGGTATCAAATATTTGATCCCGCTCCATGGTCAATATTTGTGTCATGATAGTGTGCAGACTTCGGGCAAGATTAGGCCCAACGATTGCGAACCCTACAGCTGATGCTAATAAAACAGCCGCTGTACCTAACTCTTTAGAGCGTGCCACCTGTCCTTTTTCACGCGACTGTTGCAGTCGCTTGGCGGTGGGGTCCTCTGTGCGTTCTTGACCTGTATCTTCTGCCATCAGTAACCTACTGAGTTAATGAGCCGTCAATTTGACAGGTCAATTGCAAAATATCACACATCAATAATTGGCCTCGCAGCCAAACCTCATCGAAATGAGACATGATGGGCCCTAATGTAAGCCACAAAATCAATAACCCGCTTACCATTGTTACCGGGAAGCCAATGGCAAAAATATTCAGTTGAGGCGATGCGCGCGTCATCACACCAAATGATAAGTTAATCAGCAGTAATGCGACGATTGCTGAAATCGACATCGTTAACGCCGCACCAAACATATAACCACCAAACTCTGCTAATTTTCGGTAATTAGTAATGCTAAAACCCTGATTTGAAATGGGGATAGTATCGAAACTAGCCACCAGCATTTTAAACATCAACAAATGTCCATCAACGGCGAGAAAAATCAACGTAGCCAGTAATAAAAAGAAATTACCTACAACTGGTGTTTGCTGACCTGAACTAGGATCGACCATAGAGGCAAAACCTAAACTGGTTTGCATACCAATAATCTGCCCCGTTAGTACAAAGGTTTGCATCACTAAAATTGTCACAAACCCCATAGCAGTACCTATGAGTATTTGCTGCGCAGAAATGAATACAGCACTTAATGAGAACAACTCGATAGGATCAACCGGTGCTGGAAGTACAGGTGCTACGGCAACAGTAATCGCAACAGATAAAAACAAACGGACTCTTGCTGGGGTGGTATTGGCACCAAAAACGGCCATAACCATTAACATTGAAGATATTCTAAATAACGGCCAAACATATGCGGCTATTGTTCGACTGATTTCTTCAAATAAAATTTCCACAGGACTAACCTATCACCTGAGGGATCATATTCACCATAGTGTAAAAAAAATCCATCATGGTTTGCACTAGCCAATGGCCAAGAAACATCAACGAAAATAGCGTAGTTAATAATCTAGGAAGGAAACTTAATGTCTGTTCATTGATTGAAGTTGCGGCCTGAAATACAGCTACAATTAGACCTATAAATAAGCCAGGTAAAATAATTGCCGATACAATCAGGACAATTACAGATAACGCTTCACGAAAAATATCAATCAGTGACTCTGGTGACATCAGTAACGCTCCCTATCTACCAAAACTGTTTGCCAGCGTTCCTAATACCAATCCCCAACCATCAACCAATACAAACAGCATTATTTTAAATGGGAGTGACACAATCATCGGCGACAACATCATCATACCCATTGCCATTAAAATACTCGCAACCACTAAATCAAGAACTAAAAATGGCACAAATAACATAAAGCCAATTTGGAATGCAGTTTTTAATTCACTGGTAATAAAAGCAGGTACCAATACACTCATTGGCGCTTGTTCTGGCGACGCAATATTGGTGTAGCCGGAAATTTCAATAAAGGTTTCTAAATCTGTGGTTCTGACTTGAGATAACATAAATGCACGCAGCGGCTCTTTACCGACTTCATAGGCTTGCTGCATTGTTAAAGATTCATTGATATAAGGCTCTACAGCTCGATCGTAAATTTGATCAAATACTGGCGCCATAATAAAGAATGTCATGAACATACTCATACCAATGAGTACTTGATTAGATGGTGTTTGCTGTAACCCCAAAGCTTGACGCAAAATAGATAGCACTACAATGATCCGCGTAAACGAAGTGAGCATTATCACCATTGCAGGGATAAAACTCATTGCCGTCATCAGCAGCAATATTTGCATTGTTACGGAATACTCAGTACTTCCATCAGCACCGGTTGAAACCGTAACGGCTTTTAATATTCCATCTTCAGCAAAACTCAATGGCGTAAAAAAAACAGCGGCAAATAAGACTAACACTATCCACTTTTTCATTATTGCTATTCCTTAGCCTGCTCTTTTTCTTGTTGACTGGCTTGCTGTTTGGCTTGCTTTAACCTGCTAGCAAAAGACGTCGTTTCGACATTAACAGCCGTATCGAGCTTTTCAATCAAATTCACTTGCTGAGCAGTAACGCCGAGTAAATACTGCTGCCCTTCTAATTCAATCAAAACAATTTTTTCTTTTTGGCCTAAAGGGGTCATCGCAACAGTTTTTATCACCCCCTGATTTGATTGAACCAAGTTAAGCTTTTTAACGATATAAGCTAATACAAAAATAATGGCGATAACAAGGATCAGCCCACCCATCATGCTTGATAATGCAGCGATATTCGATGTTTCAGCACCACGGATGGCTATTTCTGAATTGGCTGATTCTGAATTTGACGCTTCAGTGACAGCAGAACTTGCCACCACTAATAGACTAACTGCATTTAGCACAAATGAACCCTTAACTGATAATTTGAAATTATTTTATTTTAGCTTTTTGATTCGTTCAGTTTGACTAATGACATCCGTTAAACGAATACCGAACTTATCATTGACCACAACCACTTCACCATGAGCAATTAAAGTGCCGTTTACCATTACATCTAGAGGTTCGCCAGCCACTCGGTCTAATTCCACTACTGAACCTTGGTTCAACTGCAGTAAATTACGAATACTGATAAAACTGCGCCCGACTTCCATCGAGATTGTCACAGGAATATCCATGATGCTATCAAGCTTATCAGCTTCTGCTTGAGAAATAGGGCTTGACTCATCTACGAGCTCATCGAGCTCTACTTGTTCGGCAACATTGGCCTCTTCAAGTGCTTGCTCTGCCATTGCCGCAGCCCAATCGTCAGTATCATCGCTCATCATGTCACCTTATAATTCTGAAATATCACGCGCTTTACCTTTGCGCGTAATTAACTGTAGTTCTGATTTAGCGGTCTCAGGACGAGGAATTTTCTCGCTGATCTTCAACGCTAAGTTATCTCTAGATTTACCTAATTTACATCGATAAGTGGGTAAATCCTCAATTCGCATCATGATGTGCTCAGGTAATTCAATCGGTATAACATCCCCTGCTTTGAATTCCATGACATCACGAAGTTTGACTTCATGCTCGATGATATTGGCATCAATACCGACCTGTACATCCATAATTTCATCACGTAAGGCTTGTCCCCAACGCATGTCAGTATCTTGCTTATCACTTTGAACACCCGCATCAAGTAACTCACGGATAGGTTCAATCATTGAATATGGCATGGTGATATGAAAATCACCACCGCCTCCATCAACTTCAATATGGAAAGAATTAATCACCACAACTTCTGTTGGACTAACAATGTTTGCCATTGCCGGGTTGACTTCTGAATCCAAATACTCAAATTCAACATCCATGACTGGAGCCCAAGCATCTTTATAATCTTCAAAAATAATTTTCAGCAATAATTGAACAATACGTCTTTCTGTTGGCGTAAATTCACGGCCTTCAATTTTTGCATGGAAACGACCATCACCACCAAAGAAGTTGTCTACCAAAATAAAGACTAAACGCGCCTCCATGGTAATAAGGGCTGTCCCTTTAAGTGGGCTAAAACGCACCATATTAAGACTAGTAGGAACAAATAATGTATGGACATATTCGCCAAACTTAAGCATTTGTACGCCATTAATTGACACTTCTGCAGCTCTGCGCATCATATTAAACATACTAATTCGTAAATGGCGGGCAAAACGCTCATTGACAATTTCCAGCGTCGGCATTCGTCCACGAACGATGCGGTCTTGAGAGGAGAAATCATAGACACGAGTATCTTCACCGTCGTTAATGTCATCCTCATCAACATCATCGACTCCGTGAAGCAGCGCATCAATTTCGTCTTGGCTTAATAAATCACTCACATTATCACCTTGTCTTATTCACTGGTGTTATTGCATCACAAAACCAGTAAATAGTACTTTTTCTACTATTTTGCGGCCAGCTACAGGTTGTAGTGTATTTTGCACATTAAGTAGCGCTAATTGTCTTAGTTCATCCTTACCAGCCTGAGTACTTAGCTTTTGTACATCAGCAGCACTAAACGTGGTTAATAAAGCATCTTCAATTAATGGAATATGCATTTTCGCAGTTTGACCATCATCGCCACGTACCATCAATTGTACTTTTATTTCCACTAAGCGAGCTCGATCAACCCCAGGAAGGTTAAACAAAAATGGCCTCGGCATGCCAACATAATTAGCCTTGCCTTTTTTAGATTCATCAACTTCGGCTTCTGCTGAAGTTGCAGTACCAGGAGTTGCAGGAATTGACTCCTCTTCGCCTCCTAGAAAAAATAATGCTGCGCCTGCAATCAGACCAATAACGACGACACCGATAGCAATAAAGATAATCAGCTTTTTCTTACTTTTAGGTTGGTTTTCTGTTGTTAACTCTAGAGATTCTTCTTCAGCCATCATTTATTCCATTTTATGTGCTGCCACATTGGTAATAATCTCATCTCAATTATTACAGGGCTTTGACTGCATTAACGTAATGGCTATAGATTACCGACTTAGGCGTAATAATCTATAGCTGAATTGCTACTCTTTGCATGTTTTGTAGCAATCTCGAGTTCTTGTGCTGAAATTTCATCCAGCATATTCTCGCCACTGCTGTTTTGTTCATCATACTCGGATTTTTTCTGGCTTTCGCCATCTTGAGATACTTGGCTGTCTGCAAGTTGTAATCCTTCCTCAGCCAGCATTTCTCTCAATTTTGGAATCGCTTGCTCAATGAGGTCTTTTGTCTGAGATTGAGCTACTTGGAACTGTACTTGAGTTTGCTCACCGTTAACTTGAACTTTTACTACCATGTGCCCAAGCTCGGCTGGATCTAGACGAATTTCAGCATGCTGAACGCCTTGCCCAACCATAGTGATAAGTTGTTGTTTCATTACAGGTGCAAATTTTTGAATCATATCCTGCATTTGCACTACGGACTCAGCCCCTTGACGTAACGAAAGTTGAAATTGAGGTACATCACTTTTGTGCTGTGGTGTAAAACTGCTTTGATTTTGTAGTGCTTTTACATCTATCGTTTCACTCTCTTGCCCTAGTTCAGCAAGTGTTGATTGACTTGAGTTAGCTACTGCATTAACCATGGCATTATTAAAGGCTACTTTGGAGGTTGGTTTATCTAATGCCACACTTATCTCGGCTTTACTAAGATTCACAGGGACACTTTCTTTATCCTCGTTCTTAGCTAGTTTATTCGTATCAGCTATGACTTTTGAATCAGCCACAACTTTCTCAGCATTGGCAACCTGAGCTGAAGCGGCAATATTGTTCGCTGTATCAGTGGCATTCGCAGCACTTTGGACACTATTTGCGATATTAGATGTTGAGTTAGCAAGTTTAGCTTTTTCAGCAGTAATTAAATCAGCATTGGCCTCTGTAACAGGGATTGTTGCTGTCTGGTTATTGAGTTTTCCATCGATTAACAAAGGTAAGGCTTGGTTATCAGTGATGCTGACTTGTTGATTATAGCCATTAATTAGTTTGTTCAGTTCAGCTACACTTAAGGCGGTAAGATCTTGTTCACTCATCGAAGAAAATTGAGTCAATGCATCTAGTTGTTCAGTGTTCAGTGAACTTAAAAAAGAAGTGGTACTTATTTCGTTACCTAACTCTTTATCTAACTCTTTATCTAATTCTTCAATTTCTGCTTCTTCCGGAAAAACATCGACTGCGAGCTCATTAACCAATAAACCCTTTTCAACTGAATGCTGAGTTTCTTCAGTTAACACTAATTCGCTATCGGCTTGAGAAAGTGCTAACTCTGACAACTCAGATTCAAGCGGCAAGTCTTTGCCACTTTTTTCAATATCTGCCTGAGTATCGAAATTTTCAGCTAAATCTATTTGAGCAAAAATAAGGTCAACATCCGAACCTTCTGCCGATGGAGCATCGATACTCGCTGGTTGTTCATTAGTATTTAGACTGAGATTAGTTTTATCTACATCCACTTGTGATGCTTGATTAAAGACAGATAAAAAAGACTGTTTATCATCGAGTTGCACGGTTCCTGAAACCTGCGAATTGGTGGTTTTGCCACTATTCCCCAATAAAATACTGCTCATTTGTTGCATAACAAACTCCACTCAACATCACTCATAACGAACCAATTGGTACAACAATCGGATCCTGATAACAGTCACAAAGCTGACACTTCACTAACTAACTCTATAAATAAGCAATTAAAATGCCAGCTTATTAGAATATTGGTTTTTAAGGTTATTTACTCTTTTATCGCAAGGTAATTATCAGACTGAAAAATGAAAGTTTTGAGTCAAGTTTAAGCGTTAAGTTTAAGAAGATTTCTAGCGAGGTTTTTTACGGATGAATTGTTGCATAGCAAATTCATCCGATGCTTTTTGTTCACGTTTATTTGCAATTATTTGCGCTTTTAATGCATTTTTTTCGAGTAACATTTCCACAGCTTTACGTTTTTGCTGCTTTTCTTGCCAATGTACTTGGCGATAACCCGTTTGTTTTTCAGTTTCTTTTACTGCATTAACTTGTTGAATGAGCGCTTGATCGACTTGCTTAATAAATTCATGAAATGAATGGTATTCACTGGCACTTAAAGTTTTGCCTTGGGTTTCACCCATTTGCTTCATGTATTCAAGACGATAGTTATTCAGAGCATCTAGCTGGCCTTGGCATTTTTGCTGCTCAAGCTGGGCAGACTTTAATTGCAAAGCAGCTTGCTCTTCAGCTTCTTTATTGATTTTTAATACTGTCAACAGCGGATCAGCGCGGCGCATTATTTACATTGGGCAGCGATTTGCCCCACCATAGTTTGGCTATCATTAAACGAGATAACATCTTTAAAGCCCTGTCTTAAAAATGCATTCATCGCAGGTTGTAACCTAATGGCATTGTCTATTCGCGGATCACTACCTTGAGAATATGCTCCAATGGATATGAGGTCGCGATTTTGCTGATAGGTAGAATACATTTGCTTAACTAAACGCATCGATTCTAAATGTTCTGGCGCAATCACCATTGGCGCAACACGACTAATAGATTGTTCAATATCAATAGCTGGGTAATGACCAGAATCAGCAAGTGTGCGAGATAAAACAATGTGACCATCAAGAATCGCTCTTGACGCATCTGCAATGGGATCTTGCTGATCATCACCTTCTGTCAGTACAGTATAAAAAGCAGTAATGGAACCTTGTCCAGGGCCTCCGTTACCAGCCCGTTCAACCAGTCTTGGTAATTTAGCAAATACTGATGGCGGATAGCCTTTTGTTGCTGGCGGTTCTCCAACAGCTAACGCCACTTCACGTTGCGCCTGAGCATAACGGGTTAAGCTATCCATCAATAATAAAACGTTGTACCCCAAGTCACGAAAGTATTCAGCTATACGAGTGGATGTTTCACAAGCACGAAGACGCATTAATGGCGAAGTGTCAGCTGGTGCGGCTACGACAACGGAGCGAGCCCGTCCTTCTTCACCAAGGATCTCTTCAATAAACTCTTTTACCTCACGACCACGCTCGCCCACTAGCCCTACAACAATAATGTCAGCAGTTGTCCCGCGAGTCATCATGCCTAATAGCACACTTTTACCCACACCAGAGCCAGCAAATAAGCCCATTCGCTGACCCTTACCCACTGTTAGCATGGCATTGATGGCCCTTACCCCTACATCTAAAGGTTCAGAAATGGCACGTCTAGCAAGTGGATTAATTGGCGGTGCATGACGAGAAGCTTGTTGATCTGTATTTAATGGCCCTAAGCCATCAAGTGGTAAACCACTGCCATCAAGCACTCTGCCCAACAAACTCAGTCCGACATTCAAACTTGACTGCTCACCTAATGGCCGCACTCTTGCCCCAGGTAGTACACCTCTTAATTCATCAACGGGCATTAAGTACAACAGCTCGTCATCGAACCCAACCACTTCGGCAACTAATTCACCCGCCATAGTTTCAATCGAGCATAAACTGCCCACAGGTGCTCTACAGCCTGTAGCTTCTAATGTTAAGCCCACAACACGCACTAACTGCCCACTGGCTACCGGCCTAAGTGGGCTGACTTTTTGACTTTGGTTTTTGAGTTTATTCAGTAACTGATGTTGACGGCTTTGCATTGTCTCGTACCTCATCAGTTTCTAAAATTTTGGATTGCTCGTCTGCACCATTTTCAATTGCTGTTGTGTTATGAAGGTCAACTGAAGAATCTGCGACTTGGAAACTTTGATCTTTTATAGATGATTCTTCTATCAATGGTTCATGACGAGTTGCTTCTTGCAGACTTGTATCATTCTCACTGATTTTTGAATCAGTCACTTCAGTAATTTGACTGTTTTCCGTCGTTAAGCTTGAAGATTGACTTTCTGGTAAGTGATCCACGACTTCAGTCGTATATTGCGGATGTTCAGTTTTTATCGTTTGCACATTTGCTTGAATGCCAGAGGCTTGCTCGTGTAACTCTTGCAATACCTGACGCATTCTCTCTTCTACCCGCAAATCAACGCTTGAACGCATGCTATTGATAATACAATCACCTGGATTTAATGAAGGGTCAGCTTCAATGTCCCAATGATTTTTTTCTAATTGTGCATCGCTGTATAATTGCATCACTAAGGTAGCATCATCTGTATGCAGTCTGAGTTTAACCTGTTGCTCTTTAATCGGCAGGGAGTCAACACCTTGACGCAAGACTGATAAAATATGCTCAGGATGGGTTTTGAGTTCATGACCAACAATAGATTTAGCTAGGTTGATTGCTAACTGTAATACTTCTGCTTCAATTTCAGCATCAAGTAACATCAATGGTTGCTCGAATTGTTTTACCAATTGAGTTAATTTCTCGAGCACTTCATTGACTTTAACTTGGCCAACTTCATAGCCTTGTTGTTCCCCCTGAGCAAAGCCTTCAGCGTGCCCGACTTCAAGACCTTCAAGTTTACCTTGTTCAAGACCTTGGCTGTGACCTGCTACTTTTCCTTGCTCAAACCCTTCCTGCTCAGCTTCAACTCTGATTTGTTCAATTTCTGCCATGGTTGGAGGTAGAAGCGGTTTTTCTTCTGATTTAGCAGGTGGGTTTTGGCTACCTAAGTGTCCAAATAAATTAGACGGAGAGTCTGTTTGATCTTCGGTGACATCAGGCAATTGCCAATGACTGAAATCTAAGTCATCATTTTCGATTGATTTATTGGTTTTAGATTCCGTCATGGATATGCCTAATTTCTACAGCGATTAATGGTTTTATATTGCAGCTAAACGGTAATGGCTTATGGATAAAATTATAATGATGGCATTATAAGAACTCTTCACCACCACCGCCACCAAGCATAATTTCACCACTATCACTTAAGCGACGAGCAATTGCGAGAATTTCTTTTTGGGCCACTTCAACTTCACTGATCCTAATAGGTCCCATTGCTTCAAGATCATCACGTAATAATTCACCGGCACGTTTAGACATATTACCGATAATTTTATCTGATAATTGGTCATCAGTGCCTTTTAATGCCTTCATCAGCACATCTTGCTGTACTTCTCTTAGTAAAACTTGAATTCCGCGGTCATCAACATCAATCAAGTTTTCAAATACAAACATAAGATCTTGAATTTGCTGAGCCATCTCTTCGTCTGATTCACGCATTGTTTCCATAATCTGGCTTTCAACGCCTGTATCTAAGAAGTTCATAATATTAGCAGCAGCTTTAAGTCCACCCATTTTCGCTGCTTGTGCGCCGCCTTGGCCTGCGAACTGTTTCTCCATAATATCATTCAATTCTTGCAATGCAGCTGGCTGTACTTCTTCTAAATTAGCAATACGCATCATCAGATCTAAGCGAGTATTTTCAGGAAACTGACTGAATATTTCTGCTGCCTGATCAGGTTCTAGATAAGATAAAACAATGGTTTGAATTTGCGGATGCTCATTTTGAATAATGGTTGCAACTTGACGTGCATCCATCCATTTTAATGAATCTAAGCCTTTAGCACCGCTACCCATGATAATTTGTTCAATTAAATTACCGGCTTTATCTTCACCAAGTGCTGCAGTTAAGGCTTTTCTTACGAACTCTTCACTATTAAAACCAATAGATGAGAATTTTTGAATCTCTTCAAGAAATAACTTATGTACGCCAATGACTTTTTCTTGACCAAAGTCTTCCATGGCCGCCATAGACATACCGACTTTTTGAACCTGTTTTGGTTCCAAGTGTTTTAGTATTGAAGCCGCGTCAGCTTCACTTAGGCTTAACAGTAAAATAGCGGTCTTTTCAGTTCCCGTTAAATCATCTGGGTTAAACCCTTTAGTAGCCTCTGCTACCGCAACGTCATCATTTGCCATCGTCTTGTAACCAACTCTTAATTACTTGGGTAGAAAGTTCAGGTTCATTTGCCACTAATGCCCGTATTGACTTAATCATATCATCATCTTTATGAAGATTTGGGATTTGAATTGAGCCATCATCTGCATAACTATAATCAGCTTGCTGAGTATTGAGCATTCCGAGTGTATCTGCAGCATATTGATCTTCAATCTCAGCCAATTCATGACCTAAGCGAGCCTCTTCTGGCATTTCAACTTCATTGGCTTTCAGCAACTTATTCAACATTGGTCTGATAACAAATAAAATCAAGACTAATACCAATAATGCACCTAAAACCAGTCTTACCGCGCGCCAAAACCAAGGTTGCTCCCATAACTCAGGCTCAGGTAATGCTTCAATTAATTGATCCATAAATGGAACGGTAACCACTTCTAAAGTATCACCACGTTGGCTAGTAAAGCCCATAGCCCCTTCCAGTAAACGGCGAATATTCGTCAGCTCTTGTTCGGTTCTTGGCACTCTAGTGACCACACCATTTTCATCAACCGCACCTGGTTTATAATCAATCGCCACTGACACGCTGACTCGTCTTACTTGGCCAACTTGCTGACGTGTATGACTAATTGTGGTGTCTAACTCAAAGTTACGGGTCGCTTCACGGTGGCTGTCACCACTGACTGAGGTAGTTTCTGCTTCACCGACTTCTTGTGGGATGTTTGATTCCATTGGCGGTTGATTTGATAAAGCGCCAGGAATACCGCCCATTGATTGACCTGATGAATTACGTTCAATGGTCATTTCACTACGAATCGCAGGTAAATCAGGTGAAAAGCGTTTGGCCGTTTGTTCAACCGCAGTAAAATCCATGTTCACATCGACCTGAGAAGTAAAATTTTCAGGTCCTAATATCGGCATTAAAATCGATTCGACTTTATTACGATACTCAGCTTCTTTCTGTTGAACCAATTCTTGTTCGCGGCGCGCTCTAGATGATGCCGCATCTTGGCTGCCTGAATTTAATAAACGGCCATTAGAGTCAGTTACAGTCACTCTCGTTGGGTCTAAGCCCTGTACTGCTGAAGCAACAATATCGACGATAGAGTCAATTTCTTCTTGTCCTAAACTGCCTCGACGAACATTGACCACAACAGTTGCACTTGGTTTGGATTTATTGCGGGCAAAAACATTTTCTTTTGGCAAAGCTAAAATAACTTTAGCGCGAGTTACGCTATTTAGTTCTTCAATTACTCGGGCTAAATTGACTTCTTGGCTTTGCTTTAAGCGTGCTTGCTCCATTCGTTGGCTAACACCGAAGCCACTGTCTTTACTTAGGTAATCTGTTGGCTGGCTTGATGCTTCAACGCCTGCACGAGCTAGTAATAGTTTTACATTTTGATATTTGTCTTCAGGAATACTGACGACATCACCAGAAATTTTATAGGCAATTTTATTTTTATCCAAAACGTCCAACACTTGGATCATTTCGTTTGTTTCCATTTGACCTAACGGTCTGTACTCAGGCTCTTGCGCCCACATCATCATAAATACAGCCAATACCAAACAAACGGCTAATGCCAGAATCATAGTAATTTGACGCATAAAATCAGCACTACCAAAAGAACTCATCAAACCAGGTTTATTTTCCTGCTGAATCCCTGTGCTACTAGCGGTATCTGAATCTAATACGAGATCTGTACTCACAATAATTACCTACTTTCTAATCTGATAAAGAGGCCTAAACAGGCATGCTCATAATTTCTTTGTAAGCTTCGACAAGCTTATTTCTTACCTGTACTGTCGCTTCAAAAGCCACACCAGATTTTTCACGAGCAATAACGGTATCTGATAAAGTTACCGTAGAATCACCCATCTCTAAACGAGTGGCTAGATTAGCCGAGTTTTTCTGTAACTCTGTCACACCGCCAACAGCTTGAGAAAGCAATTCTCCGAAGTCTGCACCTGAAGTATTGCCTACTTTCTGGATCATATCCGGTTGGATAGGTGAGCGAAGATTAGGCGAGATTTCACCACGAAGTGATTGCATTTCTTGTAAGAAAGGATTCGAGCTAATCTGCATTGTAATCTCCTATTCGTCGGATATTTGACGACTAAAAACCAGTTACAATAGATTTAGCAAGTAGGATGCCAACAATAGAATTAACGCGATAGTTTGGGTGATTTTATTACTAATGGATGACTGTTTGACTAGCAAGTGAACAAGTAAACCTGATCGAAAGCCAAATCAGGTTTACTTTGTAGCAGTCTAGCTAAAAGCTAAGCAGGGACTTGTATTCCCATATCGCGCATCTTGGCCATTTTATAACGTAAGGTTCTAGCACTGATACCTAGCTTTTCCGCAACGTCTTTGCGGCTACCATTACACTGGTTAAGTGTCTCAAGAATAATTACATGCTCTTGAGCTTTTAACTCATCACCAAGTCCTTCATTTTCAGCTACAGGTTTGACTTGAGTAGGTTCAGGTTGCTGTAATTCAACTTCATTTGAATCTAATATGATATCTGCTGTTGAAATAGCCTCTCCAGTATGAAGAATTAATGCTCGTTGAATCACATTATCCAGCTCACGAACATTTCCTGGCCAGCGATAAGTCAACAAACGTCTACAAGCCACTTCATCCAAAGTCGGCAAAGGTGAGATATTGGCATTCTTAGCATGCTTAACCAATAAATGACGCGCAAGTGGTAAGATATCAGCTGGTCGTTGATTCAAAGCAGGCCAAGTTAACGGGAATACGTTAATTCGATAATATAAATCTTCTCTGAAACCGCCTGATGCCACCATTTCTTTTAAGTCTCTGTTAGAAGTAGCAAGCACACGCACATCAAGAGAAATAGTTTTACGCCCGCCTAAACGTTCAACTTCTCGTTCTTGTAACACTCGCAGTAGCTTAGCTTGAAGACCTAATTCCATTTCTGAAATTTCATCTAATAAAATCGTACCACCTTGAGCTTGTTCAAATTTACCGGGACAAGCTTGGTATGCGCCAGTAAAAGCGCCTTTTTCATAACCAAATAATGTCGCTTCGAGCATATTTTCTGGAATGGCGGCACAATTAATTGCAATAAAGGGTTGTTGTGAACGCGAGCTATTTTGATGTATGTATCGTGACAATACCTCTTTTCCTGAACCGCTTGGCCCCATAATCATCACTGACGCATCTGAACTGGCTACACGCTGGGCAATAGAAAGTAATGCCAAACTTTTGTCATCAGCCACCACAGGCTGATCAAGATTTTGCTTTAGGGGTAAATAACGTGACACTTGGTTAAGTAGTACTTCTGGCGCAAATGGTTTCGCTAGATAATCAACAGCACCAAGTTTAATCGCACTAACCGCACTATCAATGGTTGCATAAGCGGTCATCAGTAGCACTGGCACTTTACAGTTTTGCTGCTGTAAATAATTTAACAAGCCTATACCACCAATGCCTTCCATTTGAACATCACTAATAACCAAATCAAATTCTGTTGACTTGAGAGCAAGAATTGCATCTTCTGCAGATGCAACATCAACACATTCATAGCTTGCCAGCAGTAAGGTGTCGAGTAAGGCCTCACGTAAAGATGCGTCATCTTCAACGAGTAATAGTTTTGCTTCACCCATGTGATGCCTCCGGGCTATTGTGATTTTCTGCGCCACGTTCTGTTTTACTGAAGTCGTTATCTGTAATGTTGTTATCAGCTAATGCTTCATTGTTTAACACTTCACTTTCGAAACCTGTCGTCTGAGTTTTATGCGATTGATAAATCGGGAATGACAATCTGATTAAACAGCCTTTATTTGGTTGTGATGAGACTTGCACTGTCCCTTTATGATTTCTTACTACCGTTTGAACAACTGCTAAGCCTAAACCTGTACCTTGGCTTTTGGTTGTAAAAAATGGCTCTAGAATCTGTTGCTGCATATCAGCTGCTAATCCTTTGCCATTATCAATAACATCAATATTAATATGAGTATTAGATGAAGCTGTAATGATTCTAATTTCTGTGGCATTAGCCTCTAAGCTATTCATAACAAGATTATTAATTGCTGAACTTAGCGCATTACTATTAGCTAACATTCGTTCACTAGCTTGATTAAAATAATTTAACTGACACTGTTTTTTTTCAGCAATGGGTTCACAACTAGCAAGTACAGGTTCGATAATATCTTCAACGTCAGTCACCTGGGATGCATCATCTTGCTTATTTTTAGCCATTAACAGCATGTCATTTACTTGTCGCTCAAGTTCATTCAACCTGTCGACTAATTTAGTTTGAAATCGTTTTTTAGCCGTATCATTCAGTTTTGGACTAGCAAGGTTAGATGCATATAACATAGCGGCAGAAAGCGGTGTTCTTACCTGGTGAGCCAAGGTTGCGACCATTTTTCCTAACGCCGATAAGCGTTGGAGGTGCGACAAATTTTTCTGTAATAAACGTGTTTCGGTTAAATCTGTTAAAACAATTAATTGTCCAGGTTCTGGCGTTAACGGAGTAATAGCCAGTTTAACTCTTCGACCGTTTTTAAGTGAGACTTCATGACCATCATCTTCTTGCGGTGAAAAAGCGCGGTTAATAATATCGAACCATTTAGCCCCTTGTAGCGGTCTACCTAAAAGCTCTGTTGCCACAGGGTTTGCCAATGTAACCAGTCCATCACCATTAATAATAACAACACCTGAAGGCATCGCTTGCAGAATGTGCGCCATTTGATTTGACATATTCGCCGCCTTTTGCGGTGCTGAACGGGCTATTTGTCCAGCTAAATCATGATTAACGCTTGCTGAAGCCTCGGAAAGATTATCGTTTTTTGAGGTGTAAAGGTCTTGATTATCAAGTGCTTGATAACCGACTTCTTGATAGTCTAATCCTTGAGGTGCTGAATAGGAGCTTTCTTGAGCCGTATCGTTAAGAGCATAGGAATTTGAGGCATTATAACTCGATCCCATTTCTGTAATAGAATTAGGCTCTACCATCGATTGTGCTAAACTGCTGTGCGCCGAAAACATAGCCACTCCGTCAAAATATTAACTTTTGTGTAAGCTGATGCATTTGGTGTGCCAAAACGTTATGTGTAAATCATAAGCATAAAAAAGCATGCCATGAGGCATGCTTTAGTGTAACCGTTTATGGCAAAACTGGTTAATCTTTGCTCATGCCATATTTACGCATTTTTTCAACTAAGGTTGTTCGTCTAATCCCCAACATTTCTGCTGCTCTAGCAACCACATTATCTTGCTGCTCTAGAGCTTGGCGGATCATATCGATTTCTAGCTCAGCTAATAAATCTTTTAAGTTGACACCTTCTGGCGGTAATTCACTTGGGAAACGGGTTTCAGGGATCTCAATAGGTTCATCATCACTGAAAATTGACGCTAATGCATCACGCTCTTGTTGCTCTTCGCTAATTTCAACACTGTACTCTGGCACATCGATATAACGATACTTTCGCGGTAAATCATTAACATCGACCAGTCCGCCAGGGAAAAGTATCGTCAGGCGCTCGACCAAGTTAGATAACTCACGCACGTTTCCTGACCAGTTATGTTCTTTTAATGACTCTATTGCACGCTGGGTAAAACGGATTTTACCCCGCCCTTCATTGAAGACTCTGCTCACCAATTCCTGCAGTAAAAGAGGCACATCATCACGGCGCTCGCTCAGCGATGGCATTTCGATTGGAAAGACATTCAATCGATAATAAAGATCTTCACGAAATAAATTATCATTTATCATCGTTTCTAAATCACGATGTGTTGCAGCAACAACCCTCACATCAGTGGTAATAGTTTTAGAACCACCCACTCTTTCAAATACTTTTTCTTGCAATACGCGTAGTAACTTAACCTGCATTTGCAGCGGCATATCACCAATTTCATCTAGAAATAGTGTGCCATTCTCAGCCAATTCAAAACGGCCTTTACGAGTTGAAATTGCGCCAGTAAATGAGCCTTTTTCATGTCCAAAAAGTTCACTTTCTAATAATTCAGGTGGAATTGCGCCACAGTTTACCGGAATGAAAGGACCATCCCGTCGCTCTGACATGTAGTGAATATTGCGGGCTACAACTTCTTTACCTGTACCAGACTGACCTAATACTAAAACAGTCGCACCTGAAGTGGCCACTTGGCTTATCAGATGACGAACATTGGCTATCCCTTCACTTCGCCCGACGAGTGAACGGAATAACTTAGTTTGATTAGCACTGGTAGGAATTTGTGGTTGCTTAGCTTGACCATAAACCTGACAAAAATGAAGTAGCTCAGTTAATTGAGGGTAATTGATAGGCTCATCAATAGTGCCAAGTACATTAACACCATTAATTTCAAGCGTACCAATCAATAATACTGGCTGCCAAGGAATGGATGACTGAACATCTTTGATAAACTCTGGCGATACTGATTCAGTATCAATGACTAAGGCTCTAAAACGAGATTCACGTGATAATGAAGCAAGATCATCAGTAGAGATGACATGATGTTTTTCATCTAAGAATTCAAAAATACAACAAAGACGAGAGACTCGCTCAGAAGGTTCAGCAACAATTAAAATTCGTTGTTCTATTTGCATCATTAAGAAGGCCAAAGCTCTAGTTATTAGTTATTCAAAGTCATATTCATGTATTGGCTGTCTATTTGCAAACATCATAGAGTTAGCACACATTACAGAGTCTAGACTTGAATATTGATTATCACGCTATATTTTTTGAGTCAGAAGACACAATTATAATATAAACATTAACATAGCAGAATGCATACTCATATTTTTTAATCTTTACTTAAATATAGCCAAACCAGCAATAAAGTTTAAACGAATACGCAAAAATTAAATATTGTATTATCAGAGCATGAGAATCAAGCATCAGAAGACATTATTCTACCATGCTGTTGATTTAAGTCACCAACAGTTGTTTTTATAGGCAGGTTTCAACATTTTATTTCAAAAAGTAAATAAAACGAGCATTCGCTTTAACTGCAACCTTAAAACTTATCAGCAATAAAAAAGACGCCATTGGCGCCTGTTTTACAATCGTAACACTTAGTATCAACTTGCTTCTGAAGTCATCAAGTGCATATCTTGAGGAATGGCATCCCAGCCTTCTTTAATGGTTCGAAGAATCCCCGAAACATCATCAATCGCTTTAACATCATTATTCATATTTGCCTCTGAAATACGGCGTAACATGAAGTCATATAGTTCACTTAAATTACCCGCTACAGAATCTTTTACATCCATATTCAAGCTGTTATTTAGACCGTTTATAATTCCAATCGCTTTATTGATTGCAACGCCTTTGCCTTGTAAATCTTGAGTTTCGATTGCGTAACGACTTTGAGCTAAACGCAACAAAGCACCATCGAACATCATTTGGATTAAACGATGCGGGGAAGCAACAGCAATCTCACTATCTAGAGATACTTTGCGGTAAGATTTTATTGATCCTCTCATAGGTCACCTTCGCTACTTATTTGAATCGACTGATTGATATATATTAATTTGGCGTTGATTTTTCTTTCTAGCTTGAAGCAATGCCTGAATATGCTTAAGAACATTTCTCGCCCTTAATTCAAACCCTTCACTAATTACGATCTGTTCTTGAAGTGTCTTTTTAGCAAGTTCTACATCTGTCTCATCAATACTATCGAGTAAAATTTGACGCTCTACAGTCAACTCTTGCAAAATAGATACCAACTCATCAGACTGTTCATTTTCTGATGGGGTATTTTCTAATGTCTGCAGTGTTTGTTCTATTTTTTTATTAGTTTCGTTAAGTTGTTTCATAAATTAACTGCTTGGAACTGAGCCTGGAAGTGAATTTAAACGCTCTACGAGGCCCGAACTTTGTTGGTTCATTTGAGCAACGATTAAATCCATTGTATTGAACTGTTTAAATAATCTTGCTTCTAACAGCTCCATTTTCAAACTAAATGCGTCTCGTTGGTCATCTAAACGACTCTTTTCACTGGTTAAGCTATTATTTCGGTTATCAATGAGTCCACCAGTTTTCACATAACCTTCGACCATAGTATCTAAACGATTAGCGATCCCAGTATCAGGAGTCGCAAATAAGCCTTCAACTAAATCCATATTTTCACTAATTGCAGTATCTAACTTATCACTATCAATTGACATTTTACCGTATCGATCAGTCTCGATGCCTATGTCATATAATGCAACAGTTTGTCCATCAACATCGACTCGGTTACTGATCATACTGCGCATTTGAGATTCGATTGAGCGGATCATCGAATCCCCCTGCAAAGCAGCCGCTTCTTCTTTTTCAGTATCGTATTTAGACATGTCACTAATTGAAGTAACTAATGTATTGTAAGCGTCAACAAAGGCTTGGATATTCTCTTTAACCAGCTCGTCATCTTGTTCTATTTTCAATGTTGTTGTCTTAGCAATGTCAGCATCTGTTAACGACAGAGTCACACCAGCGATGGCATCTGTAACTTCATTAGATTGTGATGTTACTTTTTGACCATCTATGTATAAAACTGCATTTTCAGCAGTTTGTAATGTCGTCAGGTTACCGGCGCCAAACATGTCATCTAGTCCTGTACCTGCAGTATCTGTTGCAGTTATAGTAACTTCATTGTCTGTACCAGGCTCATCTGAGCTAAACACTAACCGACTTCCAGCATCACTTGTAATAATGGTGGCTGTCACACCAGAATTATCAGTTGAACTGTTAATTTTACTGGCAATATCTTCAAGTGAATCAGTCGCTTCAATATCAACAGAGAAAGCTTCACCGTTGACAGAGAGGTCCAAACTACCAGCCCCGACACCTAAAGTTGGATCAGCAACGTTTGCTCCAGCCACTTTATGTGAAGATGCGAGTTGCTCGACTTGGATCTGATAACTACCTGTTTGCGCAGTTTTATCGGCCGTAGCGCCAAAATAAATACTGTCACCCGTAGACACTTTGCGAATATTTAATGAATCAGGATCGCTCAGTTTCTCTAACGCATCTTGGAAGGTAGATAATTTACTTTTCAATGAACCGATAGCTGAAACCTTAGCATCTATTGTTGCTTCACTTTTGTCGAATAGTGCCTCTTTGGGAAGTTTTTCAGCATCGACCAATACACCGACAATGGTGTTGATATCAAGGCCCGAGCCAATACCAGTTGCTGTTAATGCCATAATTTCCTCTTAGATACTTCGATAAAAATGTGAGCGACCAAAGATTACTAAAACTGCTGATTTTATGCTTCTGTATTAAGCAAAATTCCTGCCACTTCAGCCAGTTTTTTTGATAATTCCAACGCTTCGGCATTGGGTATCTGTCTTATTATATCACCTGAATCTACATCCATAACGCTAATGACATTTTGACCGGAATCATCATCTAATTTGAAAGCCAAACCTTTTCGCATCAATGCAGTCATATCATTAAGATCGTTGGTAATATCTGCTAAATCTTGTTTGTCAGAATCTTTTTCTGTCAAATCTTTACTTTCTTGCTCTGTTTTTTCAAGCTCAGTGACTTTCGACTTTTCTTCAGCTACCGCAGCCTTAGTCTCAGTAAGCTGACGAGTCCCCATATTATCAGTAAGGGTATTTGAGGTACCAGTAAAATTGATATCCATAGCCATCTTACGCCTCTTAGTTAGTTTATTACGATAATCATCATCAAAAACGACAAAAGGGAGATCTATCAAGACCTCCCTTCTTAAATTTTCAAACTCTAATTCGATTAGTCAAATTAGAGAAGAGAAAGTGCAACTTGAGGTAGTTGGTTAGCTTGTGCAAGCATTGCTGAACCCGTTTGTTGTAAAACCTGATTCTTAGTCATTTCAGCTGTTTCTTTAGCAAAATCCACATCTACGATTCGAGACTTAGCATCTGCAACGTTTGCTTGAGTGTTAGCACTGTTAGCAATGTTGTGAGCAAGACGGTTTTGTTTCGCACCTAAATCTGCACGTTGGCTATCAATAGTGGCAATCGCTGCGTCAATTTTAGTTAGAGCTGAAGCACGACCTGCGGAGGTAGCATTAGTTAGACCTCCAACTGATAAGCTAGTCGAATCACTTGTAGCTACTGTAATAGTAATGTCTTCGCCATCTTGGTGACCAACTTGGAAATTCTTGCCGCCTGAAAAACTACCATCCAATAATTTAGTATCACCAAATGCAGTATTGTTTCCGATTTCAGTGATTTCTAAGGCAAGCTCGTCCATCTCTGCTTTAATAGCTGCTAAATCTTCAGTACTGTTTGCACCATTCTCAGATTGTACAGTCAGGTCACGCATGCGCTGAAGCATGTTAGTTTGCTCTTGCATCGCGCCTTCAGAAATTTGCGCAATTGAAATTGCATCGTTAGCGTTACGCATGCCCACTTCTAAACCACGAACTTGAGAGTTCAAACGGTTAGAAATCGCTAAACCCGCCGCATCATCTTTTGCACTGTTAATACGTAAACCGCTTGATAAACGTTCCATCGATGTGGCTAAGTTACCAGTTGAAGCGTTTAAGTTCTTTTGCGCTTTCATTGAAGTTACGTTTGTATTTACTGTAATAGCCATAATTTGATTCCTCTTTATACCTGGCTTTAAAACATTGCCTGTCTTTATTGCCAGGCGGGTCTATTGGGTTACAAATACTTTAACGGCAGCGTTTTAAGATACTTTAGAAATTATTTGAACATTTTTCGAACATTTATCATATTAGCTAGAAAACAGTGGCTTACAGGCATTAAAAAAGCCATATTCATTCAAAAATGGATATGGCTTTTTATGCAATTGGTTAACTAAACTACATTTCTGGGATGTAAATTACCCCAGTAGCGAAAGTGCAACTTGAGGTAATTGATTCGCTTGTGCAAGCATTGAACTACCTGTTTGTTGTAATACCTGATTTTTGGTCATTTCAGCTGTTTCTTTGGCGAAATCTACATCTACAATTCGGCTCTTAGCATCAGCAACGTTTGCCTGAGTGTTAGCACTGTTAGCGATGTTGTGTGCTAAACGGTTTTGTTTTGCACCTAAGTCAGCACGTTGTTCATCAATTGACTTAATCGCTGCATCAATTTTGTTAAGGGAAGAAGCTCGCCCTGCAGAAGTAGCATTAGTTAAAGCGGCAACTGATAAGCTTGTTGAGTCACTTTGCTTTACAGTTATACTAATATCTTCGCCATCTTGATGGCCAACTTGGAAAGTTTTACCTGCTGAAAAACTACCATCCAATAACTTAGTATCACCAAATGCAGTACTGCCACCAATAGCGGTAATCTCTTCTGCAAGTTGATCCATTTCAGCTTTAAGTGCAGCTAAATCCTCTGTGCTGTTTGCACCATTTTCAGATTGAATCGTTAGATCACGCATACGTTGCAGCATATTTGTTTGTTCTTGCATCGCGCCTTCAGCAATTTGTGCAATCGAAATTGCATCATTTGCATTACGCATACCCACTTCTAAGCCGCGAACTTGAGAGTTCAAGCGGTTAGAAATAGCCAGACCTGCCGCATCATCTTTTGCACTGTTAATACGTAAACCACTAGATAAGCGTTCCATCGAGGTCGCCAACCCCTGAGTTGAAGTGTTTAAGTTTTTCTGTGCCTTCATTGATGTAACGTTTGTATTTACTGTAATAGCCATAAATAAATCCTCATTCTTAGTTTTGTTGCCAAGACTTTGGAGCTTGGCTAAATTTTACAATTTAACGTGGGTCATTATTGTTTACATATTTTGCAAAATTCAAAAACCTTGCTAGATATAGTCAAACAACGAAATAGAACCGACTTTGCCGAATACACTCGACACGGCATTTAATGCCAGTTGCTGTTTTTCAAACTCAGTTATTGCTGCGGCATAATCCAAATCTTCAAGCATGGATAAAGCACTGTCATTAACGATTTTTTCTTCTGCGTGATTTGTAGAGATACTTTCTAAACTCTTCAAGCTATTGCCTGCAATACTTCTTGCCGCACTGACTTGAATTTGACCACTATCGATATTATTCAATAGCTGTGCCAACTTTGAGTTACCTTGGGGAGTATTTGGTATTGTAGGGTCTTCAAGCATAGAAATTGCTTGATTAAAGGTATCTAAAATACTGACTGTTTCTTGCGGTTCCATAGTGAAAGAGTCACCTGCAACGGGCTGTCCAGACAATTGAACCTCAATACCGTTAAAGCTTACAGGGTTACTGGGATCAAAATTGGGCACTGTAGAAATAACTGCTCCGCCAGAGTCTTCTATTTGTAAATCCAATACACCGGCGTTATCAACAAACTTAAACGTGTAGGTATCTTCAACATGAGCAGCGGAATCAAATATTGCCGCCTTATCTACGGTAAAGTCACCTTGTTGGGATGGCAGATAATTGACGCCATAGTCACCTAAAGGGTTTGAGGCATTCATAAATACCGTATCCCCTGGCACATTTGTTCCTACGGTGACACCGGAGGCAACAATACTTTGCCGCTCTCCGCTATCTCCGCTATAAACAATTTCGCCATTGTTATCAAAAGCAAACGGAGGGTTATTCGTGTTGTTCCCCGCGAAAATATAATTACCAGACTCGTCTTTAGTGTTGGCTATCGACATTAACTCTTCTAAGCTATCTTTCATTTCATCGGCAATCATTTGCCGTTCAGACTGAGATAAACTGCCGTTTGCAGCGCGTTGTAGCTGTTCACGCATACTGCTCATCAAGGTTTCAGTGCTGCCTAACTTGCTTTCACTTAATCCAAGGTGCTTTTGAGCGTAATCAACATTTTTGACATATTGATCAACTAGTGCGTTTTTCTGCCTTAAGGTATCAACACCAATTGCCGCCACAGGATCATCGCCAGCAGTATTAATCTTTTTGCCGCTTGCCAACTGTTCAAGAATTTTATTGGTTGCAGACTGCCCCTTTGAAATACTAGAAGTATTCTGGTTAAACATTTGAGCGGTTGAAATTCGCATAACTGATTCTCCTAGCGAACAGAACTAAGCAATGAGTCAAACATCTGCTGAGCAGTTGTCATGATTCTGGCGGAAGCTTGATATGACTGTTGAAAACGCATGAGGTTAGCTGCTTCTTCATCTAAATTAACACCAGACTCACTTTGAACTCGATTGTAAGCTTGCTGATAAACCGCTTCATTAGACGCAACAGATACTGCTGCAGCTTTAGTTTTACTGCCAATATCTAATTTACTGCCCTCAAAAACACCGGCTAAGGTTGTAGTGCCACCATTCATCAATTTTGCATCTGACAATTTAGCCATTTCAACTGCATTACTGTTATCACCTTCAGCAAATGACAAGTCGAAGGTATAAGTATCAATAACACCGCCAGCAGAACTATCATCGATTTCAAAATCAAATCCAAAAGGTGTACTGATTTGAGGTGGTGTAAATGCAGTAGGTCCACCAATAGCAGTACCATCGACATCAAATGCTTGATATGTATTAGTGACGGTATCAATCTGAATCGTGATTTCACTGTCTGTGAGCGGGAAGTTAGCATTAGTACGATCTATGCTAGTTAACTGAACACTCGTATCACCCGAATTTGTTGACTCGCCTATGATTTTAGGGCCTGCTGCAGCAATACCTTTTGGGTCTGTCATTTCAACCCCGATACCTGCGGCTGCACCTGCGTTTGGTCTTATTTCAAACCTATCACCATCAGCGAAACCCGCTGGAACTGAATCAATTTGAATAGAAAAACCATCCCCACCCGTTAATTGGTTATTCACAGCATCATAAGTTAACGCTTGGGTCTCACCCGTTTTAGTATCTTTTAATTCATAAGATGAAGGTGCAGTAAATGAAAGCTCATATGAACTCCCTGTTAATTGACCGACATCATCAATATTAACTTTTAATTTGGCAGTACCAGTATTACCTTCGTATTCGCCAACTCGGCCAGCTGCCATCGTTGGATCATTAATATCGGTAAACATATTCTGTCCAAGCTCACCATTTAAATCAAAACCCTTAGACTGCATTTCATTGAATGCATCAGCAACACCTAGAGCAAGTTGTCCTAACTCTTGGTTAACTGGAATTAAGGTTTCATCCCTAAATTTGAACAACTCTCCGAGTTGCCCGCCAAGTTTAGAACCATCAATAACTAAAGTTTGGTTACCTGTTGACGTTGTCAGTCTCGGCTCATTAGGATAAGGGTCGCCTGTGGTTGTGCCCACTTGCATAGCCACTTCACCAGACACTAGCATCACAGAGCCGCCCAACATGACGCTTTTGCCACCATTTTCTAACGGAATCACATTCACTTCTGAGTATTCACTTAATTCAAGAATTAACGCATCTTGTTGATCAAGTAACTGGCTATCTTGTTGTCCGCCCGATTTCATTAGCTCTAAATTAATATTGGCGAGCTCAGTACTAATTTCATTGATTCGATCTGCAACAGCGCCAATTTGACTATTGGTTTGTTTCATCTGTGAATCTAAGTGAGACTGCATTTGATTCAAGCTAGTCGCAGTTTGCTGTGCAGCACCTAACATACTGTCACGCATACCAATATCTGTAGGCAGATCGGCGACACTATTAATACTGGCAAAAAAATCAGTCAATCTATCAGGAACCATAGAGCCAATTTGAGAATATAGCTGATCCATTTCGTTCATTTTAGTGTAGCGAGTTTCCGCGCCACTCATTGCGGTTTGGCCAATACGCAACTCTCTTGCTGCATAGTCGTTATATATCCGTTTAACATCGGATACATAAGTGCCCTGTCCATAAAAACTATTACCAATTTTTTGGGACTCTAATGACGATTGCTCAGCCACTTGACGGTGATAACCCACCGTATTGGCATTGGCAATATTATTACTGGTCACGCCCATTTGAGATTGCGCAGCCAGTACACCCGTACGGGCAATGTTTAGTAAGTCAACAGCCATTAGTTAGTCTCTCCTGGTAATACAGACTTAAGCCCATTGGTCACTGACTCCATCACCTTCAACACTTTTTGTGCATATTGAGGATCAGTGGCATAACCAGCTTTTTGTAATGCATGTATAAACTTGGCAGGCTCTGCTGCCACTTTTTTAGCTTCTTGATAACGCTCGCCATTTGAAATAAATGACACAAAATCATTAAAACTCTGCTCAATACTGTCGTAGGTTCTGAAGTCGGCTTTTTGCTTCACTGCTACCCCTTGTTCATACTCCAAGGTATTCACCGAGGCTTTATCACCTTGCCAGCGCTTATCAGCTTTAATATTGAATAAGTTGTTACTGGCCTCACCATCATGACGGCGGATCATTTTTTGTCCCCAGCCAGTTTCTAATGCTGATTGTGCTAACAAGACTTCTGGTGTGGTACCTAATGCTTTCGCCGCTTTTTCTGCATGGGGATATAACACGGCAACAAAATGCTCAGGATTTTCAAATTCGCTAGGGGCTTTATTTATCGTTTGCGGCAATTGATTGCCACTCGTGGCAACAGAAGTCACCGACTTTCCAGCCAAAATTTGCTGAAGTGCCGCCTCATCAATCGCATCATGGCTCGAAGATAATTGCTCAATATTAATGGCCGGTTGCTGAATTGAATGCACTGCAATGCTAGAAGACGGTATGGCAGGTTGATTTAGCGTTTTATCATCACGAGAATGATTATCGAACATGCCATGCTTTATTTTTGCATCGATATCACCACGAAGCACTGACGCTGGTCTAAATGGAGTATCTTGCGGTGATAACTGCTGCACCATCAAGTCTGCTATGCCCAACATGCCCTTATCTGATAAATCCACCGACATTTGTTGATCACGCATGTTTTCAAAAAACTCGGTGGTTTGGCTGTTCATTGGACTATCTGATTTAAAAGCTGCATTGGCATCACGCATGCTTTTCATCAGCATTTGAATGAAGATACCTTCAAACTGTTTCGCGACTTCTTTAAGCGCGCCTTTCTCGTCTTTCTGAGCTTGAGAACGTAATGAATCTAGTCCTCCTAGATCCAGAAAGTGCGATGAATTTGACAGCTTTTCCATAGTCGTACCGACAATTTTTAGATGATGATAAGTTCTCCATGCAAAGCGCCTGCCATCTTTAACGCTTCGAGTATTGCAAGTACATCAGAAGGAGCTGCACCTACAAGGTTTACCGCTCTCACAAGCTCATCAAGGGTGGTACCAGGGTCAAAAAGAAACATACGGCTGTCAGCTTCGGCCACATCAATGGTTGAATCAGTAGTGACAACTGTTTGACCATTTGCAAAAGCATTAGGTTGAGAAACTTGCGTGGCCTCAGCAATGGTTACCGTTAGACCGCCATGGGTAACTGCAGCTGGCATTAACTTCACATTTTGGCCAACAACAATCGTGCCTGTACGAGAGTTAACAATCACTTTCGCCGACTCGCTGGCTATCTCGACTTCTACATTTTCTAATGTGGCTAAAAATGACACTCGTTGAGATGCATCACGTGGTGCACTGACTTGAATAGAAGTGCCATCTAACGCGCGTGCCATTCCAGGGCCTAAAAAGCTATTAATCGCATCAGCCATGCTCTTTGCCGTTGAAAAATCCGAACGATGTAGATTAAACGTCAAGTGGTCACCTGTAGCAAAAGGCGACATCACACTACGTTCAACCATTGCACCACCAGGAATACGTCCCACTGTTGGGGTATTTTGAATAACTTGCGAACCATCTAGGCCTTCTGCGCTAAAGCCACTAACAACTAAACTTCCCTGCGCAATAGCATAAACATTGCCGTCGACTCCTTTAAGAAAAGTTTGCAGCAGTGTTCCACCACGTAAACTTTTGGCTTCACCAATACTGGATACGGTAATGTCAAGATTTTGACCTGGTTTGATAAATGCTGGCATTTCAGCGTGTACAGCTACCACTGCAGAGTTTTTGGTTTTCGGTTTAACATTATCAGGTAGGTTAATGCCAAAGTTTTTCAGCATCGTTCTAAAGGTTTGTTCGGTATAACGCGTTTTTTCACCTGTGCCTGGTAAGCCAACAACAAGACCATAACCAATCAATTGGTTGCTACGCACCCCTTGAACATTGGCAATATCTTTAATTCGTTGCGCTTGAACAGGCGCTGTAAGGGCCAACATTGTAGTAATAGCTGCTGTAACAACCACACCTTTTAAAAATGATTTAGTCTTCATGGCATACTCCTTAGAAAGGCCACCATTCGCCCATAAAGAAGGAGCTTAACCAACCCACTTTTTGGACATCTGCAAACGTGCCAGTACCACTGTATTGAATACGGGCATTGGCAACACGGGTTGATTCAACGGTATTTTCTGGGGTGATATCTTGACTACGAACCATGCCTGTAACACGGATAAATTCATCTCCATTATTGATTGAGATCCATTTTTCGCCACGTATCACTAGATTACCGTTACTGAGCACTTGCATTACGTTGGCTGAGATACTGCCATCTAAACTGTTTGACTGATCGGCATCAGACTCACGTTTGGTATCCATAGAATCTGAATAGCGCAAATCGAGTGGCACCCCTTTGATGGTGACATTACCGCCACCGGCATAAATCGGATCGACACTTAAACTTGAATCTTTTTTGATTTCGTTGTTAGCACTTTTAGTGGCTTGTGTTGACTCATTTAATAACACCGTAATGATATCGCCCACTTTATGTGCTCTGATATCTGAATATAAACTCGATGCTTGATGGTCCATATAAATAGAGCCTGTCGATACCATCTGAGTTGCGGGTGCATCAGGATAAACAGGCGCATAAAATGGATCGTCAGGAATGGGCTTTTTTTGGGTTGAGCTACAAGCTGATAGCACAATAACTGATGCTATGACTAGATATGTTTTCATCATCCCTCTCCTAATCATCAAACGTTATAAGTTTTGCGTTACGTAAGACATCATCTGGTCAACAGCTGAAATCACTTTAGAGTTCATCTCATAAATTCGCTGACTTTGAATAAGGTTCACTAACTCTTCAGTCACGTTTACATTCGATGTCTCAAGCGCGCCTTGACGAATCGCCCCTAAACCGTCCAATGATGCAGTGCCTTGAATAGGCGTGCCGCTTGAACCCGTTTCGGTGTAAAGGTTTTGACCCACTGGATCTAACCCTGATGGATTAATGAAATCACTCATCGCCAATTGACCAACAACCGTACTTTCTGTCGCGCCAGATAATTTAACCGAGATTTCACCTTCTGAAGATACAGTTATTGAAGTGGCATCATCAGGAATAGTAATAGAGGGTTGTAAAACATACCCTGAACCTGGAGTTACGATTTGACCATTTTCATCAAGACTGAATTGGCCGTTACGGGTATATGCAGCTGTGCCATCCGGCATTTCAACTTCAAAAAAACCCGGACCTTCAATCATTAAGTCCAATGAGTTGTCAGTTGTTAGCATATTGCCTTGAGTGAACATTTTCTGCGTCGCGACAACTTTGGTACCTGCACCAATGTTTAAGCCATTAGGTAACTTAGTGTTATCAGCACTAATACCACCAGCCTGATTGACGGTTTGATAGAGTAAATCTTCGAATACTGCTCGGCTCTTTTTATAGCCAACGGTACTGGCATTGGCCACATTGTTAGAAATAACAGCAATATCGGTTTGTTGGGCATCAAGGCCTGTTTTACTGATCCATAAAGCGGGATGCATAATAATTACTCCTAACTAATTCTCATTAAAGACGAGGATGCGCGATCTAGATCTTCGGCATTTTTCATCATCTTCACTTGCATTTCGTATTGACGCTGAATATCAATTAACGCCACCATTTCCGATACAGCATTAACGTTACTTCCTTCAACTGCGCCGCTCTCAACGGTTACATTAGGATCATTCGGCGCATTTAAGCCCGATGTCAGCCTAAATAAACCATCTTCGCCACGCATCATTTCTGCATTATCTGGATTGACTAATTTAATTCGCGCCACTTCTTCAATCACATCTGCGGTAGCACCCTGTGGTCTTACAGAAATAATGCCATCAGGTGATATCTGAACTTTATCGATTGGTAAAGGCAGTACAATTGGCCCAGCTTCACCCATCACTGGATTACCGCGGCCATTGGTCAGTAAACCGGTACTGTCAAAACTTAGACTCCCAGAACGGGTATAAGCCTCACCACCTTCTTTACTTTGAACCGCAATCCAACCTTGATCTTTAATTGCAATGTCTAAATCTCGGCCCGTAGTTTTAATCGGGCCAGAATTAAAGTTGTGTCCGGGACTTTCTGTCATGGCAAACACACGTGTAGGTAGACCTTCACCAAATGCTTGCATAGAGCGAGCTTGAGCAAGATCAGCTTTAAAACCATCAGTATTGGCATTAGCTAAATTATTGGCACGAACAGCCAAAGCATTCATATTCTGCTTTGCCCCACTCATGGCAACATAAAGTAATTTGTCCATTTGCTGCTCCGTCAAACTTTTTACATAACAAAAGATATATACAGAACTAGCAATCAGTGTGCCAACACATGTAAGTAGAAATAATTAAAGCTAAGCTAATGAATTTGAGATGGAATAAAACGATTACCTGGTGAGGTACTAATAAGAAGGGGGTCAATTAAAATGGCAAAGAGTTGCCGTTGCGGCAACTCTTTGAAAATCTAAACTCTATGATTAATCAAAACCTTAATCGATAACTAGCGGATTTGTAGTATTGACTGATTCAAGGTGTTATTCACCTCAAGCGTACGAGAGTTAGCTTGGAAGTTACGTTGAGCTGAGATTAAGTCAACCAATTCTGTGGTCAAATCAACGTTAGACTGCTCAAGTGCTGATGAACGAATACTACCGAACGTGCCACTATTGGCTTCACCTGCCAAGGCTGCACCAGAATCTAAGCTCGCTTTCCAAGAGGTATTACCCACTTGAGTCAAACCTTGTTCATTAGCAAAACGCACTAGTGCAACACGCGCCAGTGGCTCAGTTGAACCATTACTGTAACTTGCAGTCACTAAGCCATCAGAACCGATACCCACATTGGTTAAACGACCTACTGTTGTACCGTCTTGGGTTAACTCAGTCACTTCAAAAGGTGAAGCATATTGTGTTGGGTTATTAAAACCAAGAGTTAATTTTTGAGTACCATCAGCACCAGGACCTAGAACATTTGCGCCATTGACACCCAGCTCGACCGTTTCAACAGTTGCGGGATCTGAACCAGTGTAAGCTCCGGCATCATTAAACTTCAATACTGACCCTTTCCAACCTGATGCATTTTCAGCAAGTGCCGTACCATCTGCAATACCATCGCCGGTAGTATCTACACCGTATGAACCACCATTTGCTTGATCAATATCGACCTGCTCGCCATCAACGGCATAAAAGGCAACCCAGTTACTCTCACCGGTATAAGCACCATCTGTTGGTTTGATGAAATAGGTTGTCATAATGTGAGACTCACCTAATGAATCATAAATAGTCACTGACGTTGAGTTATTAAACGTATCTGGATCGTTTGGATCAAAGTTAGCAGGATCTAATGCTGACTCACCTACATTTAAGTTCATTTGCAAACCAACATTACTGGTTTTTACAGGGCTACCAGCAGTATCTGGAATTTTAATCGGTACAGTACTCGATAAGCTCACCGAAGTAGAGTTACCATCGGCATCAACTGGGAAACCTTGTAAGAAGTTACCCGCTGAATCTGTCATGAAACTTTCAGAGTTCACTTTAAATGCACCAGCACGTGTAAATGAGTGATCTTGCGTACCCACTTCAGATGCCGTAACAAAGAAGCCACCGCCGCTAATAGCCATATCAAGTGAGTTACTGGTGAATTGTAAGCTACCTTGTTGAAACTGTTGTGCCACTTGAGTCGTGGTTGCACCACCACCCACTGCAGTTTTACTGTTTGAAAAAATAGAATTAGCATAAACATCAGCAAATTCAGCACGAGACTCTTTAAAACCAATTGTATTAACGTTGGCAATGTTATTTGCTGTGGTATTGAGATCTTTTTGAGCAGCTGAAATACCACTCAAAGCAATGTTAAACGACATAATTCACCCCTTCTCTTACTAATTCTATTTATTGTTAATAGTCAGTATTCTGACCATTATTGAAATTTGGTTTTAAGCTTTCCACGGTCTAACTTTTAGTAAATTAACTTTCCGCAACAGCAAGTACATCTGACAATTGAATGCCGCCAATACCACGAAGGTTTAATATCGCCCCGGTTGTGACATCACCCAATGAAACGCTGGAAACATGTGCGTAAGTCGATACCGCTAAGTCTTCTGATGTGCCATCAATTTTACCGTTAGCTTTAATGGCATAATTTCCTTCAGCAACAGGTTCACCGTTTTTATCTAGGCCGTCCCATGTCACATCGATGTTACCGCCTGCAGAACCATCAACTTCGAATGTTCTGATAACTTGGCCGGATTCATCCTCGATATTCACAGTAATGCTGTCAATCGGTGTCGGCGTACTGATCACCCCTTTCACTTCAGGGCTTTCACTAGAGATATGCCCTGTATCTGATGGAATAAGTACTTTTTGACCAACAAGTCCTGATGCTTGTAACGCTTGGCTGGAGCTAGTTAAGTTATTTAGATTTAGGATTTCTTCATTCAATTTTGAGATACCATCAACCGTTGAGAAAGATGCCATTTGAGAAATCATCTGGTCATTTTCTACAGGTTTAAATGGATCTTGCATTGACAGCTGTTGGCTTAATAAAGCGAAGAAATCCGCTTGAGTCAGCTCCTGGCTATTAGGCTCAGGTGTTTCAGCGACTTCAGCATGCTGAACACTGTCTAGAAAAGCATTACCTGTCGTAGCCGTTTGTGTTGTATTTGAAGCAACACTACTTGTACTGCTCGACTGTGTCTGCGGCAATGTTTGACTGCTGTAAGGATTTACGAGGCTCATCTGTTACCTCCATCAAATTTCATATTACTTACCCATACGAAGCGTTTGCTGCAGCATAGATTTAGCTGCATCAGCCACTTGGACATTCATTTGATATGACCGAGATGCAGAAATCATGTCTGCCATTTCTTCCATCACATTCACATTTGGTTTATAGATAAACCCATCACCATCAGCCATTGGATGATCAGGAGAGAACTCCTTTAATAATGGTTTATCACTTTCAACAATGCCTTTAACACTGACACTGTGAGAACTATTTTGCTGACTCGTCGCTTTTGCCATTTCAGCTTCAAAGATCGGATGGCGCGACTTATAAGTTTGATCAACACTACTAGAGACTGAATCGGCGTTGGCAATGTTACTGGCAGTCGTATTCAGTCGCACTGATTGTGCTGACATACCTGAACCTGACACATTAAAAATATTAAATAGACTCATGATTAATCTCCTCTAATCGCTTTACGCATGCCAGAAAACTTACTTTCAAGGAAACCCAATGACATTTGATATTCTAAAGAGTTTTGCATAAAAGCAGCTTGTTCTTGCTGGGAGTCAACAGTATTGCCATCGCCTGTATCTGGCTGATTGGGTACGCGGAACTGCACATGTTCTTGGCTAAGCGCCTTTAAATCAAAATGCTTGTCAGTTGTTTGACTCATTTGTAAACCTTGCTGATGAGAACGAGCACTATTCATGGCAGACGCAAAGTCTACATCACGTGCTTTATAGCCAGGCGTATTTGAATTGGCGATGTTACTTGATAGCACTTCAGCCCTTTGAGCACGAATGCCCAATGAGTATTGATGTATCCCCAAACCATTTTCAAAATTAATCGCCATAAAATTGCCTCCATCAGCTAACTGAGAGGAATAAAGCAAAGGTTATGCCAAAACATTTAGGAAGTAGATGCGAAATAGATAAAAAAAATAATGCCAGCAGAAGCTGGCATAGAAAATGATAAAAAACCTTTATTTACAATGTATTATAATTAGGTTTTCTTTTGATAATAAATACCAGGGTTACATCGAACCATACTGAATTCGTCAGTCAAACCTGAGATAGATTCTGACGCACCTAAAAATAGTATGCCGTTAGGATTCAAAGCGGCAGCAAATTGCCGCAGTATTTTAGCTTTTGCCTCAGGGGCAAAATAAATCAGTACATTACGACAAAAAATAATGTCGTATTTACCTAAAAGGCTATAACTTTCAAGTAAGTTATGCGCTCTAAAGTTCACTAATCGCTTAACGTTATCTTTAACTTTCATATTACCAGACGGTAATTGATCAAAGAATTGGCGTTTGCGTTCAGGAGATAACCCACGCGCTAACGCTAAACTGTCATATTCTGCATTCTTACACCGCTCTAACATCGAAGGTGATAAGTCAGTTGCTTGAATAGTCGCGTTTCCGGGTAACGCACCAGGCTTACGTTGCTGATACTCAAGAATGGTCATCGCTAAGGAGTAAGGTTCTTGCCCAGACGAGCATGCAGCTGACCATATTTTCAATGGACGCCCTAAACGGCTATATTCAGGTAATAATGAATTATGAAGTAATTCAAAGGGGTATTTATCCCTAAACCACAAGGTTTCATTTGTGGTCATGGCATCAATAACTTCTGCCCGTAAATGTCTTTCAGTTGGCTTCATTGAGCGTTTAACGACTTCAGATAATGAGGGTAAATCATGTTTACCCATCAATGGAGCCAAACGACTTCTGACCAAGTACTGCTTGTTGTCACCTAATACAATGCCGCTGTGCTGCTCTAAAAAAAGCTTAAACTGATTATATTCTGCTTCAGCGAGTGATTTATTCGTCACATTTACACCCTATTATAAAGAAACTACCTACAAGTAATTTCAGTGTGAACCGGTCACTTGATTGACTCATCTAACGCTATCAATGTTGACTTGCTAACTCAAACATTCATTTTAATGAACTTAACGAGATGCTGCAGTTTCATAGATAACATTCATCTGTCTATTAAGTTAATCATAGACAGAGAATGATAATAATGCTTATAAAATTAAGTGTTTATTTACAGCAGAAGCCAGCTCATCCGGATTAAATTTTGCGATAAAATCATTTGCACCGACTTTCTCAACCATTGCTTGGTTAAAGACACCACTTAACGAAGTATGTAATACAACTTTAATGTCTTTTAGTTTTGGATCATCTCGAATTTCAGCAGTTAGGGTATAACCGTCCATCTCAGGCATTTCAATATCAGAGATGATTAATGGAATTTCGTCAGCGACATTGTCCATTTCTGTTGCTATAGCTTTGAGTTTTTCGAGTGCATCTTTACCATCAATTGCAGTATCAATTTGCAGATTCAAAGACTCTAAAGAACGAATAATTTGTTTACGTGCCACCGCAGAGTCATCAATGACCATAATATGATAATGCTGATCACGGTCGATAGTTAACGCTTCATCAGCTTCTTTACTGATTTCAGTCTTAACAGGTGAGATTTCATCTAAGATTTTTTCAACGTCCAAAATCTCGACCAATTCACCTTCAATTTCAGTCACTGCTGTTAGATATGAATTACGTCCCGCACCTTGTGGCGGCGGCATAATTGATTCCCAGTTCATATTGATAATACGCTCAACAGAACTGACTAAGAACCCTTGAATACTGCGGTTATACTCAGCAATAATAATGAAGCAGTTCTCTGTTGAAGTTAAAGGACGGCCGCCTGTTGCCGCACTCAAATCAATCACAGAAATAGTCGAACCACGAATATGAGCAATACCTTTAATCATTGGGCTTAAGCGCGGTAATGTCGTTAATGGTGGACACTGTAAGACTTCTTTTACTTTGAAAACGTTGATACCAAATCGTTGACGGCCATTCAATTTAAAAAGTAACAACTCAAGTCTATTTTGACCAACGAGTTGGGTACGTTTATTGACTGATTCAAGAATACTCGACATAACCCTGCCTTGTTTATTTTACAGCCCCTTCCGGGCGTTTTTCTTATGATTTAAAGCGACAGTAAATCTATTACCATCAAATTGTACCACACGCTAAATTCGATTTTCTGACAATATGATTATCAACATACTAACTGGGCATGCTTATTGCTTCATGTAAAACAATGACAATAAAACCCCATATTGATAGTTGAACAGTCAAACTTCTGACTCACTGATGAGTACAATGCGACTCATATAAACAACTAAATTAATATTCTTGTTTAAATCCACAGATTTAAACCGTTAATAGAGAAGTATAGAGACATACTGGCAATACTGGCTAGAAACTAAAAATGAATAAAAGAATGCTATGGCTACTCATTATATTGTGTTCCTCTTTACCGGCTTTCGCCAGTGAAGACAGCACTATTACCTACTCTTTATCGACCATTACTGAGTTAGCTAAAGAGACTGTGGCAAAAAAAATTGCTAATAGTCCTTCATATAATAGTGATGCAAAGATAAATATCTTGCCACAACGTGTTGAAGGAAGGTTAACCCCTCCATCATGCTACCCGCCAATCAATGTAGAAATGGCCAGCGACAGACCGATTAACCGAACCAATACCGTAAAGATAAGTTGCAACAGTCCGGAGTACGATTACCCTTGGCAAATGTATTTATCCGTCAAAGTTGAAGTACTCTACCCTGTAGTGACGGCTAAAAGTATTATCGAGAAAGGCGAACTCATCACCAATGACACCATAGAAATAAATTATGTTGATCAGCACAGTATTCGTGGCCAGTTTTTCTCGGGTGTATCCGACATTATTGGCACTCGCTCAAAAAGACGAGTCCCAGCCAAAGCCCCATTACTCAATAATAACCTATGTTTTGTATGTAAAGGTGATTCAGTCTCCATATATGCAAAAACTAATAGCTTTGAAATAAAAACAGCCGGTGAAGCATTAAGAGACGGAAATGTGGGAGAGACCATTAGAGTCAAAAACTCTAACTCAAACAGGAAACTAGATGTTATTGTCATAGGTGTTGGAGAAGTTGAAGTTAGGATGTAAAATAATCCTAAAGTTCTTTCCAGCATGGCCGATACCCTGTTAGGAATACCATAAATTACGCTGGAGCCTTACATGGCAATTGATATTAACAATCTAAAAACAGCTTCACACACTCAGTTACGTACTAACCGTGACGCAAGTGCTGCGACAAAAACTGCAGAGTCAACGAGCAGTAATACAGCAGCAGTGAAAACTGATTCGGTCAGCATTACCTCGCAAGCACAACAGCTGCAAGGAGCTCAGAGCAAAATGGCATCGTTACCTGAAATTGATCAAAGCAAAGTTGATGCAATTAAAACAGCGATTTCTGAAGGTCGATATAAAGTCGATCCAGAAAAGCTTGCTGCTAATATTGCCAGTTTTGAAGCTGACATGAGCGGACTAAATTTCGACCAAGAGTAATTTCATAATGACTCTTGGCTAATCAAGCATTACAAATGTAATGTGGATTTTATGAAGAGTAACTTATGAATGAATTACTACAGCTGTTATCTTTTCAGCACGGCACTTTGTCGTCGCTGAAAAAACTTGTATCTGCAGAAAAGCAAGCGTTAACAGATCAAGATGCAGATACCCTTTTAGCTTTAGCCCGCGAGAAAGTAACCTGTCTCAATAATCTGCAGCAGAATGATCAGAAGCTCGCTAACCATCCTGATAAAGAATTACTTAGCACTGACACTGTATTGATTCAGAAAGTGGAAGAAGCCAAGGTAATATTAGAAGAGTGTAAAGACATTAATAATCAAAATGCCAGCTTGATTGAACTGAATATTGCGAGTCTAAATCGCTTTTCTCAAGCGATGCAAATGAGTCGAAACGCTACCAGCCTCACTTATAATGACAAAGGGCGAACGTCGACCATTTCATCATTAGGCTCTAATCTAAAAGCCTAATGTAAGCGTCAATTTCTGCACCCATGAATAAAACCATAAAAAAGCCGCTGTCATCAGCGGCTTTCTTGTATTTATTTGTAATAGCTCAATCAACATTTAAACACTAAAAATAAGTGACTTCTTTGATTTTTCTTGGTCGATTGTCTTGTTGATATAAGTTCCACACTTGAGCAAAATCTAACTCTAATTCAGTAACATACATATCACCAGCGGGATAGCTTTTAATCACCTTAGCCCCCTTAATCATGCCAGAAACCTGAGTCGACACGGTTTCACTATTTAATAACCACTCGCTCATTTGGCTATGAGCATCCACTTGTTGACCATATACCTGCTCTGCTAACTCACGATACGCCGCAATTTTTGACGCTTGCATCGCCATTAACACTTTATGAGATTGCTCTTTTGCTGGCTGCGTCGCGAGAGGGGCATAACCTATCGCGGTTAATTTTGGAAACTGCTCAGGCGCCTCTGTTTCCCACTGAACATATTTATCATTACTTGAGCAACCGACTAACGATAATGCTGCGACAGACATCATTGCCATTAAAAGCTTTTTCATAATTTCTCTCCTAGCACAGCCACTTTTCCATCCCCAGATTGCTCATTACGATAGAGCAAACCATTTTCTGAGGTAACTTTATTAGAGGGTGATAAGTAACCCGGTAAACTGTCTGTATGAACAAAAGTTTGTACAGCAGAAACCACTCGATTATTGGTTACATTAACAATCCTGGCATTCAACACGACTCCTTGTGTTGTTGTAGCCATTGTCGACACAACAACATGGGACACGGGTAAATCAGACGGCAATAGCTTCCAATCGCGACTGAGAATAAACTCACCTTGTTCTGTTGCTCTTATGGCATTAGCCACATTCATATCAACTAAATTAAATTCATGAGCATGAAATGCTGCAACAAAACCTTGTTGTAGCTGCAAACCTAGAGCGTCAGTTTGACTAAAAGCATCTATTTTTACAGGTGTCGTCACCAATAAAGGTTGATCTGAACGCAGGCTATCATTTTGTAATACCAGTTCATTGACGATTTTTTCTGCAAGGGTGTTCACTTGAGACTTTGGGGCTAAACCGACCTTCTCTATATCGTAGCTTAATGCTTTTGGCGTCTGAGCTTCTGGTTCGGACATAAACCATGAGTTAGTGTCAGTAGGCTGCCCAGTATAGGTTAACTCATCGCCACTCTTTGACGTCTCACTTGCGCAAGCTGCCATTAATAAAGCGATGGGTAATAAAATAAATTGACGCATAGCCTTTATATCCTTAACTCAATTCATGCACTGTCATTGGCGTTATCTAGAGAAGTATGGTTTTAAACCCAGTGAACAAACCTTACTCATTCAATGGGTATCAAGTGGCCTAACTTTATTAATAACCATATTCGTCATCACACTCATAACAATGTTAATAGCCACACTCTCTGAAACCCTATCGGCACTTAAGTTAAAAACTTTATCATTTAACCGCTATTAATTAGCCATGATGAGCCTTTTCTAAATGTTCACACTTATCAAAGCCACAGATACACAAAGGGCACAATTATTGCTTTGCTATAAAGACTCATAAAAATGGTGTCTAAAAGTCATTAAGTTGGCACTGATATCTTCATTATTTTGTAAAAAGTGAAACTGAACATGCCGAATTTAAACATTAAATTATTATTTTTTTCAGTGCTTGTACTGCAATTGGCTAGTATCAGTCACGTCGCTTTTGCACAAAGAATCGAAGTATCAGGTCAAGCGAGCATAGTCGATGGCAATATTGATAAAGCCCGTGAAGCTGCAATAAATCAAGCATTAAACTATGCCAGCTTAAAAGCTGGAGTGAACTTCAATAGTCGTCAAACCATTAATCAAGGCAACTTGACTCAAAATGCATTTCAAGTACAACGCATGGGTGAGGCTAAAAATATTGAAGTGGTATCAGAAATAATCACCTCAACTGATATTACTGTCTCATTAAGGCTAAATCTCGAATCACAGAAGGTCGTTCAGCAATGTCACAGCCAGCAACTTAAAGCGGCACTGATGATTCCACAAGCTACCATGCGAGATCGCTCCCAATTGCGCTATGGTCAATTAGCCAATTTTGAACAAGCCCTGTCACAACAATATGGCACAGTGATTAATAGCATGTCAGAGTTTAGTTTTGCGCATATGCACGCCGAAGAAAAACTAGACCATAAAAATCAATTGATAAACTTTAGAGGCAACAGGATCCCAAGTTGGCTGGGTGAAATTACTGATAGCCAATATATTTTACAGCCTGAGATTTTAGATATTTCCACAGAGCCAAATCAGAGCTCAATGTTCGGCCTGTGGAGTGATTACCCTCAACGACAAATTAATTTACGCTTTACATTATTTCACGGCATTAGCGGCGAAAAAGTATGGAGTAAAGACTACGCCGCTACAGCAGAATGGGCATTTGATAAAGATGAAACCGTCTCTCCAACAACAAAGCGCTTTTGGAGTTCGACTTACGGACAATCAATGAACCAATTATTTCAACAAAGCACGCAAGATATTGATAACCTCCTAAACTGTCGTCCATTATTAGGACAAATCGTCGCTAAGCAAGGAAACAGAATTATCATCAATCTAGGCCGAAAAAATAACGTTAAAATGGGTGATAACTTTCAAATTGTCTTGCAGCAAAATATCCCAGACAGAGTCAACTTAATGCGTGCAGTCGCAACGAAAAATCGCGCCACAGTTACCATTGAGCAAGTATCAGAAGAAAGCGCAACTGCGGTGCTAGAAGGGATAGGAAGTACAGGCAATATTCAAGTACAAGATATTGTGATTAAAATTTAATATAAACTTTACTGAAGTAAAACCCTGATATATAGATTAAATTATTAAAAATTTATTTGCGATTTGCTACTAAAAGAAAAGGCTTACAAACAATGGAAAGATCTAGCTCAGTATTTAATAATCAATTTTCAATTAGTCAATTTGGCGAATATTACTTACCGAGTGTTAATCGTAATACCTTTGAGAAAGTAGATTCGACAACTGCGTTTAAACAAAAATTTAAACAAGATATTTTTGCTAAAGACACCCTACATATTGTTCTGGGCTTAGATTCTGGATTATTGGTAAATTACATTCTGGAAGCGCCAAAAACTGATGGCAGTAAATACATTTTTGTTGAACTACCAGAAGTGATGAACATGCTCAACATTGAGATACCTACAGAGCAACAGGATTACCTAAAAGTCATCAGTTTTGATGAGTTAACACACCATATTGAATCTGCAGAAGACGACTTATACTTTATTAAAGACCAGATTGCTGTGACTCTTTCACTAGCAGCTTCATCAGGCGTGATAGAGGAGTATTCAACGCTATACAGCCAAGCTTATCGAACCATAAATCAACACTCTATTTCACATAAAACCAACTTTAACCAAAAGTCTTTTTTTGAACAGCAGATGTTTAACGTGGTTGAAAACCAGTTACCTGCATCATTATTAAAAAATAAGTTTCTTGGTAAAACCGCCATTGTCATTGGTGGTGGCCCGTCACTGGATCTACACCTAGAGTGGATAAAAGAAAACTATCAACAACTCTTTATCTTTACCGTTTCAAGATTTGCAGCAAAACTCTCCCAAGCTGGTATTCCCGCACATATTATTGTTTCAGTTGATCCCCAAGATACGAGCTTTGAAGTGAATCGTGACATGATGAAATTAGCAGGAGAAAGCCTGTTCATCAATTCACATCATGTCAATCATAGAATTCTTGCTCAATGGCAAGGTAAATCATTGTTCTTGGGAGATCAGTTACCTTGGATTGAAACAGATAATATTCTGACCATCGGACCAACAGTCACAAACAGTGCCATCAGAATCGCTATAGAAATGGGGTTTGAACAAGTATTATTAACCGGCGTTGATTTTTGTCATTCTCCAACTGGGGTTACTCATGCTAAAGGTAGCCTTGAAGCCAGTGCAGGCAGTAAAAACAGTAAAATCCACGAGTGGGTTGAAACCTATTCAGGGCAAATAGCTGAGACACCGATTCAATTACTATACGCAGCTCAAGGGCTTGAAGAAGAAGCTTCGCAATTTCCTAATGTTAAAATTATTAACCTCTCAGAACACGCTGCCAAAATAAAAGGCGTTGCTTATAAAAACTTCAACGATATTAATATTGTATCTGCACAATGTTCTCCTGCTCAATTATTGGCAATGATACCGTCGAATACCGATAATGAATCAAGCTTTCTTAGCACATTAGAAACTGAAGTCATCGATGCTAAAAATGCTTTTGTCAGCATTAAAAAGCTGTCCCAAAAAGCATTAAATTTGACTAACTCAGCGAGAAAACTTAAACCTGAATCCATTGAATATCAAGGTAAAGTTAAAGAAATAGATAGCATTGAAACTAAAATAAATAAGAAGTTTAATCGCTATAACATGTCGATTAAAGTGTTTGGCTATTTTGAGTTTTCTCAGTTTCTGACCACCAAAAAAAAACAAGATTGGTCTGAACAACATATGCTTAAGATGACAAAGTTGTATTACAGCGCATATGAAGTCATCACTCAAAAGCTACAAAATCTGACAGAAACATCGATAGAGACTATTAGAATTAGACGTGAAGAAACTAAAGTTCAGCCCAACATTGAGCTGCTTACCATTGGCTGGAATAAATACAATCAACCAGGTCGAGTATGGTTATTGGAACAAAAACTCAATGCAACTTCTTTGGATACATTATCAGCAAAAGAATCAGAACAATTAGCAGAATCAAAAAAGCAATATCAAGAACAATTAACTAGTTTTTCTCATCCATATTTTGCCATGAAAAAAACCAATCAGAATTTAGATAATACATTAGCCAAAATTCTGGACTTAAAGAAGCATAACAATATAAAAGGGCTAACTTTACTGATTAATAGTATTAGACCTTTAATCGAAAAAGATGCTTTTGCGGCAAGGCTACTCCTCCTTGCTGAACATTATATTTATTTCATTGAAAAAGATTTTGAATCTTCGTTGCAGTCTTTATTACAAATTGAAAAGGCAGATAGAACAGAGTTAGAGCTCAAACAACTGTTATTGGTGGCTTTAAAGCTTCATCAACTTGATCTTGCAGAACAAACCATCAAAAGCCTTTCACTTTACAGCGATGAATACTTCCCTCAACTTGCTCATATTTTCTCGCTACAAGGCAATAATCAACAAGCACTTGATACCTATCTTGATTATTTAGATAAATACCCGACGGACGAAGGCACTTTACTTAAGCTTGGAATTTTTCTTGCTAAAATTGGTCAACTTGGGGGAGCGAAGTCAGCTTTTGAACAAGTGTTAAGTATTAACCCTGATAGCATTTCAGCTAAAAATTATTTGGAGCAAGTACTCCAGCAAGCTTAACCATTCACTAGCTTATACATATTTGAATATTAACCTACTAGTCAGCTGATTTTGACAGGTTTGGTTTGCCCACATTTTCGGGGAAAAGCTATAATAATCATTGATTCGATAAGGAAATGATATTAGAAGTGGCTAAGGACTAAGCAACTAAATTTAAACGCTTTTAATCAAAGGTAAAACTTGTATAATTAGTAAAGTCTCCCTATAGCTCAACAGGATAGAGCAGCCGCCTCCTAAGCGGCCGATCAGGGTTCGAGTCCTTGTGGGGAGACCATACTAACCTTTCTTTATTCCCCATTTAGCTCTTACGTTTATACAGACGCAGTTCTGAATGAAAACCGTCTATGGTTTCAAAACCAAACGGATGAACATTGGTGGCAAGTAATTCATATTCAGGTAAGAAAACATCATAATCTTCTCCCTTAATTTGCTTTTTAACACCAGCTCGTTTTCCATCAATGGCAAGTTGCTTACCTTCTCTTAGGTTCCTCAAAAGCACATATTTACAGTTTAATCGCGACACATGACCCAAATAGTTTTCAACTATGTCAGGTTCCATTTCTTGAAATGAGATAAAGTTAACAAACAAATCCAGCTCACCGGTCACTTTTGGAAGCTGCCAAGGGCACATTACCGCACCTTGAAACTGACTTGATAGATTTTCTAGTGAAAAGTCATCACAAGTCGTCAGGGCTTTATAATCAGCAATCTTATCTTGACCAAAAATAGACTGAAGATAATATGTTGAAAATAAACAAGTGGGTGCAATATCAACATTTAAATAAAAAGTGTCATTTCGCTCATCACTCAACAGGATTTCACCTAACGAGCCAAAACCACCGCCAATTTCTAATACTTTATTAATAGGTACATCAGCGAGTTGTTGCTTTAAAAAATTGAGACCTAATAAATAGTTTAAACTTGAACGACTAAACTTACGATTTTCAAATTCAAATTGCTCAACAGGTGAGCCAACTGAGCTTTCATTAAAGTTATCAGTGAAAGGTTTTTTATTACTATCGCTCGCTTTGTAAACTCGAAAATCACTTCTTGCATGATTTTCACCAGACAAGAAGTCCTGCATCGATAGGATTGCTTTTTGATTTCCTGATAAGTGCGTTTCGCACAGTGTCATCATTTCCTGATACTTTGCAGGTGATGATGCCCAGCCATGGAAAGTATAGGTAGGAACAAAGAATGACAAGGCACTTTTCAGCCCCCGAAAGTTCTCAATGCCATTGGTTTCAATATCCTGCTGCAAACCTTTAGCACCAAATTGCCAAAAGCTGGTAGGCAAATATTTGGAATCAGCTTGCTTCATATCTGTGCTAATTAGTTCAATCTGTTCAGTCCACATGGAAAAACATCCTTTCATTACTGTATCTAGTTTTGCCAGTTATCTTTATTCGGCAGATCATCTGCAAGTACAGGTTCACCCACTTTTACACTGCGTTCTATGGCTTTACCCAATAACTGCTCCATATATTTAGGCTGTAAGCCACTACCATTACGCAGCACTTTTATATCTTCTTCACCAATCACTTCTCCAGCGGATAGATTTCGGCAATAAAAGAGCGAACGGCGGCGTAGTTTATCTTCTTCGGTCACTGTGTAATTCACTTCACCTAAACAGGACTCAACAGCTCTGATCTGATCAACCATTTCTCGAAACTCATGGGGCTCCATAGAAAACGCGCCATCGGCGCCGCCATCATTTCGATTTAAGGTAAAGTGCTTTTCAATGATTCTTGCCCCTAGGCTCACTGCAGTCATGGGGACTAGTGAGCCCATTGTGTGATCTGACAATCCTATGGGTACCTTAAATCTTTGCTGCATATCGGTGATCATCTTCAGATTGGCATCATTTAAGCTTGCTGGGTACTGAGATGTGCACTTAAGTAAAGCAACGTTAAAGTTACCAGCCTTGAAGCAAGTATTAAGGGCGAGTTCGATATCTTTATCATCAGCAACACCGGTAGAGATAATAAGTGGCTTACCTGTTAGTGCTGCTTTTTCTATCAGGGGAATATGGTTAACTTCAAAGGAGGCAATTTTGTAATATGGCACATTAAGGCTTTCTAAAAAGTCCACCCCTTCAAGGTCAAATGGACTTGAGAAAAACTCCATCCCCAGCTCATGGGTAAGCTTTTGTAAAGGCTGATGCCATTCATAAGGCAATGCGGCTTCTTGGTAAAGACTCCATAACGTCCTCCCCTTCCATAAGCCTTTTTTGCGCTTACCAAAGTAGTCATTATCAATATCAAGACATAATGATTCAGGGCGATATGTTTGAACCTTTACAATATCGGCACCAGAAGCTGCCATAGCTCTAATAGTGTCACAAGCTCTTTCTAAGCTACCATTATGATTGGCTGATAATTCAGCAATGATGATGGCCTTTTTCGGGAGCCAATCAGTCATTTAAACTATCAAAGTAAGCAATCAAAGCAGCAGGTGTGGTCAATTCATCCACCTTTTCGTCAGAAACTTGATGGCCTGTAAGTTGCTCAAGTTCCACAAATAAATTAAACATGTCTAAACTGTCAAATCCTGCGTCCTCGAAAGTGACATCAAGTGCTAGCGCTTCAAGATCGACTGCGCCAGATTCTTCTAGCGCTTTTTTAATTACTTCTAAATTGACCATAATGGCCTCCTTATTATCTATGAATTAATGCACTGGCCCAGGAGAAACCCACACCAAATCCACTCAACACAATATTGTTCCATTCACTACTCATCGCGTGCTTTTCAATAAGAAGAGGAATAGAGGATGAAACGGTATTACCAGTATCTTTGAGATCTTTAATAAAGCGGTTCTTGTCTTTAAAACGCCTCGCAATCGTGTCCACAATCGCGGCGCTTCCCTGATGGATAAGAAAAGCATCAATATCAGCCTCAGACATTTCGCTACCTTCTAGCAACGCTTTAATATGTTTAGGCACATTCACCGAAGCAAAGTTGAACACCTGTCGGCCATTCATTGACAAAATGCCTTGTTTTGTTTGTAAACTTTCTGCTCCATTGCCGTCAGTTCCAAACAGCACAGAACCCAGTTTAAAAACAGGTTCATGACCAATCCAACTCGCGGTTGCGGCGTCTCCAAATAACATTGAAGTGACCCTGTCTGCAGGGTCAATGACTTTTGAATAGGGGTCGGCTGTCACTAATAATGCCTGCTTGAGCCCTGCAGCTTGCAGTAAGCCTTTGATGATATAAAGACCATAAACATAACCTGAACAGCCTAAAGACACGTCAAAAGCGGCTATTGTTTTCGGCAGGCCTGCTTTTTCTTGTACTATGGCTGCTGTGTGAGGAATGTTTTCACCATCACCATTTTGAGTCACAACAATAAGAGCATCTATTTTGTTTTTTTCAAAACTGGGCTGTTGTTTTACTAGTTGTTCAATAGCTGCAACACATAAATCTGAACATTCTTGTTGCGGACTTTTTCGAGGTAAAACAAGGGCGCCAAGTTTAGACTCAACAAACTCAGCAGATTCACCAAATTGACGCCCCTGCTCTAGATTATCAATTGCGGTAGACGGAATGTAACTTGCTACCGCTTTTATGCCAATATCCATTATTGCCCCTCCACGATAAACCTAATTTGCCCCATTAATTGTCCATCCAGCCATACTTCAGAAACCGAAAATTTGTCATGTAACATCGACTGAAGCCTAATTTCTGATGCTTCATACTGTATCGGTAAACTTTTCGTAAGGTTTAGTTGGCCAAATAACCACTTCCCTTTGCTTGGTCGCGCGATCTCATTGTGCATTTTCTTAGTTAAGGCAACGAGCACTTCAATACAGGTATAGTTTCCTGAAGGTTTAAGCATATTGATTGTTGCTGGATGAGTTGTCATCTGTGCGTTAGAAACTAATCCATCTTCATCAAACTCATAGCGTCCTTCGACTGAAGCACTACCTTCAACCCACCAAAACGGGACTTTAGTCCCATCGGTTAGATGGAATTTTCCTGTTGCTACAATTGTTCCTGTTTCAGGTTTTTGTGTCATTAATTCACATTGACAACGAGCAAGTTTTCGAAAGCTAAGTTGTGTCAGTCTGGCTCCTTCTGGATAGTTCTTCTTGGCATACTCAACAGTGAACAAATAAAAATCTGTTCCATGTAAATAATTACGATTACCTTTAAATTCGAACATTTAACCACCTTTTACTTAGCTAACTCGGCGGGCAGGATTCCCTAACCAAGTCGAACCTTCGCCAGCATCTTTTAACAGTGCTGAACCTGCACCAACTACTGAATAAGCACCAAGGCTTAACCCATCACGTACAACTGCATTTGCTGCAACATGAACGCCTTCGCTCAAACTGCTATATCCACAAAGACAAACATTCGGGCCAATATCAACATAATTAGATACCTGCACATCATGTCCAATATTAGCTCCCGCTCTTACCATGACGTTTTCGCCTATGTTCACCTGCGGCTGAATCGATACCTGTGAGCAAATCACGCTCCCTGCGCCAATTTGAGAATCGAAACCTATCATCGCACTAGGATGGATTAAAGTTGCCATCCTGCTCGAAGGAATAGCTAAAGATTTTAATAAATCTGCTCTCTCGCGCATTTTCCCCACGCTTAATAGCGCAAATACAAATAAGATATCTTTATCTAATTCTTGCCACTGAGAAGACTTCCCTAGTACAGGCCAGTGGAAAAGTAACTCACCAGCGCTATGATGGTCATTAAGAAAACCCACTAGCTCTATTGCATCGCCCGCGCGCTGCATATCCATAATGATTTGAGCTAAGACTGCACCATTGCCTGCGCCGCCGATAATGACCACTCGCTTTTTACTCATATTCTTTTATTCCTGATTACGAATAACTTAGTTAATTAACTCTGCCATCCACACACTTCTTTTTTGCCATCCTTGCATCACTTCTTTTGCACTCTGTGACATTAACTGCAGCTGATTAGGTTGATTTATTAATGACCAAATAGCCGATTCTAGCTGTTGTTCTAATGCCGTTGTTACTTTACCTAAGTGCATGATTGCATTTAACTTAGCTAATTGTTCATTAGGTACAGATTGATTGTCCGCAATCGTCCAACACAAAGCGGGTAAAGCAGCAGCACAGCGCTCCCAAGAAATACCGCCACCAGCACCTATTGCTAAGTCGGCCTGTTCCATTAACTGCGATATTTGCGAAGATTGAATCTCAAGGTTCAAGTAGTTAGCATGTTGACGACATAAAGCTTCGAGTCGCTCAATATGGGGATACGAAGCCCCCACCACCACATCGACTCTATCCAATTCCTGACGAAGTGAACGCTGCAATAACACTTGGCAAACTTGGCCTGTTACATCATCTTTATCAACACCACCGAAACACACAAACACCTTTTTAAGCTGTGTTCTTAAACTCGGATTAACACCTCTAAATTCTTCACGAAGCGGTATGTTCCAAGGTCCTATATATACTCTTCCGTCACTCGGCGAACAAGAACGACTATGTAGAGTAGGATCTATTAGCATCTGACATTGATGAGGCCTATCTCTCAAACCATCGATAACAACAATTTGAGATTGAGTCTCTGTTGCAACTCGTGACTCCCACTGTGCACCTAAAGAGAAATGATCAACAATAATCCAATCAGGTTTAATTCCATTATGCTTGACAGCTTCTAATGTGTCCTCGGCATCTTGCGCTTCAGTGCATCCTAACCAATGACTATGAGGGTAATCTCCATCGCCTTGGGTATATTGCGCTGATTCAGAAAGCTGTAAAACATTAAAACCTTCCAAAACTTTAGCCTGATGACCACTATGGTTACGGCAACAGAAAGTGACAATCGCCCCTTTTCTGGACAATGAGTTGGCTATAGTCAAACAGCGCATGATATGGCCACTGCCGATATGTTGTCCGCTATCGGTACGGATTAAAACCTGTGTCACATGCTTCCAGCTAAAAATAAACGCTCAGCAAGCAGCCAATCTTCTTCTGTATCAATATCTTGAACTTGGTATCTTGGGACGATATATGAAGTCGCTTTCTCTGAATACATAATATCGCCTCTTAAAAATGCCTCAGACTTACCCCAATAAAACTGCCCTGCGTCGTGGTAAGCCTCAATAAGATCCTGAGAACGACTTTGTCGATGCTCAGGAGCAAACATTTTTACATGACCGGAATCATCCATATAAAGGGCTCGTTGAATCGCTGAAGCGAAACTGGTTACACTAAAACAAAAATCGGTCCCCATATTGAGTAATTGGTCAAAACTCAGCTTTAAAGCCTCTGCTGTAACAAATGGGGCTGTGGCATATAAACAACAAACATGATCAACCTTGCCCACATTATCAATCACCCAATTAATAGTATGATTGACGACTACACGGGTTGTCGCCATGTCGTCAGATAACTCAGCGGGTCTCATAAAGGGGGTCGTGGCACCATAACTTCTCGCTATCTCTGCAATTTCAAAGCAATCAGTCGACACAATCACATGATCGAATAACTCTGACTCAACAGCTGCCTCAATTGATCTGGCGATGATAGGCTTTCCACAAAAGTGACGAATATTTTTTTTAGGAATTCGTTTGCTACCGCCACGAGCAGGAATAATTGCTATTTTCAATTAAGTAACCCCTTGAGTTTTTCGCAAATTAAGTCTTGTTCAATTTCGGTTAAACTTGGAAAAATGGGTAGCGTCAGGCACGATTGATAATATGACTCAGCTTGAGGGAAATCACCTTTTGTAAAACCTAACTCTTGATAAAAAGGTTGAAGGTGAATTGGTATGTAATGCACATGCACACCTATTCCTGCTTGCCTCATTTCGTTAAATACTTCTTTACGGTCAACTTTTGGGGGCAGTAAAACAATGAATAAATGATAGGCACTAACCGTTTCTTCTAGAGGTAATACAATTTGAACATTGGTGTTTTTTAATCGTTCAACATAACGTTTAGCTAAACTATTTCTTTTTTCAACGAAGCTCTCAAGCGATGATAATTGACTATTGCCTAAAGCAGCCTGTAAATCAGTTATACGATAATTAAAACCTAATGATTGTTGTTCATAATACCAGTCACCTTCATCCGAATTAATTAACTCTTCAGACTGCTTAGTGATGCCGTGACTGCATGAACGTTTCATCGCTTCTGCAAGTTTAGCGTCATTAGTCGTTGCGACGCCTCCCTCACCTGTAGTGATAATTTTGACTGGATGAAAACTAAAAACAGTAATGTCGCTAAACTGGCAACTACCTATAGGGAAATCAAGATACCTGCCACCAATTGCGTGTGCAGCATCTTCGATGACTTTAACTCCATACTGACGAGCAAGTTGCGCAATGCTTTGCATATCACAGCTATGACCAGCCATGTGTACCGCTATAATAACTTTAGGTAAGCTATTATTTAATGCTGCCTGTGATAACTTTTTTGCCAATGCTTTTGGGCAAAGGTTGGCTGTTTCATAATTAATATCAACAAAATCTATAGTCGCACCGCAGTAAACAGCACAGTTTGATGAAGCAACAAAAGATATTGGACTTGTCCAGACAGTGTCTTTAAAGGTCACACCTAGGGCAAGGCAAGCGACATGCAATAATGATGTTGCGCTATTTCCTGCTACTGCGAATTTCGAATGTGTAAAAGCGGCTATATTAGCTTCAAATCGAGGTACTTGCGGCCCTTGAGTAAGAAAGTCAGATTGTAAAACATCGGTCACGGCATCAATATCTTGCTGTGAAATGGATTGACGCCCATAAGGAATCATGACTAATTATCCTCAAGTTGTTTTATTTGTTCTACGGATAGAAAGTCTGGATTATTTCCTGAGTGATATTCAAATCCTAACTGCACGAGTTCACCTGATTCACCTAGTTTATTCGTATAGTAATCATGGTCTTTACCAAAAAATGCAATACTTGGTGTAATGACAAAATGATCATCAAATTCGATAGTATGGTGTGAGTCATCACCTGGACACATGATTTCATGCATTTTTTCGCCAGGTCTAATACCGACAATCTCCTGTTTCATTCCTGGACCACAGGCTTCTGCCAAATCAGTAATGCGTACTGAAGGAATTTTAGGTACAAAAATCTCACCACCTTGCATTCTAGAGAAGTTTTTCAGCACAAAATCAACGCCGTCTTGGAGAGTAATCCAAAATCGAGTCATATCGGGATGTGTGATTGGAAGTGTGGTTTTACCATTCTCAATAAGTGATTTAAAAAATGGTACTACTGAGCCACGTGAACCGACTACGTTGCCGTAACGTACCGCAGAAAAACGTGTACGCCCTTCACCGACAATGTTATTGCCTGCTACAAATAATTTATCTGACGCAAGCTTTGTTGCGCCATACAGGTTGATCGGATTAGCAGCTTTATCAGTAGAAAGTGCGATGACGCGCTTAACGTTATTTGCGATAGCAGCTTTAATGACATTTTCTGCACCATGAATATTGGTTTTAATGCATTCCATTGGATTGTATTCTGCCGCTGGTACTTGTTTGATAGCTGCTGCGTGAATAACATAATCAACATCCTTAAACGCTTGCAGCATTCGATCTGCATCACGTACATCACCTAAGAAATACCGCATACAAGGATCGTTATAAACCTGTTGCATCTCGTATTGCTTAAGTTCATCTCTTGACAGAATGATTAACCTTTTTGGCTTATAACGCTCCAAGATAGTTTTGGTATATTTCTGCCCAAACGAGCCGGTACCGCCTGTGATCAGAATAGATTGATTATCAAACATGTACTCTCCAAATCATTAAATTTATTCGCAAGTGCAACTCAGTCAAAGCGTTTATCACTAAACACAGCAAGTTTTGAACCAGTTTTTTATTAGGATACTTTTTTAATTTAAGTGAAAAATTTTAATAATACTATAAAGATAAAGAAATATAGACCATATAAAAATTAACCTATTATATTTTAATCACTTACGACTACTTTACTTCATTTTAATCTTCAACAATATAAATAATATAAAAGTTGTGAAACATATCGTTGATACCTGCTTTAACTCAGTCAAGTTCACTAAGCAGCATTATCTGTCGATATACTTGAATACAAAGTCAAATCATTGACGATTGGATGACTTAGTTTCTTAGATAATGAATCAGCACTCAGATTAGTACACGATAAAAGTGTATAAAGTACGCAATGTAGTTAGCCATAAATCATTAAACAGCCAAAATCCACGCCACGGTATCGTGGAGTCAACAATATCCCTAGTAAACTAAGAAAATGATCAGAAATAGTTATTATATCTGTGCCATCTAACTGAAATAAATAAGTAATACTTTTAAGTACTATATAGATCATGCCTTCAAAAGCTTCAGATCCTTGCTAGCTGTCACCCATGCTTACGCCACGCCCGTTTCAAAATTGTTAACTAACAGCCAGTTATGTTACAGGGTTAACTATAAGTAATTTTTTTGTCTACTTATTGCCCCTAAAATAGATTCTTTAACTGCCAATCATGTCATCGCTCACATTTCATTAAGTTGTATATTGGAAATTTCATTAATTAATATTGTAATACAAATCAACTTAATCCTAGATAGAGTTAGTGATGTCATTACATAGACTAGTTTTATTGATTTGCGTTGTATTGTTAATGTGTTCAAATGCTGATGCTGCTTCACTAGACTTCCGTCAGGAATATAAAAGCTCTACTGATCAGCATGCTAGCCGTGTAAAAATGGGGCATACTTTTGATGGTCGTTTCTCTGTCGGCTTAGAGCTAAAATTCAAAGGGGCTGAAGGTAAGTTCATGGAAGACTTACAGTCAAATGGCTCTGAATTAGACCTAGGCTATCGTATAAAGCTCAATGACCAATGGACACTCATTACAGGAATGCCAATTGAGTTCGGCTCATCAGGAGCCACCTACAAGCCCCAACTTCGCTTAACTTACAAATCAGACGCCATTGACGGTTTATCTCTAAGTGGACGCTATCGCTTAGATGTAAAGCCAGGGGAAGACATTAAACACCTACGCCATCGCTATACGGTGAATATAGGTTATAAAGTTGAAAACTGGACCTTTGGATTTGAGGGGAATTACTACTATGCCGATAACTCAGAATACTTGTTATATAACGATAGCAGAACAAATTATGAGAATAATTTAACTGCCCACTATAAAATCGGAAATTGGTCCCCCTGGGTAGAGTTTGGCGATGTTTCGGTCTCAGATGATTCAAGCCAAAGAGAACTAAGAAGCCGTATCGGAATTCGTTACAGCTTTTAACTATCAAACAAACCACACGAATAAATCATACAAATAAAAGCTAAGCCAGCTTTAAAAGATGATGTATTGTTCAGAGAATAATCCTTCTCTGAACACAGCTTTAGCTTTAAACAGCAAAATTAACCTACCTAAAGCATACCCTTGGCAATATAACTAATACGGCTTTTTAAACACTAACGTGAACCTATCAGTATTACCTTTTACCGATTTTCTAGCCACTTCATAGCGAAGTTCATCATCTGGTCGATAAAACATATTGGATGATTTTTCCAATACAAAACCTGCTGCTTGTACTTCTAAAATAACATCAATAGGATCTTCACGGCGACGCATTTCAACGGTTTCAGGCATCATATGTCTACGAGTATGATCGACAATGACATAAATACCGCCAGGTTTTAACGCTTCAAAAGTCGCTTTATTTAATTTCGTTTTGTCTTCTATATTTAAATTATGATACTCACGGATATTGAGCATCATATCTGCGTCTGACATACCAAAATCAATATTCCCCAAGTTGAATCTTCTCTCTTCAGAGTTCCAATCAAGTTCAATAGGTAGCTTTTTGGTTTTACTCATCGCGTCTATCGAGAGCAGATCATCCATTTCATCTAGCCACTCTTTTTTAAACGCAATATGAAGCTCACCTTTTTCTTTAAGTATTGGAGCCAGAATTTTACTATACCAACCACCTCCAGGGACAAATTCAATCACTTTCATATCAGGCTTTAAACCAAAAAAATCAAGTGCTATTTCGGGAGTGCGGTTCGCATCCCTCAACTTATCCGCATCAGTTCTGTGCTCCATTTTCATCACCTCAATCACTTCTTGCTGAAAAGGCGTAATTGCAGCAGAAGCAGTAAAAGTTAAAAACATTGAAGCTGATATCATTGAGGCAAGTATTGTCGTTTTCATATTTCATCCCTAAAAATAACTTAAAACAGTAAGCTTTATTTAGCTTAAATTTGCAGCTACTAATATAAGTAATTTTAGGATAGATAGTACGAAGAAAATGTATTGAGATATGTCAGAGGCAATTAGTTAATTGCCCCTATAATACGCAGGTTTAAAAGGTTAACAGCCACTAGTGTTAGTCGTGTAAGTAGGCTCAGTTGCATTAGGTAAGACTAGATAAAAGATAAAACAAGTGTCACTAAAAGCATATCCACGCGGAACGATTATTGACACAATTCCAAATAAATCAAAAATGCCCCAATCTTCTGTAACAGGAGTATTTAAATCAGCGATAGTGATGGTGTCAAAAGCCCCTTCAACAATCTTTTCGATGTTATCCTTTGATGGTGTTATATAACCAAATGAGGTCGTTACTGTTTGACCATCTAAATCAACTAGGCCCGAATTAAGGCCTTCTTGCCCTTGAATAGCAGATTTTGAATAAACCAACGTATTGGCAGATTTTAAACTCCCTTCAATCCCTGCTAAATTTGCGATAACAGCGTCGGTTTTAATATTCAAAAATTTTGGTGCTGCAACAACCGCAATGATGGCTAGAATGATAATAACCACCACCAATTCAATCAATGTGAACCCTTTGCTATTGTTATTTTTTATAACTTTAGTCACTTTAGTCACTTTAGTCACTTTAGTCACTTTCAGTAAAATTTATCGTTACTTATTTATGGCTGTAAAATCGCTAACTTTCAAGAAACGAGCATATTTTTGCGACTGACTTTCTATTAGTTACCAATTGATAGTTACCAATTGATAGTTACCAGTTACTCATTGCTAACTCTCTATTCAAATAGAAAAACTAAGTACATATTAATAATATTAAGCAAACACCATTCGCCACCACATACCCGGCAGGCTTGTAAAACCAGTGGTGTAATGTACTAACTCTCCATCTTTAAACACCATGACTGTCGGCGTCACTTGTACTGACCACTCTCTCGCTAAAAAGCTTTGTTTGTCATTAATGGTACTGAGCGTATAGCCTTTATCATCTAGGAAGTGTGCCAAGCGCTCGTCACTACCTGAACTCATTGCTACTGATACCACAGGATAATAGTCACTCAATATATCCACTGAAGGTGAGACAAAGTTGCATACTGGGCACCATGTCCCCCAAAAATAAACTAAAACTGGCGCCTCTTGGCTCATGGCCATCACATCAACCAAGTTGCCATCCAAGTCCAAGGCGCTTATATGTGGCAAATCTTGCGTGGGAATATCCTTGCCGCGCCACAAATCAACTGCGGTAGAAACAACTAAAAACAACAGCAACATTATGCCTAATTGTTTAATACCGCTTAATCCTTTTTGAATCCATGTTTTTTTATCTAAATCAGCCATGTTCTATTCATTCCAATGTGTTAACTGATGATGGTTCACTTCACTGATAAGACCGAGCATCATCTACATTGTATTCAGTTCAACACATTAAAAATGACTAATTACCTGATGCTCGTTCAATCGCCGCCAAGACCTGCTCTGTTGTTAAAATCACTGGCAACTTGATCCCATCGGGTGCGTTAGGGCCATAAACCACATTAAATGGCACCCCAAAACGACCATGGCTTTGCAAGTAATCTGTTATCGGTTGCGATGCAGTGGTCCAGTCGCCTTCAACTAACATGATATTGTCTTGCTTAAGTGTTGAATATACGGGGTCTTGTAATATCACCCCAACCTTATTGGCTTTACAGGTAATACACCAATCCGCGGTCACATCAACAAACACTGTCTTGCCTTGCGCTACAGTCGCAGTGATTTCTGTTTGCTCAAGTGGAGTCCAGACTAAGTCAGTCGGTAGCGGGTTTGACCAATCATCTGACGTTGCAAACGCACTAATGGCAGCAAAAATGATGACCATACTAAAACTGGCAATTACGGCAGGAAGTCCATATTGCTTCGCCATCAAACCAAAGAAAGTAAGTACTAACACTGCAGCAATGACCCATAAAGCAGCCACAGTAATAAAACTTGATAATAAGCTAATCAACCACAAACTGGTGATCAGTAATAATACCGAGAAGAACACTTTAACAATGTTCATCCAACGTCCCGGTTTAGGGAAGTAACGTGCCACTTGCGGAAATGCAGCAACCAATATCCAAGGCAGCGCCATACCAATAGCTAGTGCGGTAAATATCACAATGAGACTGAGCACATCAGCGCCTAATGCAAATGCAACAGCTGTACCTAAAAACGGTGCACTACAAGGTGTGGCAAGTAAGGTGGCAAACATCCCTTGCAAGAAATGACCACGGTGATCATTACCCCCTGTTGTAGCCAGTTTTGTTTGTAAACTCGAAGGTAAATTAATTTCAAAGGCACCCAGCATATTAAGGGCGAACACCGAAGTCACTATGGTCATGAAACCAATAAACCACGGGTTTTGAAATTGTACGCCCCAGCCAACAGCTTGGCCGGTAAATTTAAGCATAATGACAAAAGCCGCTAGTAGCCAAAATGAAACCAGAATGCCTAGCGCTGATGCGATAAATTGTTGGCGAATTTGTGTTTTTTGAAGATCGGGCGCAGCAATCACTGAGCTTAACTTCATTCCTAATACCGGTAATACACACGGCATAACATTGAGAATCAAACCACCAATTAGCGCAAATAACATCATCGTTAACAAAGAGCTACCAGCAGCTTCAATTGAGGTTAATTGCACACTAGTAGTGTATTCATAAGCCCGTTGGTTATCACTTACTGTCACATTGAGTTGTTTCTCGAGCAATTTTGGATCGCCAGACCAATTCGATACTTCAAATTGTGCCACCCAAGCATCACTGCCATCGGGCTGAGAGTGACGAGTCACGCCTATAGGATTGAAGTTAGTCTCTTTGTCGCCATCAACAATCACTTGCGGTTTGCGCCACTGACTGTCTAATACAGTCACTTGTAGTAAGCTCTGAGCAGTATCCCAACCAATTTGAACATTTTGAGCAGAGGCCTCAGCATCAACAAGTTGAGGTACTGTTGAAATCGCTTTATTAAAAGCAAACATCGCTTCAGTATCAGCTTGTAATTCATTGGCGGTAAAATCGAGTTTTAGTTGATAATCAGTTAACACACAAACCGTGGTACATGAGGATAATGTAAATTTTCCTCTTAACGCTGTATTGGCATTAATATCGTCGACAGTGATGTGAATAGGGAATACAGCTTCGCCCTGATAACCTTGAGTTTTATACCCCATAATGGTGTATTGCTGCGGCGTCGGCCATTGCCAATTGACTGCACCAAAGTTAGTCGATTCGCCCCAGTCAATTTTAGGGGCAATACCGCCCTCACCTGGCGTACGCCAATACATTTTCCAATCATCATCTAATTGCACATCAAGAATTGCAGGTACCGTTTTAGTCGCGGCGTCCAACTCACCAGTCAGCATAAAGCGGACCTTCACAGGCGGATGGTTGTCATTAACCAACCAACCGGTTGTCGCGGCAATTGTGCTCGAGCTGACAACGGCTGACATTAGCAGCAACATTGATATCACAACAGATTTGAATATTTTCAAAGATCTTTCCTTTTAGCGCACTCAATTAACGGTAAACGTTATTTTACTTTCATCAGACCGGACTTTACCGAATATAGTTCATCATGATCCACACTATTTAGCTGAGTTAAATAAATTTTGTGATGCTGGTTGTTTAAACGCCACACATCAATATATATCTGGTGTTTTTATATACAAACATAGACGCTGTAAATGACATCATCTGAAACAGCTTAAATATAGGCATACTTTTGAATGATTACTTTAATCGTAAGCAGTGTCTTTGTTGTATTTGGGGGTAATTACTTTAGAGAAAGTAATTTGTTGTTAGCGAATTTGTGAGAACAAAACGCAGAGTTGAGGCATAAGGAAAAGCAAGACTCACTCATTTTTAGCGAAATGAGACAACAATAATAAGGATAATTATCTTGAACAAAGTAATGCACCTGAATAAGCTCATGCTGGTTATTGGCGTTGCGTCAACAGTCTTTCTCTCTGGTTATGGTAACGACACCGACTACTCAAAAACGCCAAAAGTCACTCCTAAAGTCACTCTTTAAATTATTCCATCATTACAAGCTTTTTCCCCTGGCAGAACGCTAAAATAATAACCATGATTAAAGCTCAATTAACCTAAAGCCATTCGAACGTTTTTCATTATTGTTGATTTGTTCGTATCACTCTTCTAGATGCATCAGAAGTAACAGAAGTAACAGAAGTAACATTTCAAGATTAGCATTATTTAATTGAACCTATTTTTACTTTAAGGTGAATAAAAACCTTTCAAACAACAACTTATAAACGCATTTTCTGCAAAAAAAGAGTCGATACTCATAAAGTATCGACTCGTATTTAATTAAAATTTAACGACGGTTTGTCGATTAAGCAAGTACCATTCGCCACCAGATACCCGGCAAACTGGTAAAACCGGTAGTATAATATTGCAGCTCGCCTTCTTTAAACACCATGATGGTTGGCGTCACTCGGATAGACCAATCTTGAGCAAGAAGACCTTCACTATCGTTAATCGTTTCAAAAGAATAGTCTTTGTGCTGCAAGTATTGCTTCATTTTCTCATCAGTACCTGAATTCATCACCACTGACACTGTGGGATAATAGGCAGACAAAGTATCAACAGCAGGGCTAACAAAATTACACACCGGACACCATGAGGCCCAAAAGTAAACTAATACCGTTTGATCTTGGCTCATCGCTAGCACATCAACCATTTCGTCATTTAAGCTTATCGCCTTCATGTCTGGTAGATTGTCTCTTTCAATATCCTTGCCGCGCCAAATGTCGAACAGGCCTGTTACCACGATAGAAAATGCCAGAAACAGCATGATTTGTTTTAACCAGCCCATCATTTTTTTAAACCATGACACTGTTACTGTGTCCATATTGGTACTCTCGTTATTAGTCGCTTCCATATTAGCCGCTTCCTTACTAGGAGTGCCTGTAGAGGGTAATTTACTCATCATTCACCGCTTGTTTTTTATTTTCTTGGCTGCTAATAGCCTGCTGTAAAGTCGACTCTAAAACTTCATAAGACACTAAGCCTGGAATAACGGTATCGCCAATAATCATACTTGGGGTGCCACCTAAGCCGATATTGCGCATCAGTGTTAAATTGTCATGTACTTGTTTTGCCACTGCTGGGTCGGTATTGGTTAGCCAGTGCTCAGTATTTGTCATTTTGGCCACTTTAGCGATGGTATTGCCGTTCAACCCACGTGGACTTTCCATTAATTTATTCTTAAGTGTTAGGTATTTTTCTGGTTCATTTAACCATACCGTTTGCGCAAGTTCAGTGGCGACACGTGAGCCCTCGCCCTGCAGGGGCACCATTTTGATAACCACTTTTAACTGCGGATATTGTTCGACAAGCTTATTAATAGCGGGCTCAATTTTCTTACAATATGGACAGTTAAAATCAGTAAAATAAATCATGGTTATTTCAGGATTTTCAGCCCCTTTAAAAGGATCACTTGCGGTATTGTAAAGCTGTTGATGATGCTCTTGCAGAACCGACTGCGCAGCGGACTCAGCGCCTTGTTGCTCACGGATCTGTAATGCAATAATGGCTTCTTTAAGTAGCTCAGGATCATTAGTTAAGGCATCTTTTATAATGGCTTTTACTTGTTGTTGTTGCTCGACACTTAGTGCTGTGTCATTGGCATTGGCATTGGCCGCTGCTATGATAGGTGATGGTGACATCAGCATAAATGCCCCCGCTGTTAAACCCGCTATGGCGAATAACTGTAACGGGGTCGAGCGCAAAAATTTAGCGACTTTCTTATTAGGTACTTTATTGTTAGAGGCTTTATTGTTAGAAGCTTTATTGTTAGAAGCTTTATTGTTAGAAGCTTTCTTATTAAATACTGTCATTTTTATTTTCCAATTTAGTCATGTCGATTGCTATTAATGCAGTTTCATTTGCCACGGTTAATTGGCAGTGCAAGCCATGAATAGCTGTCATTAACATCTGTCATTAACAGATCGACTTTGATCGTTATATTTTCGATAGCCAGGTACTGATAAAAAGAATTGAATAGCCCATTGTCGCGCTATTCATTTCACTGGCTTATTGAGTGAGCTTAACTGCCTGATGCGCTATCAATCGCCGCCAGCACTTGTTCACTGCTTAGAATTACAGGCAACTTTATGCCTTGAGGCGCATTAGGACCGTAAACCACATTAAATGGCACTCCGAATCGATTATGACTTTGTAAGTAGTCAGTAATCGGCTTTGAAGGCGTGGTCCAGTCTCCTTCTATCAAGAACATATGATCTTGTTTTAAGGCACTGTAAACCGGGTCTTGTAGCACCACGCCAACTTTATTGGCTTTACAGGTTATGCACCAATCAGCGGTCACATCCACAAACACCGTTTTCCCCTCAGCGACTTTTGCAGCGATGAGCTGTTGGTCAAGTGGTGTCCACGCTAAATCCGTCGGTAATGGTTGTGACCAATCATCAGATGTGGCAAATGCACCAATGGCCGCGAATATCAGACCGATACTAAAGCTGGCGATAACCGCTGAAATACCATAATGCTTAGCCATTAACACAAAGAAAGTGATGACTAACACCATTGCGGCCATCCATAATGGTAATACTGCAACAAAGCTTGATAACAAACTGATTAACCACAAACTTGTCAGTAATAACAGCACTGAGAACACCACTTTAACGGTATTCATCCAACGGCCAGGTTTAGGGAAGTAACGGGCAATTTGAGGAAATGTAGCCACCAACAACCAAGGTAATGCCATCCCTAATGCAAGGAAGGTAAATATCACCAATAAACTCACCACATCAGCGCCCAGTGCAAATGCCACCGCCGTACCTAAGAAGGGGGCACTGCATGGCGTGGCCAGCAAAGTGGCAAACATGCCTTGTAAAAAGTGACCTCGATGATCATTGCCACCCGTGGTAGCCAGTTTGGTTTGAAAGCTCGATGGCAGATTTATCTCAAATGCGCCCAACATATTCAGCGCAAAAATCGAGGTAACCAGCACCATAAAACCGATAAACCACGGGTTTTGAAATTGCACGCCCCAACCAATGGCTTGGCCAGTAAACTTAAGCGTGATAATAAAGGCAGCTAATAACCAAAACGACACCATGATGCCCATTGCTGAGGCAATAAACTGTTGTCTAATTTGCTTTTTCTGTAAGTCGGGTGCGGCAATAACACTGCTGAGCTTCATACCTAATACTGGCAGCACGCACGGCATGACATTTAAAATAAGCCCGCCGAGTAAAGCAAACAGCATCATAGTAATGAGTGAACTGGCATTTTTTTCAACAAAAGTTGGGCTGACATCCGCTGAATACTCAAGTGCACGATTAGCATCACCAATGATGACATTTAAGGGCTTATTGAGAATATCGGGCTCGCCCAACCAACTGCTGACAGCAAAAACAGCCACTAACGCTTTTTGGCCATCACCTTTATCTAGGTAATTAATGCTGGATAATTTAAAGGTACTGTCTGGTTCACCATCAATAATGATCTCTGGTTGCTGCCAGTTGGTATCAGCTAAAGTGACTTGAAGTAGCTGTTGCTCTGTATCAAAACCGATGCTAATCGTGTTTGCTTCACGCGTATCGCCCTTATCTACAATCACCTTTTGCGGCACTGAAGATATCGCTTTATTAAAAGTAAACATCGCCTCGGTATCAGCGCTTAGTTCACTTGGCACAAATTCAAGGTCAAACTGATAATCAGTCAATACGCATATTGTGGTGCACGACGAGAGCGTAAATTTACCACTTAGGTGTGTGTTTGAATCAATGTCATCGACTTTCAACGATAACGGGAAAATCGCCTCACCTTGATAGCCTAAGGTTTGCAGCCCCATTAACGAAAATGATTCTGGCATTGGCCATTGCCAATCTACATCAGCAAGATTCGTTGAACCTTGCCAATTGATTTTTGGCGCGATGCCACCTTCACCAGGTGTTCTCCAATAGGTCTTCCAATCATCTTCTAGTTGCACTTCAAGCGTGGCGGGGAGGATATTGGTCTGCGGGTTAACTTCACCCGTTAGCATAAAGCGTACTTTTACCGGTGGGTGGTTTTCATTGGTTAACCACCCAGTTGTCGCTGCGGCGGCAGATAAACTGATACTGAGTGAAATCAATACCATCAATGATTGTAAGAATGATTTAAAAATCTTCAACAGATTCTCCTAACACATAACAATGGGCTCAAGTAGCATCCATTTAACCAATGAAATCAGTTAAATAACGGCAATGAGCTTAGAAATAGCAAACAATGTGAGGTTTATCTGCGGCTTCACTCTTGAAAGCGGCACAAAGAGATATGTATACGCCGAGGTTTGGCGTGGCAGTGATATGACAGGCGACCTAATAGACCAGGTCGTATAAAGGGAAGTAACGCAAAACTACTCAGAATAACCAGCAGCAATAATACTGAAGGGCTATCCACACAGCTTCGCATTGATTTCTCTGAGAGTTCGCACATTTTGAACTCACTCTCATTTGAAAAATCTGCCGTATTGGTTGATTTTGCTGTAGATGCAGTTGCAGATTTAGATGTTGATTCAACCGCTGGCATTGGCGTTATTTTAGCCACTTGAGTAGCCATCAAGCTGACATTGGCAGCAGGCAGACTCGACAAGTTCAGGCTATTAATAAACAACGACGCTATCCCACCATTTTGCAATAAGCAAAATAATGTCAGTAGCATGAACAGTTTGGCTGTCCACTGCTTAACCTTAGGATGAGAAATCGTGTTAAAAATATTAGCCTCTATTTTTTTGAACCTATCGTATTTAATCAAAAAATATTGAATAAATAGCGAATGAATTAATTGCTAGTGACTCACTCTCTATTGCATCAATATCGAGTGGAGCGCAATCTAACGGATCAGCATGGAATAAGCTAGTACCAGAATAAAAATTACAGAATAGCCGTTAGCGTCAGTTGCAGCATAAGACCGGAGCTCTTCTAAAATAGTTCACTGTTTTTGCTAATTATTTCACTAATGAACCCATAAGTACTTTCCGTGCGTTAATCGGTTAACCCCCTCATCATTTACGCCTCAAACCGTTAACGAAGTCGTTTATTTTCGTAACGATTTTAATCTATAAATTAACATCAACTAATACAGGTATATGTAGACATACGTTTGAATGATTGATTTAATCAAATAAGTGTTTTTGTTGTATTTAAGGTTTTCACACAATCAACAAGTGATGATGGGAATCACGATTGAGGCTGTTAACGCTTAAAGTTGAGACACAAGGAAAAGTGAGACTCACTCAACAATGCAAATTGCTGAGACAACAATAATAAGGATAATTATCTTGAACAAAATAATGCACCTGAATAAGCTCATGCTGGCTATTGGCGTTGCGTCAACAGTCTTTCTCGCTGGTTGTGGTAACGACACTGACTACTCAAAAACGCCAGAAGTCACACCTGAACCTGAAGTCACTCCACCATTACAAGCTTTTGCCCCAGACGGAATGCTTAAAGCGCAAATTCGCCGCACTGCATATGGGGTTCCCCACATTCAAGCTGACAACCTTGAAAGTTTGGGCTTTGGTAGCGGTTATGCTCAAGCACAAGATAACTTATGTGTCTTAGCTGATGGATTTATTAAAGCAAACTCTGAACGTTCGATGTACTTTGGTCCCCACGCCTCAATTGACTTTGCCACTGGTTTACCTACTGCAGAAGATAACGGTAACCTGGTTTCTGATTTCGCCTATAAAGCATTAAAAATAAGAGAAATGGCGGAAGCCCAGTATCCACAATTTAGCTATAACTCCCGTGCGTTAATGGAAGGCTTTAGCGCAGGCTACAATCAATTCCTAGCCGATGTTGAAGCAGGTGAACAAGAAGCAGAACCATTTTGTGCCGGCCAACCTTGGGTTAAACCGATTGAAGGCGTCGACATTGCCAACTATCTCTTCTCAATCGCCCTGCTACCCGGTGCAGCAAACTTCTTAGACCTCATTTTCTACGCCAATCCTGGTGACGGAGAAGAGTATCTTCCTCGTATCGTCGGCCCTGCACCGTCTGCATCTCAAACCGCCTTCATTCAAGATGTGAATAATAAGCTACTAGCTCGAGCAAACACCATTACTACGCCAGAAACCAATCCACGTAACCTAGGCTCAAATGGCTGGGGTTTAGGCAAAGATAAAACTGAAAATGGTAAAGGCATGGTGTTAGGTAATCCGCATTTCCCGCATACGGGTAACTTACGTTTTTGGCAATCTCATGTGACGATCCCTGGTCAGCTTGATGTCATGGGCGGCTCATTAGTAGGCATGCCAGGGTTAATTAATATTGGCTTTAACAAGGATTTAGCTTGGACACATACCTTCTCAACCGCTGAGCATTTTGTGATGTATAACCTTGAGCTCGTCAGTGGCGACCGCATGCAATATATGTATGAAGGCAGCCCAATGCCAATTACCAAAGAAACCGTACAGGTTTTGGTAAATGGCGGCGCAGCAGGGATGCTTATTGCTGAAAAAGATATTTACACCACAGCTAAAGGCCCCATTGTTGAAGCCCCAGCAGCCCTTGCTCCCTTTGGTTGGGATGATGGCCAAGCCTTTATGCTTCAAGATGCCAATATGGCAAATAAAGATCCTATCGATCATTGGTTTGCTATGAACCGTGCAACAAATAAAGAGGAGTTTCAGCAAGCGTTTAAAAGCTTTGACGGGGTTATATTTAATAACACTATGTATGCAGATAAAGAAGGCAATGCTTTTTATATTGATGACTCCACAGTACCTGGTTTAACCGACTTCGCCGTATCACTGCTTAAAACCAACCCTGATATCATTGCCGCAAGAGAGCAGGCAGGATTTACCATTTTACCGGGGAACACGTCAATTTTTCATTTTGATAGCCCAATGCCATATGAGCGAGCACCAAAGCTTGAGCGAACTGATTTCGTACAAAACTCAAATAACTCATTTTGGTCAACTAACTTAGCTCAGCCACTGGAAAACTACTCACCCATGTACGGCCCTGAACGCGGTCAATTATCATTGCGAACCCGAATGGGCTTAACCTTGATGGAAGATGCAGCCGGTGATGACGGTAAGTTCAATGTTGATGAGTTAGAAGCCGCAGTCTTATCCAACCGAATCTTTTTAAACGATCTGGTTTTCAGTGATTTAATCAGCCAGTGCCAAGCACAAGCGGATACTCCTGTAGAAGTAAGTGCAACCCAGTCAAAAGACATCAGTGCTGCATGTGGTGCATTAACGGCTTGGAACGGCAAGCAAGATAACGACAGTGTCGGCGGCGCGTTAATTCGTGAATTTGCCCATCTGTTCGATCAAAGCACCATGTTATCAGTGCCATTTGATGCCACCAATGCAGCCATGACACCCAACACATTAGCCACTGATGGTAGTGCGCTCGTGGCGCTTGCACGCGCAGCTATGAATGTTGAAACTGCTGGGTTTACCGTTGATTCAACAATGGGAACGGTTCAGTTCGTTGAAAAATCACTGCCTGATGGTACTGCTTCAGGTACTAAACTACCTTGGCCAGGTACACATAACGCAGAAGGTGGTTTTAATGTATTCTCCACCAGCTTATCTGGCGATGATACGTTAATACCACAGCACAAATATGCTGCAGTGATGGATGCAGTTTCAGGTGCACCGCTTTCTTCAGGGTTAACTGCAGAAGGATATCAAATCCGCTATGGTTCTAGCTGGATGATGGCGGTGAGCTTCACTGATGAAGGGCCTGTCGCAAAAGGCATATTAACTTACTCTGAGTCGAGTAATATTCTTAAACCAGCCTTTGCTGATCAAAGCATATTATATTCAACTGAAAAACAGTTTAGACCACTTTTGTTTGCTGAATCTGATATTGCGGCTTCGGTAGAAAGCACCACAGAGCTGAGCTTTCAAAAAGGTGAATAAATACCCTCAATAATCAAAATGGGTACTGACGCTATTAATGTCTTGCCCATTTTTTTAACCTTTTCAGCAAAATTTAAGTGCTCAAGCTTTACAACAAGCTCCCGCTAAGTGTGTACAGATTTACTTGACCACATCACATCACATCACATCACATCAGCCCACCAACTTAAGCAATCAGCAATAAACATCAAAACAAATAACCAAAACACAACCCAATTAACACTCACCTCAAGCACAAAAACAACAAAGAGATAAAATCGCAACCTACTGTTTACATTGATATGTTTTATTTGGAACATATAAAAACACTTGTATAAAATCCCACTCAGCTTCCACTAAAGGCAGCATATATAAATAACAATGGGGTTTTAAAATGAAAGTATTCAAAACAGCTGCAGCACTTGCTGTCAGTGTTGCATTACTAGCGGGTTGCAACGACGAAACCAACAATTATTACCCAGGTGAACCTACACCTGAAACCACAGATGTTCGTATCGGTACCTATAACCTTTCTTTTGACAGAAGTACCTACGCAGATCTTGTTGAAGAAATGAAGCTAACACCGGCTGTTCAGCAGGATTTAATGGACAAGTGGTTTGACGGCACATTAACTGACGATGAACTCGCAGTTGCAGAAAAAGTCATTCAAATCCGTAACGTAGCAGCGATTATTCAAACTGAGCGCCCAGCAGTTCTATTAATGGGTGAGTTCAATAACGACGGGACAGGTGAAGACCAACAAGCCATTCAAGGTTTCCGCTTAAACTACCTTTCAGTGCCGCAAAACGCATTAGGTTCGACATCTGATGATGTTGAATTACTTGAGCCTATTCAATTCGGGTATGCTGAGAGCTTTGCCACTAACACTGGCCTATTAAGTGATCACGACTTAGATCGTAATGGCACTGTCGCATTGCCAGGTGATGCATGGGGCTTTGGTTTCTACCACGGTCAATATGCCTTCGGACTATTATCACAATACCCAATCGATACAGACAACGTGCGTACTTTCCAAAACTTTAAGTGGAAAGATATGCCAGGTGAAGCAAACCCAACTATCACTAACTGTGAAGACGAAAACAATCCAATTCCTGAAGGTTTGGCTTGTGGTGATGAATGGTACACAGCAGAAGCTTGGGCTGAAAAGCCAATGTCATCTAAAAACCACGTTGATGCGCCTATTATCATCCCTACTGCTGATGGCGACAAAGTGATTCACTTATTAATGTCTCACCCAACTCCCCCTATTTTCGACACGGTTACCGAAAATAACAAACTGCTTAACCGTGCAGAAATCAAATTCTGGGACGATTACATTTCAGGTGAAGGTAGTTACATTTACGATGATGCTGGCACTAAAGGCGGTATTTCTGCTGACTCATCTTTCGTTATTCTAGGCGATTTAAATGCCGATCCTGAATCAGGCGACGGCTACTTAGATACCATCAAAGGGTTAATGTACAGTGACCACGTTAATCAACTTGCTACGCATGGTGTATATGCACCAAGCAGTTTAGGTGGCCCTGAATGTTTATCCAATGGTGAATGTAGAGCTGAAAACTGGGGCACTAAATACCCAGATGTTATCACCAGCACTTCAGGCCTTCGTTTAGACCACGTTATTCCTTCAAGCGATTTAAATATCACTGATTCTGGTGTGTTCTGGCCTGCATCATTTGAAGATGGTCGTTTAATGATGAACGACGAACGTGTAGGTAACTGGGGCGGTGGCGGAAAGTCTGTCTCATCAGATCACCGTTTAGTGTGGATTAACGTTGAGCTGTAATTACGTTGATTAATCTTGCACCACTTTAAGATAACTAAGCCCGCTTTTTAGCGGGCTTTTATATGTCTTTCATTATTTAATCGCGCATGCTTGGTTGGTGTTAACTATCATTAGCATCCAATTCCTGCTGTAGCTTCTCTAACTCATCTAAAATCCGCAAAAACTTTTGTCCAAAACTTGTCACTTGATATTCAACTCTTGGCGGAATTTCACTAAAAGTCACCCTATCTAAAATACCAAATTCAACGTTACGCTTTAAACATTGGTTCAACACTTTAGTGGTTAACCCTTCAACATGGTTCACCATCGCTCCAGGTCGATTAATACCGTTAGCCAGTAATTGATAGACCGTCAGTGACCACTTACACCCGTATATCGTTTCAACCATACGAGCACTTCTCTCAGGGGCTGACTTTTTTGAAAATAAAGCGTCGTGTTTTTGCATATTTATCTACCTTAACCACCAAACATCACATCTTGCTTGGCATCTAACCAAAGTGGGTATTTCGTCATCACCTTACTGAACATCTTGCTTTGTAAGTAACGATTTAACCATGCTCTGACATTGGGATAAGGTGACTGTAAATACCATTGACGTTCAACGCGGGCAAACTGACGGATAAAGGGTAACAGTGCTATATCGGCTAAACTTTCTCGATCGGCCATTAAATAATCTTGCCCGTCTAACAATTGCTCTAACTGATGGATATATTTTTCACACGCTTGACGACATTCATCGATATTTGACTCGCTATAACGCTTGGCACATTTATAGTTCTCTAAGCAGCGTTTAAACTCACTATCAAATTGATAAATTAATATCAGCATTTTATCCAGTAACTCAGGAGTATCTGTAAACAACAAATCATCAGGGTCACCCTGAGTTAATGCCCATAGCATCACTTCAAAGCTTTCTTCAATCACAATGCCCTTTTCAGTCACAATCACTGGCACAGTTCCTTTAGGTGAGGCCACTAACATTTCTGAAGGTTTATCACTCAAAACCAGGTCTCGCAGCAAAACAGGCTGCTGCGACTTATAAATGGCAATTCTTGCCCGCATTGCAAAGGGGCAGTTTCTTAACGAGTAGAGTACGGGTAAATCCATGATTTTATTCATTCTTGTGTTGTTTTCCCTACAACTTATATACGGGCTTACTAATTAATAATGTACTTTAACGATATTCATTAGCAAAATATACGGGTAACATCCCCCCATTAAAATTAACTGAGAACCTTTTAGATCATGAAACCGAAGATTGAATTATTAGCCCCAGGTGGTGATGTCGATGCGATTAAAGCGGCCATTATTGCGGGTGCAGATGCTGTTTATTGCGGCTTAGATACTTTTAACGCCCGTAATCGCGCTGCTAATATTTCCTTCGATCAATTGGTCGGGATCATAAGACTTGCCCATCAATATGACTGTCGTATTTTCTTAACCCTAAATATCGTTATTTTAGAACAAGAATTTAAGACCCTATTGAAGCTGCTCAACAGATTGGTTAACACCACTTTAGATGGTGTAATTGTGCAAGATATGGGGCTGCTTTATGTATTGCGTAAGCATTTCCCAACCTTAGATATTCATGCATCAACCCAGTTGACCACCCACAATGCCGGACAAATTCCATTTTTAAGAAAACTAGGCGCAACCCGAGTCAATTTATCTCGTGAGCTTAACTTACGAGAAATTACCTCCCTTGCGCAAGTCAGTAAAGAACACGACACCTTATTAGAAGTGTTTGTGCATGGTTCGTTATGTGTCGCTTTCTCTGGTTTATGTTATTCAACCTCTGCCAGTGCTGGTAATTCTGGTAACCGTGGCCGTTGTAGCCAAGCATGCCGTGAAGAATACGAAACCACAGAGTCAGGAAATAACTTTCCACTTAACATTAAAGATAACTCGGCCTTTTTTGACCTACCTGCATTAATCGACGCTGGCGTTTATTCATTTAAAGTTGAAGGCCGCATTAAAGGCGCAAGTTACGTTCACACTGTGATTGATAGTTTCCGTAAACAAATTGATGGTTATGTTGAAACAGGCGAACTCACCCAAGACGGCGAGCGTTTATACAAAGTCTTTAACCGTGACTTCACTAATGCCTTCTTACGTGGTGACTTAAATCAGTCAATGTTTATTGATAACCCACGTGACAATTCAAAAAATCACTTAGTTGATCAACTCAAAGCTGACAAAGGCGAGTCAATTTCAGTGGTGCAAATCCATGATGCTCAGCAACAATTACAAGTCGACAAGCAACAAATTAATGCTTCAGTTGACGATAAAATTGCACATCTAAGTATTGAGAAATTAAATCTCAACTTAAGCTTTGCAAGCGAGCCAAATAAGCCGTTAACCTTAACGGTAACCACTGAACATAACAGCAGTGATTTGGCCGATGCTGAAACTAAAACAGTGGTGTTTAGCTCGAGTAGCTTAATGATGCCAAGTGAGAAGCTCAGTGTTGATAAAGAAGCCATTGAAAAACGCTTTAAAAATATCAACAATGCCAACTATGAATTAGTCCAACTGCAAACTGACAAGCTTACCGATGGATTAAGTATTCCATACCGTGAAATCACCACCTTAAAAAATGAATTGTTAGCTTACTTGAATGATGGCATTGCAGTTATTGCTGAAGTTGAACTACCTAAACTTGCACGTCATCCAAAAGATGCAGAGCAAAAGCCTGCACTTTCAATGCTAATTTGTGATGAGGAAGATGCCAAACTTGCTGAAGTGACCGATGGGGACATCTACTTTAAATTACCTGATGCATACAAGCGTGGCTGTACTAAGTATGTTGACTTTTTACAACAAAACCCAAGATTGATCCCTTGGTTCCCACCAGTGCTGATTGGTAAGGATTATGACGTAGCATTAAATATTTTACAGCAAGTTAAGCCCGAGTTAATTGTCACCAATAACACAGGTATTGCTTATCACGCGCAGCAACTTGGGATTAAGTGGATTGCAGGTCCGTTTTTAAATACCACTAACTCTTATGCTTTACTGGCTATGCAAGAAGGCTTTGATTGTGCAGGTGCGTTTATTTCTAATGAAATTAACAAACAGCAAATTAAGCAAATTGCCCGACCTAACAACTTTAAAATGCTCTACAGTATTTATCATCCCATTCTATTGATGGCGAGCCGTCAGTGCTTTTTCCAGCAAAGTGTTGGCTGTGAAAAACCCCGTATTGATAATGGCTGTATGTTGTCTTGTGATAAATCCACCAGCATTAAAAACCTCAAGGGTGACTCGTTCGCTATTGATAAGCAAAAAGCCGGATACCCAAGTATTTATAACCAAGATCAGTTCTTAAATACCGAGATCATTGATGATCTTAGCCATATGTTCGACGGCTTTATGATTGATTTAACTAACATAGGTGCAGGTGACAAAGAGTCGCCAGATAAGGTTGAGCTAATTAAACAGTTTGAGGCTTTGCTTGATGGCCAAAATGAGGTCAGCACGACTCTTGCGACCATGGTGCCAGAATCAACCCACTTGCAATATAAAAACGGTTTATAAGCCAAACTATTTATCACTTTAAGACGCCCTAGCTAACATCATTTAGCTAGGGCTTTTTGATATATGAAATCATCTATATTAAAAATAAAGTTTATTTTCATCACCTTAGATAAAAGGTGTTTCAATCTGTATCCAAGCTAAGTATCACAAAATAAATTAAACACCTGTTTAAACTAAGGTTTTTAACCCTTGCAGTATCTTCATCTATTTTTTCTATTTAAACAGTTGTTTTCACTACTTTTAATAACATCTCTTTTAGTTTACATTTGGCCAATATTTTGAGATTAGCATCACAATTTTAATAATAATTAGATCTCTGCAGTCAAATATAAGAAGCATTATGACCCAATATACGGCCAGCAATAAAGAGTACTTTTTCTCTCCCGACACCCCTCTCGTTTCCAGCACCGATCCCAAAGGCAACATCACCCACTGTAATCAAGCTTTCATTGAAACCAGTGGTTATAGCCGAGAAGAGTTACTGGGAAAACCACACAATATTGTTCGCCACCCCGATATGCCCTCCGCGGTTTTTGCCACAATGTGGAAAACCCTAAAGGCAGGTAATGTGTGGATGGGCTTAGTTAAAAACCGCCGTAAGAACGGTGACTTCTATTGGGTCAGTGCTTTCGTAACGCCAGTATATGATGGTAAAAAGCTAGTGGGATATGAATCCGTTAGAGTATGCGCTGAGCCTGCAGAAAAGCAGCGAGCCAATACAGCCTACCAACGTATCAAAGCGGGTAAGTCTGCCAATACACTGTTAACCAGTGCTCGTTTAAATTTCAATAAGCTATTGCCTACCCTTTTGCCTAGCACATTACTCATTCTGTTTTTCAGTTGGCAAAGCAACACCACTGCAGTGATTGCAACCCTAATTGCGGCAAGTATCAGTAGCTTTTGGAGTCTGCAGCAACAAGCATCACATTGGCGGTCATTACTCGCTATTAGCCCCAAGTCATTCGCAGATAAAACCGTCGCGCAAACCTACTTTGATGATGCTGGTGTAAGCGCACAAGCAAAGCTTGCTTTTATCAGTGAAATAGCGAGGTGCCGTACAGCACTCACCCGAATTAATGAGTCGGTATCAGGTCTTGATGATACCTCTTCAACCAGTAAAGCACAGGTCAAAGTCACCCAAACCTCTGTTGAACAGCAGGGCTTAGCCACTCAACAAATTGCGTCAGCCATCACTGAAATGTCTCAGGCAATACAAGAAGTCGCTCAAAAGATTGAGGAGAACTCACATAGCGCTGAAAACGTGATGCAGTTTGTCGATACTGGCACCCACTTAGCTGATGAATCACTTAACTCAATTCATCAATTAAGCCACACAGTTGACAGTATTGCTGTGACAGTTAAAGAGCTGGCAGATTCTACTCAGCAAATAGGCCAAGCAGCTAATCTGATTTCATCTATTGCAGACCAAACGAACCTGCTGGCTCTTAACGCAGCCATAGAAGCGGCACGTGCAGGCGAGCAAGGTCGAGGTTTTAGTGTTGTAGCAGATGAAGTACGTGCCCTCGCCCTTAAAACCCGTGAATCAACAGATCAGATTCATGCTGTGATTAAGCAATTATCTGCTCGTACAAGCAGTGCCGTAGATATGTCGGCTCAAGGTGAACTTGCAGCGAAACAAGGGGTAGAAATTGTTGAAAACACCCGAAATGCCCTTGGTGAGATTAAAGATGCTGTAGGTAATATTACTGATATGACCTTTCAAATGTCATCAGCCGTTGAAGAACAAAGTGCAGTCGCTGAACATATTAATCAGCAAATCATCGACATTGCAGATGGCGCTTCTGATACTGCAGATGCCGCTAAAGAATCTCTACGAGCCAGTGAGTCACTAGAAAGCACCATCAGTACCTTCCATTCGTTAATTAGACGCTTTCGCCTGTAATCTCAGTTGTTACTCACCCCATGAACGGCATGTTAACCTTCAACATGCCGTTCATATCAATCTCTCCTCGTACATTGCTAGCACTATCAATGGTGAAAAGTTATAATCCTTCGCTTACATCGAAGACCCTTTCTTAAACCTAGGAGCTATTTTTGGCACACACTTACATTCCATTAGATGCATACAAACGCAAGTGGATCTTTAACCATAAAGATTTACCCGTGTTAGATACAGATAAAGCATTAATCAAACCGCTCACTGAAAAAAGTGCTATGACGGTTTGGAATCAATGGATCAGTAATAAATGTAATCGTGCTGAATTGTTTTCTAAAGGAGATTGGGCTGCAAAGCAAGATGCTTGGAAACAAACCGAACATTGGCAATCAGCATGGGATTCTGACGATAATACATTACCAGAGCCTATCGCTGAGTTCATTGATTGGGACGAAGACACTCAAGTGTTTTTCTGCTACGAAAAATACCAAATAATCGAAACCACTTGGGCTGTATTTGCCCGTAATTGGAAAGCATTTTTGTTTTTTGATGACGGTCCTATCTTGATTGCTCCCAAGAAAAAACAAGCAATCATGTTTGAACAAAATGGACAATATAAGCTAGGGATGCGCAGCTAAAAAACCAATAAGCCAGGTTTACTCAATGATCTCGACAGAGCGTTTTAAATGTTCGTCGAGTTCAACATCGACCTGACTGATACGAAAATAATAAATGAGTACCCTATGAAAGCACTTTCAACCATCGCACTTACCGCAGCTTTACTGACCCCAATACTTGCTGAAGCTAAAACCGTTTCTGGTGTTGAGTTAGCAGATAACCTAACTATTGCCGAGCAATCACTAGCGTTAAATGGCGCAGGCGTTCGCAGTAAATTCTTTATGGATTTATATGTTGGTAGCCTCTACATTGCCACGCCAGCCAATGATTTAACCGCCGTATTAGATCAATCAACTGCTGTTATTCGCCTTAACATTACCTCGGGTATGATCACCTCAGACAAAATGACCGATGCAATTGAAGAAGGCTTTGACAGCGCAACCAATGGCAACACCGCTTCAATAGACAAAGACATAGCCCAATTTATGGGCCTGTTTACTGAAGAAGTCAGTAAAGGCGATCAATTTACCTTTGTCACCCATAAAGGCGCTGGCGTCACCAGTTTTAAAAATGGTGTCGAACAAGCCACAATCGCAGGTGAAGCATTCAGACAAGCACTGCTAAAAATTTGGTTAGGCGACGAACCTGCGCAAAAAAGCTTACGTAAAAACATGTTGGCTCAATAACCTTGGCAGCAAAAAGCTTAAAGCAATAAAAAGCGACCTGATGGTCGCTTTTTTTTGGTCTGTCGTTAGCAACGAGACTATAAAAAACTCAATCCGCTATGTGCTATATGCTCAGCCCCTAAACAATGAAATTTATCGACTAAAACTTGTAGATTAAAACTTAATATCGAAAGCTAAGCCTATCGCAGACTGATTTTCTATTTCGTCAGTCACATTAGGCTCACTGAGCTCCATTTCACTGTTAAAGAAGTAACCGCCATAAGCATTAATGGTCGCTTTTTTACTGATGTTCCAACCCGCCCGGACAAAGCCTACCCACTCTTCCATCTCAATGGTTTGTTCTTGATCTGTAATCAAAAAGCGCTCTGAACGACGTGAACTACCAACACCGAAGTTCCACTTGTCATTCATTTCATAGGAAAGCTCTAAACCTGCAGGACCACTAAAGCCGGCTTGAAATGGGTTACCCAAGGTAAGTTTGTCGGTAATTTTCCAGCGAATAGCTAAGTAAGGAACAGTCTTAACTTCAGAAATATCGTTAAGGTAAGCCACGCCGAATCCAAGCATATTACCTGATTCAAAACGGTACATAGCCGAGCCCACCACACCATAACTTTGTGCATCAGACGATGACGCAGTATTGGCATAAGCATATTGCAGTTTTGGCGCTAACAAAAACATCCAGTTTGTGTCAGTTGGTCGATAAGTTAATGACAAACCTGCACTGTATTTATTAATTGAACTCCAAGGGGCAACCCGACCATTTAGTAGGTCACTATCAATATTCTTAAAGCCGTAATCTAAATTGTCATAACCAATATTAGCGCCGAGCATCCACTCTTTGCTCAGTGGCATAGCGCCTGAAAGTTTTAATCGCCAAACATCACGTTGTAATTCAGTATTAGTGTCACCCACTTGAGCTGCATCTGTAGAAGTGCGCGATACATGGAACTTAAAAGGTGAGTAATCATATGCAGCAGCATAAGGAGTGAGAAACAGTCCCGCAATCACACTCAATTGCGCCACTTTTTTTAATCGACCAGCATTAAGCTGATTAGCTTGGAACAAGCTTGGGGTAACGTTCATTAACTGCTTCCTTTCTCATTATTATTATGATCAAAATATTGAATGCCAAATCTACACGTCAATACTCTGACCTATTCAATTTGGATCACAAATTCAATGTATTATGAGATATTACACAGTTTTAGGTTATCACAACAGTAGCAAGTGAATACACGCTGCTATATTAATATTTGATGATATAACATGGCTGGTTTATTTTCGGTGGGCATTTAAAAATAAGCTCACAGTATCCTCAATATAGCTCTGCCTATTTTGTAAAAGATCGCTCACATCCAGCCCAAGCTCTAAGCGCATTTTGAGTTCACCAAACAGCATCAAACACAGTCGCACTGCACTATCGTGTGGCTTGGCAAAATAAAGCTCGTCATGTTTGTTCACTCGGCTAAAGTAATCACTTAATAACCCTAATACATGCTTTGGCCCTGCATCAAAATACAATTTAGATAAATCAGGGTGAGTATCAGCATGAGCTAAACAGGTTTTAAATACCGCCAAAACTTCTTCACTGACAATCAACTCGCCAAATTGGGTAGCAAACGTTCTTATGGTTTGCTCAGCATTCGTTGAGTCTTCAAGTAAGTCACCGGTTAATTGGTGCACGACACATTTAGACTCAATCGCAGCAATAAATAACTCATCTTTAGAGCCAAAATGGGAATAGACGGTTTGCTTTGATACCCCGGCTTTTTTCGCCACTAAATCCATGCTGGTATTAGGAAACCCTTGCACACAAAACAGCTCGATCGCCGCTTGAAGTATTTGGGCACATTTCTGCTCACTACGCGTTTTCGGCGCATTATGCTGGCAAAGTGTAGAGTGTTTCGCAGTTATCATTATAAATTCATCTTTTATTTTTTTGGGGCTTCGCTTATTGATTTAAAGCCTTTTTTACATTTTCTTGCAGCAAACTTGTTACAAGAGATAACATTTAATCACAAATTAGACTGGACAGTCTAGTTTTATGGAAATACACTTACATCAAAATGGACTAGACAGTCTAGTTCTGAAATTTAGAATCGCACGATGTTAAGTGCAGGTCAATATGAGCCATATTGAATTGCCTATAAAGTAGTATTAGCAATAGGAATGCTCCCCATGAAAACAGTGTCTCGGTCTTTTTCTGCAGGTTCTTTGTCTGTACGCTCTTTGTTTACAGGAACATTTTTTTCAAGACCATTATTTTTACGATCACTATTATCAAGATCGCTATTATCAAGCTCAAAGTCGACACGAGCAGTCTCTTTACTGAGTATGACTTTTTCGATAATGCTACTCAGCGCCTGCAACAACGATGAAGCAAGTACAACAACCGTTATTGCAGTACCCAAAGTCATAACCCAACCACTCAACTTTAGCTCAAGTTACCAACATCAGCAGCGCTATACTGGCAGCGTTCGCTCAACAGATACTACAGGGGTCGGTTTTGAGCTGGCTGGTAAGCTAAGTGATATTATTGTCGACAGTGGCGACGCTGTGGTTAAAGGGCAAAAACTGGCTTCACTGAACACCCAATTACTCGAGGCTGAATATCAACAGTTAAGTGCCTCATTGCAACAGACCCAAGCCGATTTAGACTTAGCCCAAAGTAACTTCGAACGTTCAGTAGAGCTTAAAAAGAAGCAATATGTCTCAGAGCAACAATTTGACGAAACCCAGCAACAGGTTTCCAGCCTGTTAGCCAACCAAAAACGTCTACAAGCCTCTTTATATGCAACAGAACTTAAACTTGAAAAATCCACATTAGTCGCGCCCTTTAATGGCACTATCAGCAAACGCCATCACAACTTGGGCGAAGTAATCGCTCTAGGTAGCCCTGTTTTTACCTTAATTGGCACCAGTCAACAGCAGGCCTATATCGGTGTACCTATTGCTGTCGCGCAGACTTTAACAACTAACCAAATGGTGAACATACTCATTGGCAGTAAAAGCTATAAAGGCCGTGTTGCCGGTATCAGCGCTGAAATTGATAGCGTGACCCGCACGGTGCAATTACGCATAGATTTACCTAGTAATGATTTATCCAAAAGTAACCAGCCAATCATTAACGGTGAGATAGCCTATTTAGCGTACCAACAGCAAATTGAAGATGCTGGCTATTGGGTGCCTATTGCATCACTCACTGACGGTGTAAGAGGTTTATGGAATGTGTTTGTAGTGACCAAAAATGAGAAAGGTATCTCAAAAATTGAGCGTCGTGATGTTGATATTATCTATACCACCGAACAACAAGCTTACATCAATGGTGCATTAAACAAACACGATGTCATCGTGACTAAAGGGCTACACAAGCTTGTGGTAGGCCAACATGTTAACCCGACGTCTGAGACTGTGGCGAGGTCACTATGATTAAGGCATTTGTTGAAAATGGCAGACTAGCCAGTTTGATGATTGCACTGCTGTTAGTCGCAGGTTTAGGCGCGATAAATAGCTTACCACGCACAGAAGATCCAACAATTACCAACCGATTTGCCTCGGTTGTCACTCAATACCCTGGTGCTTCGGCTGAGCGTGTTGAAGCTTTAGTCACTGAAGTCTTAGAAAATGAACTACGCCGATTAGAAGAGTTAAAGCTGGTTCAATCAACCTCTCGACCTGGTATTTCCGTTATCCAGCTTGAGTTGAAAGACAACGTCATCGATACTGCCCCTGTGTGGTCTAGGGCCAGAGATCTTATTGCAGACAGCAAATATCAGCTGCCTACATCAGCGCAAAATAGCTTATTAGACGATCAAACAGGCTATGCCAATACCGCCATTTTAGGGCTGGTGTGGAGCAGTGATACACCTATTCGTACCGATATACTTAATCGATATGCAAAAGAGTTACAAAGCAAGCTTCGAGTTTTAAATGGCACTGATTTTGTAAAACTATCTGGCACACCAGATGAAGAAATTTTAGTTGAACTCGATGGCAATAAAATTAGCCAACTTAAATTAACTCCAGCTAGCATCGCTTCTATCCTTTCCAATGCAGACAGTAAAATCTCAGCGGGTGAAATCAATAACGCCACATTTAAAGCGTTAATTGAAGTCTCTGGTGAACTCGACTCAATTACCCGCGTCAGTGAAGTGCCACTCAAAATTGACACTAATGGGCAGATTATTCGCCTCGCTGATGTGGCAAACATCAGTCGTCAACCTAAAACACCTGCAACAACCATCGCGTTAATTAATGGCCAACCTGGTGTGCTCGTTTCTGCGCGTATGATTGATAACAACCGTGTTGATAAATGGCAAGCTCAAGTCAGTCAGGTTGTTGAGAGTTACAAAGCTAATTTACCAGCCAATATTGAAGTTCAATGGTTATTTGACCAACAAGGTTACACTAGCGTTCGTTTAGGCGATTTAATGATAAACCTTATCCAAGGTTTCTTTATTATCTTGTTTGTTTTAATGCTCACCTTGGGCTTAAGAAACGCGCTTATCGTGGCATTATCATTACCATTAACCGCGCTGTTTACCTTAGCATGCATGAAATATACTGGTTTACCCATTCACCAAATGTCAGTGACAGGTTTAGTCGTGGCACTTGGGATCATGGTTGATAACGCCATTGTCATCGTCGATGCCATTGCCCAGCGTCGTAAACAAGGGTTAAGCAAACTCGAAGCCGTCAGTAAAACACTGCACCACTTATGGTTGCCGTTAGCGGGATCTACCATAACGACTATGCTTGCCTTCGCCCCGATAGTGCTAATGCCTGGCGCTGCAGGTGAGTTTGTTGGCGGCATTGCGATTTCAGTGATGTTTGCCCTATTAGGCTCATACCTTATTTCACATACTATTATCGCAGGGCTCGCTGGTCGCTTTAGTCAAGACAGTGAATCTATGGCTTGGTATCAAAAAGGCATGGCTTTTCCTCGTTTAGGTCATGCTTTTAAAACCAGTTTAGCCTTTGCGCTAAAACGCCCATTATTCAGCGCATTATTAATTGGTATATTGCCGCTTGTGGGCTTTTTTGTCTCAACTAAGATGACTGAGCAATTCTTTCCACCATCTGACAGAGACATGTTTCAAATTGAAGTGTATTTAGCGCCTCATGTGAGCTTAGATAACACCTTAAAACAAGTTAAATCCATTGATGCACGTCTTGAGTCTATTGACGATGTAGAGATGATTACTTGGGTTGTTGGCGGCAATACACCATCATTTTATTACAACCTTACCCAACGTCAGCAAGGTGCGACAAACTATGCACAAGCCATGGTTAAGGTCACTGATTTTGACGCTGCAAACCGACTGATTTTATCCTTACAAAAAGAGTTTGATACTGACTTACCGCAAGCGCAAATCCTAGTCAGAAAACTAGAACAAGGCCCGCCATTTAATGCGCCAGTAGAGTTACGTATATACGGTCCATCATTAGACACATTAAACCAACTTGGTGAACAAGCTCGCGGTCTATTAATGCAAACCGAAGATGTTATTCATACTCGAGCGACGTTAAGTGCAGGCTCTCCGAAAGTCTGGTTACAAGTCAATGAAGACGCTAGCTTAATGAGTGGTTTAAGCCTTACCGATATCGCTAAACAAGTCGAGATGGCGACGACAGGGATCATAGGCGGCAGTATTTTAGAGCAAACTGAATCCTTGCCAGTGAGAGTCAGGTTAGCAGATCAATCTCGTGAGCAAGCAACTCGCTTATCTGAGATCAATATCGTATCAGCCAATGGCGATACCATTCCGCTCTCTGCTATTGCTAATAACCAAATCAATGTTAGTCGCGGCGGTATACCGCGCCGAAATGGCGAACGCGTCAATACCATCGAAGCTTATATCGTTAGCGGAGTATTGCCGGGTAAAGTACTCGGTGAAGTCAAAGCTAAACTCGAGCAAATCGAGCTTCCTTCAGGTTATCACTTAGAAATAGGCGGTGAGAGTGCTAAGCGAGATGAAGCAGTTGGCAACTTACTGTCTAACATTGTCGTGGTCGTCACCTTATTACTGGCAACGGTTGTATTGTCGTTTAACTCATTTAGGTTAACCGCCATTATCTTACTCAGTGCGTTTCAGTCTGCGGGTCTTGGCTTATTAGCCGTTTACCTGTTTGGCTACCCGTTTGGTTTTACCGTTATCATAGGTCTACTTGGACTCATGGGCTTAGCCATTAACGCCGCTATCGTAATATTGGCTGAGTTAGAAGATGTGCCCGAAGCAAGGCTTGGTAATAAAGAGACCATTATCGAACTGGTCAGCAGTTGCGGTAGGCATATCGGCTCGACCACCATTACCACCATCGGCGGCTTTTTACCTTTGATTATTGCAGGCGGCGGTTTCTGGCCTCCATTTGCAATTGCCATTGCTGGCGGAACCTTGTTAACGACTATGTTATCGCTGATTTGGGTACCGACAATGTATCTTATTTTAATGAAGAAAAAATCACAGAAATCTGAAATATTGACACCCGTACAAGTGTAATATTTTCAAATAGGGCGTGCTGTTCTTTGCTGATTGATTTTTGTTCGAGATAAAAACGGATTAAGCGCGGCGAGTGAATTGCCGCCTAGTAATCTAAGCAAAATTCGCTCAACAATGCAGAATCCGTTTTTAGCCGAACCCTAAGGGCAGCGTTTGTTGTTCATTTTTACTTCGTTATCGGCTTTTTATGTAGAATAACTACACTACAAAGTCTCTGCCTTGTCTAAATGAACAACAACTCGCTGCAAAAACAACCCTAAAAGATCAACACGCCCTAATAACCATCAAAAAACGACGCATTTATGCGTCGTTTTTTTGTTTAAGATGTTGAATTACTAATTCTTGATAATTCTCAATCTTCCCATGATCTTAATCAAATAAATTCGGGGTCATAACCACTAGATTATACTTATCCTTTTTTCGGAACTTATCACATGAACTATCGAAGTTGGTCAATAACAAAACAAATAACGTACTTTTCGCTAGCGCTTACCATACTGGTATTCGGTATTATTTCTTCTGTCTCCTATTTCAGTTCGTCTAACGTTTTAAAAGAAAAAGCCATCGACTCGATGAATGAGCAAATGCAAAGTAATGCTGCACTTATCGAGTTGCAATATGTCAGCTTATTAAACCTTGCTCGCCGTAATGCCGACATTCTGCGCGCTATGTATCCAGGTAACTTTCACAAACCTGATCGCAGCGTCAAAATCTATAGCACCCAAACCCCGTCACTTGTCCATGAGAGTGCCCAAATCAATGCGACTAAAAGTAAAGTAGATCGCTTTTCAAACCTTACTGGCGGTACAGCGACTATTTTTGTCAAAGATGGCGATGACTTCTTACGAATTTCCACTTCACTCAAAAAAGCAGATGGCTCAAGAGCATTAGTCACCTACCTCGGTCAATCTCATCCGGGTTATCAAACTTTGATTAAGGGTGAGACCTATGAAGGTTATGCCAAGCTTTTCGGTAAAGACTACATGACAGTTTATCGCCCGATTAAAAATGAAACTGGCGACGTCATTGGCATTTTATATATCGGTTTTGACATTACCGAGTCGATTACTGAACTACAAAAAACCATCAACAACCTGGTGGTTGAAGAGTCTGGTTTTTACATGCTGGTCAGAAACAGTGACAAACGCCTGATATCACACCCAAGATTTAAGGTTGGTGAAGCACTTACTCCTGACATTTTAAATGGCCTAGATACTAATAAAGTGCTCGGTCAGCATTTCAGTTATGAGTACCTCAACAATCAGCAAAAAACCATGCTTGCTAATAGTATTAATATTCCAGGATGGAACTGGACATTAATCGGCTTAACTGAAGCCGCTGAGCTAAATAATGAAAGCTTGCAACTGCTGTACATTACTGCGGGCGTTGCAGCCTTAGGGATTATCTTAATCAGTGGTTTATTGGCGATGCTGCAAGTTAAAGCCCTCGCGCCGTTACAAAAATTACAGCAACAACTTCAACTACTAGGCCGAGGCGACTTATCCCAGCAATTTGAAGTAACAGACCCCAACAGTAATAATGAAATTGACCTTATTACTGCCAGTGCAGCTGATATGTCCACCAACCTAAAAGACTTAATTGACTCGCTGCAGCACTCAGTGGAGAGCTTAGAATCACAAGCCCAAAAAGCCCAAGATATGGCAAGACTAAATGGTGATGAATCAGAGTCATTGATGATGCAAACCAACCAGATTGCCACTGCCATTGAAGAAATGTCAGCCTCTATCCGTGATGTGGCAAATCATTCAAATGAAGGCGCGACCAAAAGCCAGCAAGTGGATGAGTCATCACGCTCTGGTCATCAACAGCTAACAGAAGTGGTTGAGTCGTTAGATTTACTTAAAACCCAACTGAATGAAAGCCAAGCTAACATTGAAAATGTCAGTAAAGAAAGTGAAGCGATTAACCAAGTCACTGAGGTGATTAACAGTATTGCCGAGCAAACCAATTTGCTTGCCCTTAACGCTGCAATTGAAGCTGCACGTGCAGGCGAACAAGGCCGAGGATTCGCTGTTGTTGCTGACGAGGTTCGCTCTCTTGCTCAGCGCACCCAAAGCTCAATATCAGAAATCAGTAAAACCATTGCTCAGTTGCAATCTCAAGTTAAAAATACTGCCCAGCAAATGGAAGATAGCCATAAATTGGGCACCTTCTCAGCCGAGCAAGGAACTCAATCAAGTCAGCAATTGAGCCAAATAACTGTAAGCATCGGTGAGCTAGCCACCTTTACCAGTAGCATAGCAAGTGCCACAGAGCAGCAAAGCGCCGTAGCAGATGAAATAACCCGTAACCTACACCAAATATCCACCTTGGCAAATGAAGGACAAGAACGTGCAGGAGAAACCGTTGAGGTTGCAGATGGTTTAACTGAACTTGCTAGTGAGCTAAAAACTAAAATTAACTTCTTTAAAGTCTAAGCATGTATTTAGATTTAGAGGTACGTTTAAATTTGAATGTAGGGTTAAATTAGCTGTTGATATGCATTAATCGGGTAATTGAAATTTATCGCTATTAATGCAGGTCTTATAGAAGGCATGAGCTGAAAAGTTCATGCCTTTTTATTAGAAAACTTAACAATGACAGGAAATATAGGCCGCCCATGAAAAAACGCACCATAGCAACATTGTTCTCGACCCATGCCTTAGTGCTCGCCATTGGTTTTGGCGCTGGGATTTATGCCCTGCCAATTCTGACAGCACCTGAAGCGCCTAGTAGTGAACAAGTGTTATCCATTAGCGCCCAACAGCGATTTACCGCTCAATTTAATCGCGAGCTAAAAGACAGCGATGCATTACATTGGGGCGAAGGCACGGTCACTATCGGCGATGAATTTATCGCACTCGATGGCAAACTCTCACCTGGTCCCGACTTTAAAGTTTATTTGGCCAAAGAATTTGTAGAAACAGAAGCGGACTTCAATCGCTTAAAATCAGAAATGGTTCAGGTCGCTGACATCAAAACCTTCGATAACTTTTTAGTGCCGATAACGGCTAACGTGAATGTCGCTGAGTACAACACCTTAATCGTTTGGTGCGAGAGTTTTGGTCAATTTATTACTGCTGCACAGTATCAGCAGATAACACAGTCATAAGGCTAACCACAACGCTATATACTCAACGCTCTTTATATCAATAGCTTCACCTGCGACCATATTTTTCTTAGCCAATAAAAAACCCTGCACAATGGCAGGGTTTTAAATATTAGCTTAAACGACTAATTACTTTTCAGAATCAGCTTCTTTGATTCTATCTAAGTTTTCAGTGTTTTCTAACCAAAGCGCATTAATGATGCCAAAAGCACAGGCTAGTAATACACCTAGTATCCAAGAGAAATACCACATAATGGCTCCTTAATTAATATAATGATGTCTTGTTCTTTTCGATGAACTCACGGTTCAAACGACCAAACATCTTGTAATAAGTCCAAGCGGTATAACTCAGTACAATCGGTACGAAAATGATTGCAGCCCAAGTCATCACATTAAGCGTAATTTCACTCGCTGTAGAATCCCACATTGTTAAGCTTACATTCGGGTCTAAAGAAGATGGCATGATGAATGGGAACATTGCTGCGCCACATGTCAAAATGATACCTGCAATAGCTAATGAGCTAAACAAGAATGCAAAACCACTACGGTTTAAACGGCTAGCAAGTACAACCAGTACTGGCATAAGCAGACCCAATACAGGGAATAACATCGTCAGTGGGTACTTATCGTAGTTAGCTAACCAAGCGCCAGCTTCAACCGCAACGGTTTTAGTCGTTGGGTTTGAAGGTCCAGCAGTGTCGATAGCAGAGGTAATGACGTAACCGTCGATACCATTTACTAACCAAACACCTGCAATAGCAAATAACACAGCAACTAAAAGGCCTGTAATTTGTGCAGCTTTAGCAGCACGAACACGTAGCTCACCTTCAGTCTTCATTTGTAGCCATGATGCACCTTGCATCACAAACATAAACGCTGCAATTAAACCTGCTAATAAACCAAATGGGTTTAATAGGCCGAATAAACCACCGTGGTAAGTTGCACGTAAGAACTGATCAAAATCAAACGGTACGCCTTGAAGCAAGTTACCAAACGCGACACCGATAATCAGCGGTGGTACGAAGCCACCAATACATAATGCATAATCCCACGACTTACGCCATCTTGGATCTTCAATTTTAGAGCGGTAATCAAAGCCAACTGGACGTAGGAATAAGGCAAACAGTACCAACATCATAGCCACATAGAAGCCAGAGAAAGATACGCCATAAACCATAGGCCATGCAGCAAACAAAGCGCCACCAGCAGTAATTAACCAAACTTGGTTACCATCCCAATGTGGGGCAATGGTATTAATCATAATACGGCGGTCAGTATCGTCTTTACCAATTACAGGTAATAACGCACCCACACCCATATCAAAACCGTCGGTCACAGAGAACCCTATTAGCAATACGCCAATCAGAGCCCACCAGATAAATCTTAGCATTTCATAATCAAACATAATCAGGTCCTCAGATTAAGCATCTTGGTTTTCAAAATGATATCTACCTGTCTTAAGGCTTGATGGGCCTAGACGAGCAAACTTAAACATTAAGAACAATTCAATCACTAATAGAATCGAGTAGAACACAGTGATAGAAATGATACTGAACCACAGATCCGAAGTCGTTAGACTTGACGCTGACATGAAGGTCGGAAGCACTTCTGAAATAGTCCAAGGTTGACGACCGTATTCAGCCACAAACCAACCACATTCAATCGCAATCCAAGGCAGTGGTAAGCTGTAAAGCGCCGCACGTAATACCCAAGGCTTCTCTTCAATTTTATGACGTGTGCTTTGCCAGAATGCTGCGGCAAATACAAACAACATAATCATACCTGCACCAACCATGATACGGAATGACCAGAACATTGGCGCTACGTTAGGAATAGAATCCTTGGCAGCAGCTTTAATTTGTTCTTCAGTCGCGTCAACCACGTTTTCAGTGTAACGCTTAAGCAATAAGCCGTAACCTAAGTCACCTTTTGTTGCTTCAAAGTTTGCACGCAGTTCAGGGCTTTCATCGCCAGCTTTAAGCTGCTCGAGGAATGAATAAGCAACCATACCGTTACGAATGCGGATCTCATGCTCGTCGATTAAATCGATAATCCCTGTTACTTGCTCATCGATAGAACGCGTAGCAATGATACCCATTGCAAAAGGAATTTTAATCGCGAAGTCAGTTTCCATCTTCTCTTGATTTGGGAAACCTACCGCAGTAAATGCTGCTGGAGCTGGCTCAGTGTGCCACTCAGCTTCAATCGCTGCTAACTTAACGCGTTGTACTTCACCCACTTTATAGCCTGATTCATCACCTAACACGATAACTGACAGGATAGATGCCATACCGAAACTTGCTGCAATCGCAAACGAGCGACGAGCAAACGGTAAGTCACGACCTTTAAGGATGTAGTAAGAACTAATAGCTAGAACGAACATCGCACCGGCTACATAACCAGATGCCACTGTATGAACAAACTTAACTTGCGCTACAGGGTTAAATACCACTTCAGCGAAGCTAGTCATTTCCATACGCATGGTTTCGTAGTTAAACACAGAACCGACAGGGTTTTGCATCCAACCGTTGGCAACCAGAATCCATAACGCTGACATATTAGAAGCAATGGCGACTAACCAGGTTACTGCTAAATGCTGACGTTTACTGAATCGATCCCAACCGAAGAAGAACATACCCACTAGAGTCGACTCTAGGAAGAATGCCATTAAGCCTTCAATTGCGAGTGGTGCGCCGAAAATATCACCCACATAATGTGAGAAATATGCCCAGTTAGTACCGAACTGGAATTCCATTGCTAAACCGGTGGTAACACCTAGTGCAAAGTTAATCCCGAATAACTTACCCCAAAACTTGGTCATATCTTTATAGATTTGATTATCAGTCATCACATAAAGCGATTCCATAATAGCCAAAATAAAAGCTAGACCTAAAGTTAAAGGTACAAACAGAAAGTGGTACATGGCTGTTAGCGCGAACTGCAATCGTGACAGCTCTACAACCTCTTCAATAATCATTGGCGACTCCTTACTCGGTACATCCAAATGCCATGATGATTCCCATCAATCACAACAAGTGCCATTGCAGGAAAAATTTTATTTAAAAGTAATGCTCTTTTTAACATGTTAATTCAATGTTAACTAAGCGCTTTTATAACATTCTACGAAAACTCAATTTAGCCAGATAAAACACAAATAATGTGAGACTCACATCACACTTAATCACGTAACGTGACTGCGATCGTGACTGCCATTATTTACCTTTTAGCTTACCTTTTAAATTCAACAACTTACAGCAAACAACAAATACTGCAGACCTTTAATTTATACCACCGAAATTTGACCTCAATCAACAAAATGACTTATAAAAAATGTGTTTTTTGCGGGTTTTGAGTAGGTGCGCAAAGTACCACCTTTTAGGTGTTGACCCTACCACTGATAGCTGGTAGGGATTTATTTACATTTTTGTAAAATCACTAAGTCTAAACTATCTAAAACTAATGAAAACATTATCAAACCCAAAAATTAACTTTTTACATATCTGCAATAGATTTACTAACTATAAAATAAAACAACCAAAAACATAACTTACTGATTTAAATACTAAGATACCAAAAAATCTATTAAGAAGCATTAAAGAAACCAAATATTGGATTAGTTTTAATAATGGTAAAGATTAATTTTATTCGTTTGAGCTATTTTTTGAACAGATATAGAATTCGTCCTGTGTTGAGAGAAGGTCGATTGGACTTGAACAAAATGGATTTCAAGTTACATCCCCAACTCTACTAATTTGAATTTATTACTGAGTGGAGATTTTAAAATGACTAAATTATTTGAGCGTTTCATCAATAGCTACAAACGTGTTTTTGTTGAAATGTACCAAGCGTACTAATTAGTTTTATATTGCTGCTGAATTTTGGAAACACCTTTGGGACCATGTTGAGCAGCAATACAACGGAAGATGTCTTGAGCATGCAATTAGCTTGTTATGGACATTGGACGTTACCCTTGATGTTTTGTTAGCGCAAAACAGCTCTTGCAGCTCACTTGCTACATAGAGCTTGACTAGCCCTTTAGAGTTTCGATTCTAAGGGGCTTTTTAATGCCATTCTCACTGTCTTTTTTATATCTAAAGTAAAAGATATTCAAACATACGTTTGATATAGAGTTTCTTGATCAACTTTGGTTGTGAAATGATTCGAGTTAAACTGGCTTGAGTTAAGTTAAGTTGAGTTGAGTTGAGTTAAGCAGCCGATGTGATGCTTCATGTTGTCATACTCGCCCAATTCCCCCGTTTATTGCCATTCAATTTGAACATTAAAAAAGCCAAAACGTTTTAACTTTGAATTTTTTGACGACATATTTTCTCTGTTGATTTCATTTTATCAATCACTTAAGTTAGTCGACTCAATACATAGACATCAAAAACAGTTTAATCACAGACGTTTAATCACAGACATGGAGTTCACGTGATAAAGTATTTTCTACTATTTACCTTGTTATTCTCTTCCTTCAGTACTCAAGCTATTCATTTAATTAACGATGATCGCATCAGTAATCAAACTGATTGCTTTAGTTCTATCTTTGCTGAATACGATACTTGGCATAAATTCATGGAAGAAAAATATCGAAACAAGATAAAAATCGAACAAAAATTCAATAAAGCACTATCACAATTTAACGCTACTTTTAGCGAAGACGATTTCAATCACTTTAAAGCGAATTTATCCTGTAGCACATTTAGTTATTCGGTAAATAACACCGAGGTGATGGGTTATGTCATAAAGCCCAGAGTATCTGACACTAAGTTACCTGTTTTAGTTTATAACCGTGGTGGTAACGGTAATTTTGGCAGTGTCGTCTTTGGCGCAATGATGTACGGACTATTTCCGATTGTAGAGCAAGGCTTTGTCATCATTGGTAGTCAATACCGTGGAGTTCACGTTAAGCAGCCAAGTGCAAAAGATGAATTTGGCGGAAAAGATGTGAATGACGTTATTGCCCTACTCGATTTCATCCCAAATATTGAAGGCGCAGATCCGCAGCGTATTGGCATGTATGGTGGCAGTCGCGGTGGCATGCAAACACACTTAGCAATGAAACAAACTAACAAAATCAAAGCAATTGCTACGATTGCGGGTGTATCGGATTTACAACAAGGGTTAATAGAACGCCCAGAAATGGAAAATGTTTATAAGAAACGTATCCCTTATTATGAACTCAAAAAAGATGCCGAGTTATCAAAACGCTCTGTTATCAACTGGGCCAGCAATTTATCCCCCAATGTGCCTATCTTATTAATCCACGGCACCGAAGATAAACGTGTGGCAGCAAACCAATCTATCGTACTTGCTGATGCATTAACCAAATATGATATTCCCCATAAACTGGTGCTTTATCCTGATAACCATTATTTGAGAAACAGCAAAGAAAAGGTCAATTTGGAATTAGTGAATTGGTTTCAAAAGTATCTTTAGACTCAGGGGGATTACTCAAGCTCAAAAGAAAGTTACTTGTAGTTAGCCACATTTTCCAAACTTCGTTTGGATTAAGGTCGTGGCGCTTCGCCCACACCTGATTCTGATATCTGGATTTAATCCTGAATTTCCAAACTTCGTTTGGATTAACATCGTGGGTTATCCACCCACACCCGACCAAAAGGGTATCAACAGCAATACCCTCTATACTCCCTGTAAAAGAATTAGGCCCCGCTGCCCCGACGAAAAATGCTGAAAAGCGCATAATTTTCGATGGGGATTACTCCAGTTTCTGACTTCGTTTGTTGCTAACGTCGGTCTTATTCGAAAATGCTAACGCTTCCGGTGGTGCATCTGAAGTAAATGGATTTATGAATGTCACGATGGCATGGATGCCAAGGAGTGACCCTGCACCACGAAAGCTAGTCTGACCTCCTGTCAGGCTCACGCGATTTTCTTCAACGTCCTCAATTCAAATGGAGTCTTTTAGCTGAAAAGATTCTTGGTCTTTGCAGTTTTTAATTGGCACGAATATGCCAAATCGAAGAGACAATAATCCCAGTGTAGATGCGTTCAAGACCTTCGAAAACATGGCGAAGTTTCACAGTGTGAAACGCTATGAGCGAGAGGCATGGGTGCCGAACTGGCCGTTTAACATGGATGTTATTTGTCATGGCCGAGCTTTCAGGGACGAACTTGCTGCGTGTCACAGTCGTGCTTGCACAAAAGGCCGCTTTTCACATCCATGTGATCGCGACATTCCGTTCATCCTGAACATCCCAGCGGCAGGCAATGGATTAGATTGAAGCGATGGTCTTAAGTAATTGAGCCAATATAGATAAAGTGCAACACATAAACGGGTAACTCGTTTATGCCCCAAAACTTGTTAGCAGCTTTAGTTAGCTAATGATTTCTAGATTTGAATCGAATCTAAATCAAGATCTTAATCAAGATCTTAATCAAGGTCGTGGCGCTTCGCCCACACCAGACGAAAGGGAAACAACAGCATTTCCCTTTTCGAT